>JAEEQL010000016.1 GCA_016285265.1 Lachnospiraceae bacterium
AGACCGCCTCGTTATGACCGCTTCGATACCTCTCCAGGCTGTTAGAGCACAAAAAAATAAAAGCGCCAGCACAGCGGCAACGATTATATTAGCAAAATCACCCGCCATAGTCAACACAATTTTCAAGATTTTTTCAACTATATTTAGTATGTAAAAAACGGCCGTATAATTATACAAAAAAGCACCGGCCGAAGCTATCCGAAAACGCCTCGGCCGGTGCCTTCTTTTTCCCGTCAGACCTCATCTTCCCAGAATAATTCATCGAGTGTTTTATTCAGGACTTTGCATATTGAAATGCACAGATTGATCGTCGGGTTGTAATCACCTTTTTCTATGGCACTTATGGTCTGTCTGGATACACCGCACTTTGCCGCAAGATCCTCCTGTGAAAGATCGAGTGAAGCCCTGGCGGCTTTAAGCCTGAGATTCTTCATAAGCTCAATCCTCCTCTTCTTCCTTTGCCCGGATGCGGTTCCTGATGCAGGTGACGGCAGCCAAAAAGAACATCATAAAACCGCACAGAAGAGCCACAAGTCCGATAGTGAATTTCCCATCCACATACATCATGCCGGTCGCGATAAAGAATATCGCCGAAACCAGATTTGCAATACCAATCCAGATATATGACTTGAACACCGCTTTCTTCTTAGCATTAAGTCCCTCATCGGCGTCATTCCATATGGCAAAGAACCCCTGAACAAAACCCGAAGGAATCAGCGCGATGAAAAATGCAATATATGGTTCGAACGGAACAGGTGCATTCATTGCGTAAAGAGCCATCATGATCATATTGGAAGCAACAAGCGTATAAAACGCATATGTATAAGAACGGCCTCTTGCCAGGATCTGCTTTTCATCATATTTTCCCATCACCTTGCCGTCGGTATGGATAGCCAGATACAGGACCAGAACCAAAAACAATCCGAAGATCAAACCTAAACCAACTGCTATGCCTGTAACATTCATTTCTTACTCCTTTCACTCCGGGGCATTTCGCATCCCGGGAATCGTTTATTTATCTGGGATAGATCCTGTCCCTGTACTTGCATATGAAGAAGAAATTCATTGACTGAGCGACGATCAGCATGAGCATTCCCGGATTATGCATATTCCACATGCCGGCGAAAATATCGAGGGACAGAAATATGATCGCGAGTGCACAGAGGATCGTGGAGATCATCCAGCATACAAATACGTGTTTGGGGAGTTCCTTAAAGCTTGCAAAATTGATCTTTCTCATTTTATTGTTCCTTTCTGTTAAAGAAGTATGTTTGTTGTCTTGTACCGGATGTTTTGTATGTTTACCCGTCGGTAAAAACATCTTTCGGAAGCTTCTGTAATGATAATACATCCTCGATAGCATAATGTCAACTATATTTTACATATTTCTTTTCTGAATTGCAATTTGCTAATGAAGAAAGCCTGCAGGAATGCCCTGCAGGCTTTATAAATACTGTGTTTGCAAGCGTTTTGGTCACTCTTCTTCCGACTTGTCATTCACTGCTTCTATCTTCTCTTTCCGGGCCTTATGTTCCAAAAGCAGAGGCATAATGAGTTCTTCATATGTGAATACCACTATAGCCGCAAAGGGAATGGCCAGGATGATTCCGGCAACACTGAACAGCTTTCCGCCCACAACGATGGAAATGAGGACCCATGCAGCCGGTACACCCAGCGAATCTCCGAAGAGCTTGGGCTTGAGCACATAACCGTCAACAAGCTGAAGTACAAGTGTAAATATCAGGAATATGAGTGCCTGCATGGGATCGACCAGTACAAGTATGAATGCACCTATCGCGGCACCTATCATTGGTCCGAATGTAGGAATAAGATTGGTAACGCCTACGAGCACCGAGATCAGAGGTACATAAGGGATCTGAGCGATCACCATGAATACCGCATTCACTACACCCACGATGATGCCGTCAAGAATATCGAATCCCAGATACCTGATAAGGATCTCATGGCACTTTTTCCAGAATGCAGTGTGGGAAGCATATTTCTTATCGGTAAGGAGTGCATGGCGTATACGCCTTATGCTGTTTTTGAACTTCTCTTTATCCGCAATGAAATAAACCGCAAGAATGAATCCGATAACAAGATTGAAAAGAGAACTTCCGAGGCTTACGGATGTGGAGAATATCGTCCCGATATTATCGGGAATGGTCTTTATCAGATCCGTGAAACTCTTCTCAATGGATCTTTCTATATCTTCTACATTGATACCGAACTTGGAAAGCGTAACCGAAAGCTTATCAAGATTGGCTTCCAGATTTTCCGCATAAGCAGGCACATTGGATATCAGCACGGATATGCTCTTAACCAGTGAGGGGATCAGTGCTATGCAGAGAAGTGCTCCGGCAAGGACAACCAGGAGAACGGTCAGTATCACAGCAAGCGTATGTCTGAATCTTTCTTTCTTCACTTTGCGGAAACACTTTTTCTCAAAGAATTTGCATATGGGGTTCATAAGATACGCCATTACGGCTCCGCATATAACGGGTGAAACAACATCCTTGAACGCCGCAAAAAAACTGCCTATGCCGGAAAAATGCGTGAGCACAACATAGAGAACAACCGCAATGCAGGCGGCAAAGGTATAAGCAAACCACTTCTTCTCAAGTAATTCCTTCAGTTTCTTCATAAAACATTCCTCGCAAACATGACATGAAAGTCATAAAACGCACAGGTTTATTTTTTCTTCTGATGGGCAAGCATATATCCGATGGTACCGGGAGCAAATTCCTCGCTTCTTCCGGCAGGCTTCCGATCGTCTCTGCGGGGTCTGTCCGAATTATCCCTGCGGGGTCTGTCCAGTCTGTCATTACGCAGAGCATTAGTCTTGGGTGCTCCGGCACCCGGAACCTTCTTCTCGGAGCTTCCGTCATCATCAAGTCTCATGGAAAGAGAGATCCTCTGCTTGACCGCATCGACATCGACCACTCTAACTTCTACGATATCACCGACCGATACAACTTCAAGAGGATGCTTGATATAATGGTCGGTCATTCTTGAAATGTGAACGAGACCGTCCTGATGAACACCGATATCGACAAATGCGCCGAAGTCGATCACATTTCTTACGGTTCCTTTCAGGATCATTCCGGGCTTAAGATCCTTGATGTCGAGAACATCGCTTCTGAGAACGGGCTTGGGCATATCCTCTCTGGGATCTCTTCCGGGCTTTTCGAGTTCATGGAAGATATCGGTAAGTGTGATCTCACCTATTCCGAGTTCCTCGGAAAGCTTTATCTTGTCGGCCGTCATCTCATAAGCCTTGATCGCTTTCTCATCCCTGATCTCACATCCCATCTTATCGAGAAGCTTTCTTGCCGCATCATAGCTCTCGGGATGCACCGATGTCTGGTCGAGGGGATCCTTACCGCCGTTTATGCGTAAGAAGCCGGCACACTGCTCGAATGCCTTGGGTCCGAGCTTGGGTACCTTCTTGAGCTGGGCTCTTGATTCGAATCTTCCGTTCTCTTCCCTGTAGGTAACTATGTTCTTGGCAAGTGCCGCGGATACGCCGGAAACATACTTAAGAAGCGCAGCTGAAGCGGTATTGAGATCAACGCCTACACTGTTAACCGCATCTTCGACAACACCGCCGAGAGTCTCGGCAAGTTTTTTCTGGTCACAGTCATGCTGGTACTGTCCGACACCGATGGACTGCGGATCTATCTTAACAAGCTCCGCAAGGGGATCCTGAACTCTTCTTGCGATGGAAGTTGCGCTTCTCTGACCAACGTCGAAATTCGGGAACTCCTCAGTCGCAAGTGCGCTTGCGGAATATACGGAAGCGCCTGCTTCGTTGGTGATAACGTACTGTACGTGTGATTCGGGAATCTCGCTTATGATCTCCGCAATGATGGCTTCGGATTCTCTCGATGCGGTTCCGTTACCTACGGAAATAAGGTTTACACCGTACTTTTTGATAAGAACCTTGACGATGTTCTTGGATTCTTCAACTTTGTTCTGGGGCTCGGTGGGATAAATGACACGAGTGTCAAGAACCTTTCCCGTGGGATCGACGATTGAAAGCTTGCATCCCGTCCTGAATGCGGGATCCCATCCGAGAACGGTGCATCCTGCGATGGGAGGCTGCATAAGGAGCTGCTTTAAGTTCTTGCCGAATACATCGATTGCTCCGTCCTCTGCCCTGGATGTAAGATCGCTTCTTATATCTCTTTCGACGGCGGGAGCAATGAGTCTGTCATATGCATCCTGCACGGTAGCCTTAAGGAGAGGAGTAGTATATTCGTTGTCGGAAGTTATGTACTTCTTTTCCAGATATCCGACCGCCTTCTCGGTGGGAGCCTGTACGGAAACGGTAAGGATCTTCTCCGCTTCTCCTCTGTTTATTGCAAGGATCCTGTGACCGACAACCTTGGAGACAGGCTCGGAATAATCATAATAATTGGTATATACGGATTCCGCCCCGGCATCCTTCGCAACGGAAACGAGATTTCCTTCGGCAACGGTAAGTTCTCTTAAATAGCTTCTTACGTCCGCATCATCGGAAATTCTCTCGGCAATGATATCGCATGCGCCCGCGATGGCGGCAGCGGTATCGGGAACTTCCTTCTCGGCAGCCTTTACCGCAGCTTCTTTGGTGTCATTTTCGGGAGCAATCTTGCCGGTGACATACTTGGCGGCTTCCTCTTCAACTGGAGAAACGGCGGTCTGTGCAAGTATATACTCTGCAAGAGGTTCGAGTCCCCTTGCCTTTGCAGCCGATGCTCTTGTCTTTTTCTTCTGCTTATAGGGTCTGTAGAGATCTTCAAGAGTGACAAGCTTTTCGGCCGCTTCAATCTTGGCCTTCAGCTCATCGGTAAGCTTTCCCTGCTCATCAATGGAGGCGATATATGAGGCTTTCTTTTCTTCGAGGTTTCTCAGATAGACAAGCCTTTCATGAAGGCTTCTGAGCTGTTCGTCATTTAATGAACCTGTGACTTCCTTTCTGTATCTTGCGATGAACGGAATGGTGTTTCCTTCATCGATAAGTCCCACAGCGGCATCCACCTGGGATTTTTTTATCTTCAGTTCTTCGGCGATCTTAAGAGATATGTCCAATTTTGTCCTCCAGTATCTTACCGGCTATAAGTACATCGACCGGTGTTGTTATCTTGATATTTTCATAGCTGCCCATGACAAGCTTGATCTTTGTTTCCGTAAAAATGCTCACCATACGGGCGTCATCCGTTATTCCCGCATCCCTGTCCGCTTCGGAAGCTTTTACACAGGCTTCATGCAGGATCTGCGAATAGAAAACCTGAGGCGTCTGCATATTCCAGACCTGTTTACGCGGCGGTTCGCTTGTGACGATATCATTGTCATCCGCAAGCTTTACCGTATCCTTGCTCGGAACTGCCGCAACACACGCTCCGGTTTCTTCAACTCCTTCAAGGCACCTTCCGATGATCTCATCATCGAGAAAAGGTCTGGCCCCGTCGTGCACGAGTATTATCTCGGGCGTTCCGGTAAAAGCTTCGCATTCCTTTCCTCTTTCGAAGATTGCCTTTACACCGTTGGCCACGGAAAGGTATCTTTCCTCCCCGCCCTTTACTATCATACTGACCTTATCGAAACCGTATCTGCTTACGAGCTCCCTGATCTGTGCCATGTCTTCCTCACCGGAAACGAGTATGACATCATCTATAAGGTCAGACTTTTGAACCGTATTCAGACTGTGCCAGATGAGCGGTTTTCCCCCGAGCTCGAGGAACTGTTTATGCACGCCGGCGCCCATTCTTGTTCCCCTGCCTCCGGCAAGGAGTACGAGAGCATTTCTTTTACGGCTCATACCTTAAACACTCCCTTTCTTTCGCCTATCGACAGATTAGGCACCGCATTAAGATCAAGTCCGCTCCTGTAACCGAGGAGATAGTCATATGAGCCTGCGACTCCTATCATCGCTCCGTTGTCGGTGCAGTATATGGGCTCCGGTCTTAAGAATTCTATTCCCCTCTTATCGCACTCTTCTTCGAATGCTTTTCTCAGGGATGAATTGGATGCAACTCCTCCCGCTATCGCAAACTTTTTGACACCTCTGTCACTTGCAGCCTGCATGCTGTGTCCGACAAGGGTATCGACTGCCGCCTTCTGGAAGGATGCGGCAACATCCGCGGTATTGATCTTCTCACCCTTCATATTGCAGGAATTGAGATAATTGAGAACGGCACTCTTAAGGCCACTGAATGAAAAATCATATTCATTTTCCCTGACCTTGGCCCTGGGAAATACTATCGCGTCCGGATCACCTTCACGCGCCGCCTTGTCTATCTTGGGGCCGCCGGGATATCCGAGTCCTATAGCCCTCGCAACCTTGTCAAAGGCCTCTCCCGCCGCATCGTCACGGGTTCTTGCGATGATCTCATATTCACCGTACCCCGAAACATTTACCAAATGTGAATGACCACCCGATGCAACAAGGCACATAAAGGGAGGCTCAAGTTCGGGATTGGAGATAAAGTTTGCACAGATATGTCCCTCGATGTGGTTTACTCCGACTACGGGAACGCCCGCTGCCCAGCCGAGAGCCTTTGCATGAGCGACTCCGACAAGAAGCGCACCTACAAGTCCGGGACCGTAGGTTACGGCTATTGCATCCAGATCCTTTAAACCCACACCCGCTTCGGACAGAGCCTGCTTTACAACGAGATTGATCTTCTCGATATGTCCCCTCGATGCGATCTCGGGAACAACTCCTCCGTAAACGGTATGGATGTCTATCTGCGAATATATGACATTTGAAAGAACACTTCGGCATCCCCTGATAACGGACGCAGCGGTCTCGTCACAGGATGATTCAATACCAAGAACGAGCAGATCTTTATTTTCCGATAGAATGGTACTCATAATCACGATCAGTTCTCTTCGGCGGAAGGCGCTCCTTCGCCGGTAAGATCAACATTCTCCATAAGATCCCAGCCGAATATCTTCCAGCGCTTATCGGAAGGATCCTTTCTAAGCAGATATATAAGCTTCAGCGTGTAGTTATTGTTGTTCTCGCTGACATTGTATGTGCACAGAAGTCTTGCGAAGCTGTGTCCGTCACGCTCGTAATAGTCAACATTGGTGCTGGCCGCAGTCGAGGCATTGGTGATCTTCCTGCCGGCCTCCTTGTACTCCCTTATATCGGAGTGAAGCCTTACCAGGTAGGAACCGGTCTCGTTGATCGCCTGAAGGTCGGGATCGAAAAGTTCTCTTGCCCTTATGCCGAGTTCGTCTATCTCGTCATTCGAAACATCGTCACTGTAGTAACAGATCATGATGTCGTTGTAGTATTTCATCACTTCCTTGGGTGTCGGAGGATAATTACTTACAAGGTCCCTGGAAAGAATCTTTTCCACGGCCGTCATCTCGGCTTCCCTGGCATCGGTCTTGGCCTTGCCCGTAAGATAGGAATAATATCCTACCAGGCCGAATACAAGGATCAATATGATGATTGTCACTCTGATCTGTCCGGACTTCATGGGATCCTTCCCGGTTGGTGTTAACAGTTTCCGTTAGTCTTCTTCAAAATTCAGTTCCCTTGTCTCGCCGTCCTTGGGGATCAGCGATGAGGGGAATATTTCCTTTATCTCGGTTTCGTACTTCTTCGCCCTTCCCATGGAAGGTGAAAAATGTGTGAGCCACAGTTCATGGACACCGGCCTGCGCTGCGATCGCCGCAGCTTCCTGCATGGTCATGTGCTTCTTCTTGAGCGCCTTGGGAGCATCCTCTGCTTCACCGTACATACCTTCAAGAATGCACAGGTCGCTTCCCGCGGCATTTTCCGTTATGGCAGGGACCGGTCTTGTATCGGTACAGTATGTGACCTTGATGCCTTTTCTGTCAGGCCCCATTACCATTGAAGGTTCATAAGTAACATCACCGCTTACAATGGTCTCACCGTTTTGAAGCCTGCTCCAGAATTCAAGAGGAATGTTATTTGCAACCGCCGCATCCTTATCGAATCTTCCCGCACGATCGATCTCAAATGTATATCCGTAGCATGTTACGCTGTGGTTTACTTTGAATGACTTAAGTCTGTATCCGAATAGTTCGAACGATTCTCCTTCACCGGAAAACTCTGTGAGCTTTACTTCAAAAGGAAGCTCGGGAGCTATCACCCTGAGTCCGCTCACAACCCTTTCAAGTCCCTTGGGTCCGATAAGCGTCACAGGCTCCGTCCTGTCGGAATTGGCCATATCCAGAAGCAGTCCCGGAAGGCCGCTTATATGATCCGCGTGATAATGGGTAAAGCAGATCACATCTATGGGATTTGCACTCCAGCCTCTCTGCTTCATCGTGATCTGCGTGCCTTCGCCGCAGTCGATGAGAAGTGAGCTGCCGTTATATCTGATCATGAGAGAGGTCAGCCATCTGTAAGGCAGAGGCATCATTCCTCCCGTTCCGAGCAGTGTTACATCAACCATTTAAATACTCCGATAAGAACATTACTGTTTGCTGCGGATCCACATGATGTTGGCATCTTCCTTGGGATCCTCGTAAAATCCGGGGCGGATCCCCTCGGATACAAAGCCTGCTTTTTCGTAAAGCTTTATTGCATATTCGTTACCGACACGGACCTCGAGAGTGAATTCGGTCACTCCCTTCTGCCTTCCCATATCGAGAAGTCCGTCAAGAAGCTTTCCGGCTATACCGAGATTCCTGAATTCGGGAAGCACCGCAACATTGTCTATATCCCCTTCGTTTCCGAGGATCCTCATGCCTGCGGTCCCGACGATCTTTCTCATTCCGTCTTCAAAGGTAACATCGGCGACAAGATAGAGCGCATCGGTCTTTCCGACCAGATGGCCGAATTCTCTTTCCGACCACGGCCTCGAAAAGCACTGCTTCTCGATGTTAGCCAGAGGTCCGATATCGCTGACCTCCATACGCCTTACCTTAATTTCCCTGATAGTCTGTTCCATGATCCCCACCTCTGATGAAACTTAAGCTATGTCAGATTGAAATCCTTCGCACCTTCTCTTTCGGCCTGGGATACGCGTAAATATTCCGGGCTGTGATCGTCGGCATTTACCGTTTTGCCTTCCGCATACATTCCGGAGGCAAGTACCGCGACCGATGCGGCATTTTGTCTGTTTAAATGAGCGGGAGCAAATACGAACGGGACTTTCACCCTGCTTACGATCTCATCCCTGTATGCATCAGCTCCGTCCCCGAGGAATACGACTTCCTTTCCGAGGGAGTTTATAAGCTCCGTCATATCTTCAAGTGCAAGTGCCGACTGATCTTTATATGTGACGGTCTTACCGTCCTCAAAACCGTAAAGTGCGGAATAGACCTGATTCCTTCTGGCGTCCATCATCGGACATACAAGCCTCTTTTCGCACCTGAAGTTATATGCAAGCCCGAGAAGCGTGGGAACCTCTATTATGGGAACATCCGCAGCCATCGCTATGGCCTTGGCGGTAGCGGATCCTATCCTGAGTCCGGTAAAGGAACCGGGGCCTGCGGCAACGGCAACCGCATCGAAATCCTCAGCCTTTGAATCCGTCTGAGCGCATATATGGTCGATCATAGGAAGGAGCGTCTGCGAATGTGTTTTTTTGAAATCCGTCGAGCAGAGCGCAAGTATCTTTTCTTCGCCGTTTTCCTTTTTCTCAAGGACGGCACAGCTTGCGACAAGTCCCGATGAATCAAGTGCCAGTATCTTCATATCTCGCTTACCGTTATCCTGCGGTAGTCAAATCCCTTTTCCGGATCCTTTTCTATGGATATCTTCGTAAAGTGTTCGGGCAGGTATTCTTCTATATTGCATGCCCATTCGATAAGGCAAGTGCCCTCGCCGTAAAAGTAATCCGTATATCCTATCTCTTCCATCTCGGAAGGATCTTCTATCCTGTATGCGTCATAGTGGTACAGATCCAGCCTTCCGCCCTCATACACCTTCATTATGGTGAATGTCGGGCTGTTGACCGTCTCTGTGATCCCAAGGCCTTCCGCAAAGCCTTTGGCAAAAACAGTCTTTCCGACTCCGAGGTCGCCTTCAAGGGAAAATACACTCCCGGGCCGGGCCTTTTTGCCGTACTCTTTCCCGATACCAAACGTTTCGTCTTCGGAAAAGGATTCATATTCCGTTATATTCGTTCCTGCGCCCATTTACTTGTTATCCCTTTATATTGACCCTGTCGGGAGGCATATGGGCCGCTATTGTGCGTATCACCAGCGCCGTTTTATCCCCCAGCTGGTCCCTGGGGAAAATGGTGGCGCTTACGCCCGATGTAAAAAGAAGTATGCTCCTGGATGTGGAAACAGCCTTTAAGCACTTATCCCACTCAACGGTCTGGGTCTGGTCATCCTGGGAGACGGTAAGACCGTCGTCATCAAGGACATAGTGGAGCGGCTTTTTGAAAGCCGGATTAAGGGCAGCGGTCTGTTTGCTCCTTATCCAGAGAGTTACGGGCAGGTACACGAGCACGGCCGCGCCTATGACCGCAAGGGGTATGTTTTTGGAATAAATACCGTAGCAGATCGCCGCGATCCCGGCGATCTCCGCGATGATATTGATGGGTTTTCCGTATGTATATTTCAGGTTGTAATCGTACAGGTCACCCGACGATATCTTAACGTCACATTCAACCATTTCTGATTCCTTAAAAAGTCTATCCGGAAGCGTCCGGAAGCCCGCTTTTTCAAGTGGGCATAATATCAACAAAATATCACTTTATTTTACATCCTGGGCATAAAAAAAGCAATGTGCGGCGAGGGGGGGACCGGCCGCACAATTGCTTTTTTGTTCCCAAAGGGAGGGAGGATTATATATTTATATCAGTCCTTTGAGATCAGTTTACCGCCGCGCTTTGAAACGACATCAAAGATAACGGCTGCGAGGAGAACCAGACCTTTAACAACCTTCTGCATGTTCTGGTCAACTCCCATAAGTGACATACCAAGGTTGATGGTTCCCATGAGAACCGCACCGATGATAACTCCGGGAACGGTTCCGATTCCGCCGTATGCCGAAGCACCGCCGATGAAGCAGGAACCGATGGCATCCATCTCATAGTTCTGTCCGTAAGTGGGCTGTGCAGAGGTAAGTCTTGCGATGGTTACCATTCCTGCAAGTGCTGCAAGCAGACCCATGTTGGTGTATGCAAGGAAGTATACCTTGTTGGTATTGATACCGGAAAGCTTGGTAGCCTTCTCGTTACCGCCTACTGCGTAGAAGTAACGTCCGGTCTTGGTGCTGGAAGTAATGAAGCCGTAAATGATTATGACGAGAAGTACCCATACGAGAACGGTAGGAATACCCTTGTGCTGTGAAAGTCTGAATGAGAAAGCAAGGATAACTGCGGAGATGAATACGAGCTTGCCCCAGAATGAAAGTGCTCCTTCAACCTCGTAGTGCTTCTTGAGTCTTGCTGCTCTGTTCTTGATCTGAAGTCCGATGAAAAGAGCTGCGGCAATGGCACCTGCCACCATACATGTCATATTGAATCCGTTAAACTTGAAGATATCGGGGATATAACAGTTGGCACCGCCGCCGAATACATTTACAAATGTGGTGCAGTTCTTGACGGAGATGGTCATACCGTTGAGGACTACGTTGGAAAGACCTCTGAAGATAAGCATTCCGGCAAGAGTTACGATGAAGGGAGGGATTCTTACAAATGCGATCCAGAAAGCCTGGAAAGCACCGATGAGAATACCGACGATAAGCATGATTATAACTGCCAGATACCAGGGCACTTTGTAGGTGACCATAAGGGTTGCACCGACTGCACCGGTAAAGCAGACTACCGAACCGACGGAAAGATCGATGTTACCACCGGTCAGGATACACAGGAGCATACCGGTTGCAAGAATGAACACGTATGCGTTCTGTGAGATAAGGCTGGATACGTTCATGGGAAGCAGAATGGTTCCCTTGGTAGCTACCGCGAAAAGTCCTATGACGAGGATCAGTACAATGATCATCGTATATTTCTTTACGAAATCAAGTGTTTTTGTTTTGCTCATTTTATTCTCCTTCAATCCTTCCTTAAGCAGTTTTGATTATGTGAGACATGATTATTTCCTGACTTGCTTCGCTGCCCTTAAGTTCGGCAACCATCTTTCCTTCGTTCATGACGTAGATCCTGTCACACATACCGAGTATCTCGGGCATCTCGGAGGATATCATGATGACTGATTTTCCTGCCGCAACAAGGTCGTTCATAATGCAGTAGATCTCGTACTTTGCACCGACATCGATACCTCTTGTCGGTTCATCAAGGATCAGGACATCGGGATCCGTGTACATCCACTTTGCAAGAAGGACTTTCTGCTGGTTACCGCCGGAAAGATTACCTACGTTCTGTTCTACGGTCGGACACTTGATACCCAGCTTTTCCCTGTATTCGGATGCAACGTTGTACTCTTCGTCTTTGTCGATTATTCCGTTCCTGCTGACACCGTTAAGATTTGCAAGTGTGGTATTTATCTTGATGGGATTTGAAAGGATAAGTCCGTTACCCTTTCTGTCCTCTGTAACATATGCAAGTCCGTGTGCTATGGCATCGCTTACGGAGTTAAGCTTTACTTCCTTACCGTCTATGTAAAGCTCGCCGGAGATGTTCTCTCCATAGCTCTTTCCGAAAAGGCTCATTGCAAGCTCTGTTCTGCCCGCACCCATGAGTCCGGAGATGCCGACGATCTCACCCTTCCTTACATTGAAGTTGACATTATCGACAACCTTTCTCTCCGAATAGAGAGGATGATATGCAGTCCAGTTCTTAACTTCCAGCTTGATGTCAGAGATATGGGGCTCACGCTTCGGGAATCTGTCGGACATTTCACGTCCTACCATTCCCTTGATGATCCTGCTCTCCGAGAAGTCATCAACCTGCTTGTCAAGGGTTTCGATCGAGCAGCCGTCTCTGATGACTGTGATCTTGTCCGCAACATATGATACTTCGTTAAGCTTATGGGAAATGATTATCGAGGTCATTCCGTCCTTCTTGAACTTCAGGAGAAGCTCGAGAAGTGCTCTGGAATCCTCTTCGTTAAGTGATGATGTAGGCTCATCGAGAATAAGAAGCTTTGCGTTCTTGGCAAGTGCCTTTGCTATCTCTACAAGCTGCTGCTTACCAACGCCTATATCTTTGATAAGAGTCTGCGGCGATTCCTTGAGTCCTACAATATCAAGGTACTTCTTCGCAAGCTCGTAAGTTTCATTCCAATTGATAACGCCGCCGTTAGCGCGTTCGTTGCCGAGGAACATGTTCTCGGCGATGGTCATATAAGGAACGAGGGCAAGTTCCTGGTGGATGATTACTATCCCGCAGCCCTCACTGTCTTTAATGGTATGGAAATTACATACTTCGTTGTTATATACAATATCACCCTCGTATGATCCGTACGGATATATTCCGCTCAGAACATTCATGAGAGTTGACTTTCCCGCGCCGTTTTCTCCGACAAGAGCGTGAATCTCGCCCCTTTCAACCTGAAGCTGAACATTGTCGAGGGCCTTGACTCCGGGGAATGTTTTGGTTATATTCCGCATTTCAAGTATATAGTCAGCCAACTTAATTCCTCCTTCGCATACACGCTGCTGTCTCTACCCCATAACACAGGCGGGGGTTAACCCGCCTGTGCCAAAAATATGAACTAATGATTACTTAAGCTGATCCTCGGTGTAGTAACCTGAATCGATGAGGAGCTCTTTGTAGTTGTTGATGTCAGCAAATACGGGCTCGCAGAGGTATGAAGGGATGATGCCGGTTCCGTTGTCATAAGTTTCCTTATCGTTAACGGGAGCCTCGCCGCCCTTAAGGATTGCGTCAACCATCTCAACAGTCTTAGCTGCAAGTGTACGGGTATCCTTGAAGATGGACATTGACTGCTTGCCTGCGATCATGTTCTGTACGCTTACGATATCGCAGTCCTGGCCGGTGATGATGGGCCAAGCGCCGGTGTAGTTGTTCTCAAGAGAGGTGGTAACACCCTGTGCGGTAGAATCGTTGGAAGCCATAACAGCGTCAAGGGTAGTTCCGTCTGAATAGTAAGCAGAGATGATAGCATCAAATCTGTTCTGTGCATTCTCGGTTGCCCAGTTAGCGGTTGCGCAGGTCTCGAAATCGGTCTGGCCGGATCTTACTACAAGCTGGCCGTTGTCGATGTAGGGCTGAAGAACTTCCATAGCGCCGCCCCAGAAGAATCTTGCGTTGTTGTCTCCGGGATCACCGGTGATGAGCTCGATGTTGAAGGGGCCTGCGCCGCTTGCAAGTCCGAGCTGCTGCTCGATGTACTGTCCCTGCTTGATTCCTACGAGCTTGTTGTCGAAGGTAGCATAGTAGGTAACTGCATCGGAGTTCATGATGAGACGGTCATAAGCGATAACGGGAATGTTATTCTCTTTTGCCTGCTCAAGAACGGTTCCGAGTGAATCGCCTTCGATGGAAGCGATAACAAGTACCTTGCATCCTGAGTTGATCATGTTCTCGATCTGAGAAACCTGAGTGGGAACGTCGTTTGATGCATACTGAAGATCTACTTCGTATCCAGCTGCCTCGAGCTGTTCCTTCATGTTAGCGCCGTCCTGGTTCCATCTCTGGAGATCCTTGGTAGGCATTGCAACGCCGACTTTGATCGCGCCGTCATCTGAAGGTGCGGGAGTGGTAACATCGTCTCCGCCGTTATCAACTACCTGCTGCTGATCATTGCCTGTCTGGCCGCCTGTAGTATCATTGCCGCTCTGTCCGCATCCTGCAAGGACTGCGGTAAGCATTGATGCTGCAAGCAACAAACTTAAAAGTTTCCTTTTCATAATTTTTGTTCTCCCTTTCTTTTAGGAAAAATTTTTGTTGCACGTATAAAGTAACACGGACCAAGTGGAATTAATTTTTATGGGTCTTGAAATTTTTTTTATGATTATGGCATCAAAAAAGCCGTACCGGATATTTTTTGTCATCCGGCACGGCTGTAAGCAATAATTTACCCTTTATCTGGCATACAGATAAACGTCTTCTTTAAGGTGGAATCCGCTGTTTATAATGACTTCATCCATATTTTCGGCAGTTACGGCTATGGGATCGAGTCCTATATAGGGTATGTCAAAGCTTCCGTCATTTATTGTGGTTATATCGTCTCCGGTAAGTTCCTCGCCTCTTGCAAGGGCAATCGCACATTCCGCCGCGCGCTTTGCGAGCCTTTCAAACGGCTTATATACCGTCATCGTCTGCGTGCCCTCAACTATTCTCTGACACGCCTCAAGATCCGCATCCTGGCCGACCACGGGTATCTCTCCCGCAAGCCTCTGGACCGAAAGGGCCTGGATAACCTGACCTGCAAGGTTATCGTTCCCACACATTATCGCATCGACATCCGCAACGGTCTCGGGATGACTGTATATGTAATCTCCCGCTATTTCCGCTCTCCAGCCGTCGCAGTGGATGGAATCTACTATCTCCATCCTGTATTTTGCACAGACATCCCTGAATCCGGCTTCGACCAAAGGTACATTATTGTCGGTGGGCGAACCGCCGAGCATGAGAACCTTTCCGCCCTGAAGTCCGTTTCTGAGGAAAGCTTCCGCCATAAGCTGACCTACCATATAGTTATCGAAAGTTATATACAGATCGACATTCGAATCCGTTATAAGTCTGTCGTAGGCGATTATCTTTATGCCGGCATTCCTTGCTTTTTCAACCTGCTCCCTGAGGGATTCGGAATCAATGCAGACGATGACTATGACATCGACACCTTTATTAATGAAATACTCTATCTGTTCCTTCTGCTTTTCGATATCGCCGTTTGCATTCTGCACATTTACGGTCGCACCGAGTTCCTTTGCGGTGGATACGAATACGTCCCTGTCTCTCTGCCATCTTTCGATGACGAAAGAGTCAAAACTCATTCCGATCTCAATCTGGTCCTCTCCCTGCGACGCATCGGATGTCGTCTCGCCGGGTGTTCCCGAACAAGATGCCAAAAGCAGAAGTGCGGATAAGATTATTGCCGTGATACTTCTCTTCAATTATTTACCCTCTCTGTATTCCGTAGGTGTCACTCCTACATTTTTCTTAAATGTCTTACTGAAATAATTGGGATCCGAATATCCGGATCTTGCGCAGATCTCCTTCATGGAATACTGCGTGGTACTGAGAAGCTCCTTGGCTTTTTCTATCCTCAGCTTGGTAAGATAATCGATGAAGTTCTCACCCGTTCCTTCCTTGAATATCCTGCTCAGATAATAAGAGCTGATATTAACTTCGCGTGATACATCCTCAAGTGTAATGTTGAGAGTATAGTTCTTCTCTATGTATTTCTTTGCGGCTTCTATCGCATCGTTGGAGCTTTCCTCACGCTTGGTCGAAATGTTCCTGCATGAGAAGATTATCCTGTCGGAGAACCAGTTCCATAAGCTCTCGGGATCGTCAATTCCCATAAGCGTGGGAAGATAATCCCTGCGGTTTGAGATGCTGTAAACCATTCCGCCGCTACTGTATGATATATGTTCGGCGCGGAGTGCGAACTCAAGTATCTTGAGCCTGATGTCCATGATATCCCCGCCCTTTATATATTCGAAGTATTCCTTTGCCGCACTTATAGCGGCGTCGGTTCTTCCTTTTTCAACTTCCTCGAAGATCTTCTTTTCGATATCGACGGGATAGTTTTCGGAATACTCGCATCCGATGGGAAGGTCATCCGCGTGTGCAACGGTATTGGTGGTAAGAAGAAGGGCGTTGATCGCATCACGGTATGAACTCTCCATATCCCTGATCTTCTCAACCCTTCCCATACCGATCCTGAAAGCTATGTCGGTCTTTTCCCTGAGCTTATGCGCAAGATCCCTTGCCTTGGAGATCACGTTTACTCTGTCGTTATAATCCATCGAAGGGTCCGTAAAAGGAATGAGCACGGCGATCTTGTTGCTCATTACCGAGCCGACGATACCTCCGAAATAATCCTTGATGTAATTTCTTATGTCGTGGTAATGCTGCTGAAGCTTGACACCGGAGCCGACCGCGTTGGTCATATGGTTTCCTTCCGCGGCATCGCCGGAAACGATGACCATCATATATCCGTAGTCTTCGTTTATCTCCAGCATTGTCTTGTAGTTTTCGATATCCTCATCGAAATATTCGTGGAAGAGGATATTGTAGATAAGTCCGTTCTCAAGTATGGGAATGACGGTCTCGAGTTTTTCCTTTACGACGAGATCGTTGGTTCGCCTGTTCTTCTCCTCATCGACCATTGCCATGGCCTTTTTGATCGCGGAGATCATCAGGTTCTTGTCCATGGGCTTGGTGATATACTCGATCGCACCGAGTTTGATCGCTTCCTGCGCATAATCGAACTTATCATATGCACTCATGATGATGAAGATGATATTATCGTTGCCGGAACGGATCTCCTTCATCGCATCGAGCCCGTTAATGCCGGGCATCTGGATGTCCATTATCGCGATATCGGGATGGTAGGTTTCCGCAAGCTCGATCACGGAGCGTCCCGTCTTTGCAGACTTGGTCTCACAGTCACTTCCGAATTCTTTTTCAATTATGAACTTAAGCGAATCGATGACTATTCCTTCGTCGTCCGCAAGCAAGATCTTGTACATGATTAATTGTCTCCGCCTTTTTTGAGATAGATCGTAAATTTGGTTCCCTTGCCCTCACCCTCACTCGATATGTCGAACACATCCTCGTTCTCGGAAAAGAGCTTGAGTCTCGCTATAACATTATCCATACCGATGCCGTTGGATTCTTTCTTTTCGGGATCGGGCTGCTGACCGTTCATAAGCTTTTCAATGGTATCCTCGCTCATTCCGATGCCGTTGTCCTCGATCCTTATGCAGGCATAATCATCCATCGGGTAAACGCTGAGCTTGATCCTGCCCTCTCCGAGCATATCCCTTATGCCATGGTTGACACAGTTTTCGACAAGAGGCTGAAGGATCATACTCGGCATCTTTACATTAAGAAGAGAACTATCGATTTCCTTTTCAAAAATGATATCGCCGGAAAAACGCACATTCAGAATGTATATATAATTGTCGACCAGCTCCAGTTCCTCGCCGACTGTGACCGTCTGGAAGCCTTTCTTAACATTGTATCTGAAAAACTCTGCCATGACGCGAACGTATTCGCTTGTCCTGTCGGCACCCTCGAGCATTGCAAGCTGCGCGCCCGCATTGAGCGTGTTGAAGAGGAAGTGCGGATTTATCTGTGACTGAAGATACTTAAGCTGTGCATCCTTGAGATGCGCCTCCATCAGAAGCTCCTTTTCCTTCAGCTGTCTCTCGGTCTCCGCATTTTCCCTGACCTGTCTGATATAGTTCTGTATACTTACAACCATCTGGTTGAATGCACGCGTAACGACACCTACCTCATCTTCGGATTCAACCGTCAGGGGTGCGACATCGAAATTTCCCTTACCGACTTCATCCGCCCTTCCGGCAAGAAGCTTCAAAGGTCTGATCAGATTTGCGGTAAGCCTTATGATAAGAAGTGCGTTGACAATAATAACGGCAATGAGGATCATGTTTCCGCTCGTCTCGAATGTCTTGAACGCAGATATCATCTCTCTGTAGTTCTCGGAGTTTTCCTTGAACTGCTCATTATTAAGGCTGTAGATATATGTATTGATATAGCTGTAAAGCTTGGTGGCCTCTTCATAATGACTTCTGTATTTCTCGACATTTCTTCCGCGCTTTGCCTCGATGGTCTCACTGACCTCGGATAGATATTCCGAACTCATGTTGCGGATGGAATATTCCATTCTGTCGGGAAGGCTTCCGGTCACTTCCGCAGACAGTGCTTCAGCCTGATCGGAATAGATCTGAGCGGAGCGGTAATACTCCTCGAGCGAATCACTCGTCTTCGCATTGAGGTATTCGGTCATCGCTTCCTGAACATTTCCGAGCGAAACGGAAAGCTCGTTCAGTCTCATATTCTCCTTATAGACATTGTCTATACGTCCGCTCATTATATTGATACCGGCCAGGAGAACGATATTGATGACGAACACGAAGAGGTTCGCGATAAGTGATATGGCTGTCATTTTTATCTGCAGCGAAAGGTTTCTGAACCGTGTGATCACGGAGCACCTCCTTCCTGCAGATCTTCCCTGTCTTTGGTTATGATGGATATTCCAGCAGTCGAATACTGGTTGGTGTATCCGTAATCAAAATACTCCGTGAGCGCATCTATGCTTGAAACGCCCATCTGGGAAGTGTCAGCCGATATCGTAGCGTATATAACGCCCCTGTCGATACCGTTAAGGATTACTTCCGAATCATAGTATCCGAGGATGTCTACAAGACCTACTTCATTGTAGTCGACAACCATCTGATATACCGCGACCGTATCAAGCTCTCCGAGACATACCACTATCTCGGGGAGTGTACTTCTTTCCCTGAGAAGAAGACCTTTGATCGATTCCTCTGCGGAATATTCATTTGTGGAATCCACGGTATATGTCGAGATCTCGATGTTTGGATGAAGTGCTCTTGTCTCTTCGCTTTCTCCGTCAATCGCTTCCTGAACGGCACTGAGAACGACATTCTGTCCGGTACTTACGGATCCCGCATCGACAAGTATCACGGCATCTATCGTATCCGTCGAATACGCTCTTTCCGTCGCAAGGCGGAGGATAAGTTCACCGTAAAGCTTTCCGAGATCGTTATTACTGATACCGACAAAGCTGAGTCTGTCAGAGGATGTATTATCCGAATAAAGGGTAACGACTCCTATGCCCCTTGATGCGGCGGTATTTATGAGATCGGTCATCTGTTCGCTTTCATCGGCGGAAACTATTATTCCGTCCACACCGGATGCTATGGCGATCTCCATAAGCTCATATTTGGAATAATCCCTCGACAGATTCTCGGAGATCATTTCGACATAATCACCGTGCTCCTCGGCGGAAGCCCTTGCCGCCGCATATACGGACTGCCAGAAAGAAGAATCCGAATTATCGGTGATCATCGCATAATAATGACCGTAGGGCACTTTTTCCTCAGCCGATCCGAACTTCCGGCTGTAAGCGATAAAGTTAACGACCAGCGCGCCGGTGAGAGCAATTATCACCGCCGTAGTGATCATGATCACTATTGAATTTAAGGCCTTGCCTTTTCTTTTCAAGCCGGTCCTCCGAATAAAAGATTCTCACATAAAATAACACATTTCAGGTCCTAAAAACAATGTGCGGCACAGCAGTGCCGCACATCCGTATCTCAGTTGATTGTTCAGGGTTAAACTATGGTTACTGCTTTGCCGTTTCCTTGACCAGGTCGGCCTGGATGCCCGCTCCCTTGAGGACGGGGCTGATCGTCTTGTAAACAAGAAGGGTAAGGAGCGAATTGAGGCTTCCTTTTATAAGGTTCAGGGGAGCAACACATGCGAATACGAAGCTGTATACATTGTCGCCCGCGAAAGGATTGACCTTGCTTCCCATATCAATGATAGCCTCAAGGGGCATTCCGTAGAGCTTGGCAAAAGCGGGAAGCAGATATACCGCATTGAACACGGTTCCGAAGATCGTGATGCAGATCGTACCGACAAGGCATGAAAGGGTCGCGGTCTTTCTGGTCTTCTTTGCATAGTATATGACCGATGCGGGAAGAATGAACGAAACTCCAACGGCAAAATTAGCAAGCTCACCGACAAATGCAGTCGAGGTTCCCTTAATGAAAAGCTTGAGCACGATCTTGATGAACTCGATCATGACTCCCGCCGCAGGACCGAATGCAAAAGCTCCGATAAGAACGGGAAGCTCACTCAGATCGAGCTTGTAGAATGACGGAGCAAAGAGGATCGGGAACTCAATGAGCATGAGGATCGCGGATAAAGCCGATAAAAGTCCTATGCTTGCCGCTCTTCTTGCAGCGGATGTCCTGTCGGTAATGCCGTGCTTTTTCTGTATCAGCTTCTCGGCGATCACCGCAAAAACAAACAGCCCTGCAATGATAAGAACAAAACTTACCACATACAGAGCATTCTTAGCTACCTGGTTAAACAGGTCTGACATATTAATTTCCTCCTTCTTTCATCCGGACTTGAGACCCTTAAAGGCCCTTCACCGTTGGTACCGGAGTTTCACCGGTTCAGCCCGTATTTTACGGGGTCGCGGACTGTAGAAGCTGCAGATACTGCCTGTAAAAGCTGCTCCGTAACCGCCAGTAGGGAGTTTCACCCTGCCCTGAAGTCAACGAATGGATTATAGTACATGTCCCGTGATATTGCAATAGTCAGCAAATAATGATAAATTCTAGGTAAGTACAGACATTTGCGGTGAGAGATGATGACCGGTGATTCGCCTTACAATAATTTCAATCCCGACAAGGGAAGACATGCATTCGGAACGGCTGCCCTCGTCATGAGCATCATATCAGCAGTCCTGCTCTGCACGGGGATTCTGGCGATACCATTCGGAGCTCTCGGGCTTTTATTCGCATTGCTGAGCCGCAAAGGAAAAGACAGTCTCGAAAAGATCGCCCTTACGGGAGCGATAATATCGGTCATATCAATGATAACAGGGGCATTCATAACCGTTTATTCCGTATATACGGTAATGACGGATCCTTCGGTACTTGAAGAAGTAAGCCGCATGTATGCCCGTTACGGCATGGAAATGCCTACAATTCCGACATTTTACGGGGAAGGAGGCTCATTATGGATCTATCGATAAGATCGGTTGCCGAACAGATTCCCGGATACAGTGAGTCTCAGGTGAGAAGGATCGCCGGCCCCACCGTAACACCTGCGGAAGAATCCGCCCTCAAAACCGGTAACCCCGGCAGAGTCAATAAGGCGGAATGCCAGACCTGCAAATCCAGAAAATACCAGGACGGCTCGAATGAGAACGTTTCATTCAAGTCCGCCCAGCACATGTCCCCCACTCAGGCGGGATCGAGAGTCCGTGCGCACGAGCAGGAGCATGTATCCAATGCATACTCCAAAGCTTCCGAAAAAGGAGGAAAGGTACTCCAGGCATCGGTAGCAATACACACAGCGATCTGTCCGGAGTGCGGACGCACTTATATTTCCGGAGGAACCACCACAACCAGGATCAAATATCCTTCGGAGAAGAATCCTTATCAGCAGAATATGAAGAGCCTGCACAAACAGGCTACAGAGGGAATGAACTTTGACGCAGCAGTATAAGTACCGGTCAGCTCAGGAACTGAAGACACGGGCACTTTCAATGATGGCAGGCAGATACGGGAGAGCCGCGATGATGACTCTCTCGTATTTTATTTGGATGTATCTCATCTCATATGCGGGCAGCATTCTTTCGACAATGCTCCTCAGGCTTCCTTACTTTTCCTCGATAAGTTCGAATACGACCGCGGATATTGTCTTCACAGTCCTTGCGGCACTTATCGCAATGTTCCTTGGAGTGGTCGCTGAGATGTTCACCTGCGGCATATGCCTTTATTACCTGAACGTATCTACGGGCCGTGATGCCCAGACAGCGGATATCTTCAGGGGCTTCCGCGAAAATCCTTCGGAGGTGTTCAAGATCTCGGCTTTTCTGCTGAGCCCGTCATTGATCATGACAATCCCCGTCAATGTGACATCCGAGCTTTATATCATCACCTCGGATATCAAATGGCTCATTATTTCATTGATCCTGTTTGCTCTTGCTTCAGCCGGATCCCTTTATCTTCATCTGACATACGGCATTGCATTTTTCGTGCTGCTGGATTTCCCTTCCTACAGTGCGGGACGCGTACTCGGGATCGCAGGGCAGAAAATGAAGGGACACAGATGCAGGTTTTTTATGATCGATCTTCTGTTCATCCCGATGTTCATTCTCGGTATCCTGTCATTCGGAATAGGTCTGATATGGATCTATCCTCTCATAAACGAATGCAGGACGCTGTTTTTCTTAAACCTTATGAATCCCGAAGAACAGCAGTAAATAAATGCAAAAAATCAACCCGGCCGTCGGCCGGGTTTAATTTATGTCAGTGCTTCTATCCTGAGTTCCCTGCGTTTGTTCAGATCGATGAATTCATTGCCGCATTTAACGACCGGTCTTGAATACTGCCCGGGATTCTGCATTATTATCGTTCCGGTCTTTCCGTCGGAAAGCCTGCAGGTATTCTGGATGTAAGTATATGTAACATTCTTGAGGAAGGTCATTATGATATCGGGATCATATTTTTCAAGTCCCTCATCCTCAAAGATCTCAACCACTCTGAAAGGACAGATGGGATCCCTGTAGACTCTCGCGCTGGTCATCGCATCATACACATCCGTAACGGCGGTAAGCCTTGCGAATCTGTCTGCCTTCTCTCCTTTTATCCTGAGAGGATAGCCGCTTCCGTCAAACCTTTCATGATGCATTATCGCGGTCGTCTTGATATGCTCGGGAAGATTCTTATCCTTAAGGATCCTGTAGCCGTGCTCCGCATGGTGCTTTACTTCGATAAGCTCGCTCTCGGTAAGGGGCTCAACTTTATTGAGTACTTCCCTGGGAACTCTCATCTTGCCGATATCAAAAAGAATACCGCACATCATTGCCATTTCCTGATCCTGCTTGTTCCATCTGAGCCAGCCGGCAACGACGAAATTAAGAAGGGAAACATTCATGCAATGAGCGAATGTGGAATCATCGAAGCCTCTCATTGCATGGAGCATATCGATGACGGATACTCTCGAACCTGCCTTGGAGATCATCTCAAGGGGCTTTTCAAGAAGAAGCACGGGATCGACTTCGACGTTCTTATCTACCATTTCACTGACATGGAATTCGAGTGATTTCTTTCCTTCCTCATAGTCAGCCTTAAACTCTTTGAAGAGCTGGGTATCCCTGATCTTCTCGTAATTGGTCTGCTCGTCTTCGGGTTCCGTGACAGCTGCAGGTGCAGCTTCTTCGGGCTCCTGAGCGGATGCCTCGGGAATCTCATCTTCAACATAAATGCTGAGGATTCCGTAAAGCTCCAGTCTCGTGATCAGAGTCTGGGAAAGCTTGGTTCCCTTGGCTATGACCGTTTTGTTATCGTAATTGAGAACGTCGCTTCCGACAACCATTCCGGGTTTTAATTTGGAAGTTGCGATCTTATTCATATGCTTACCCCCTGAACAGAAACAGGTCAAAAAGCGGATCCTTAAACCTCTTCGTCATCTCCGCCGACTTCCGCACCGCCGGTACTCTTCCACTTAAGATAACTTACAATGAACTGGTCAAGCTTTCCGTCAAGCACTCCGAGTGCATCGGCCGTCTTGAATCCGGTACGCTTATCCGTGACCATGGTGTAAGGCTGAAGGAAATAGCTTCTTATCTGGTTGCCCCAAGCGATATCCTTGATCTCACCCGCGATACCCTTGCTCTTTGCTTCTTCCTCTTCCATCTTCAGTTCGAAGAGTTTGGCACGGAGCATTTCCATAGCCTTATCCTTGTTCTGGAACTGGCTTCTTTCGTTCTGACAGGTGACCACGATACCCGTGGGATTATGTGTGATACGGATGGCGGACGATGTCTTGTTGATGTGCTGACCGCCGGCACCGCTGCTTCGGTACGTATCGATACGAAGGTCTTTTTCCTCGATGACGATATCATTGTTCTGGGGAAGGACAGGCATTACCATGCAGCTTACAAAGGAAGTCTGACGCTTTGCCTGTGCATTGAAGGGAGAGATCCTTACAAGTCTGTGGACGCCCTTCTCACTCTTCAGATAACCGTATGCGTTATCGCCGCTCACCTGGAATGATACGGATTTGATACCCGCTTCATCACCGTCAAGCTGATCGAGAACTTCTATCTTGAGGCCTTTCTTATCAGCCCATTTGGAATACATTCTGAAGAGCATTCCGCACCAGTCACAACTCTCGGTACCGCCGGCACCGGCATTGAGTTCGACGATGGCGTCGGAATCATCATACTCACCCGAAAGAAGCGTCGAAAGACGGAGCTGTTCGAATCTGCTCACAAAGCTGTCGAACTCTTCCCTTGCCTCGGGAATGAGCGATTCGTCCTCCTCTTCGTTACCCATTTCAACCAGGGTAAGTACATCATCGATACCTGTTTCGAGACTCTTTACGAGGTCTCTGGTATCCTTCATATTCTTGAGCTCTTTCATCTTGGCATTCGCCTTGTCGGGATCGTCCCAGAATCCGGGAGCTTCCATTTCCCTTTCGAGCTCTTCTATCTTCTTTGATTTGTTTTCAAGGTCCAGTGATTCTTTGACTTCGGCAAGGGGTGCCTTGTACGAAAGAATATCCTGTTTTATCTGATCAAGTTCTACCATAGTATTACGCTCTCTTTCCAAACACTTTTACCGGTTATTCCATCTGTGTTCAGAGTACTCAGAGCTTCATTCCGGGTCTTCCGTGGCAGGCCTTGAACTTCTTGCCGCTGCCGCAGGGGCAGGGATCGTTGGGATAAACCTTCTGGGCCGATCTTGTCTTGGGGGCTCTGGGGCCGGAATCATCCTTGTTGGTTCCGGTTACCTGGGCAACCTGTTCACGCTCGACCTTCTGTTCAACCTTGATATGCATGAGAAGCTTGACGGTATCTTCCTGAATATTCTGGATAAGCTCGTCAAACATTGCATAACCCTGGTTCCTGTATTCGATAAGAGGGTCCTTCTGACCGTAGGATGCAAGTCCCGCACCCTGTTCCATGATGGCCATATCATCGATATGTCCCATCCACTTGCGGTCGATGGTACGAAGGAGAATGACTCTCTCCACTTCACGGATAGCTTCGGGATCGGGGAATTCCGCTTCCTTGGTCTCATAGAACTTGACCGCTTCTTCCTTGAGAGCCTGCTTGATGCTGTTCTTCTTGAGCTTGCTCATTCTCTCCTTGGTGATGGGCTCAAGGGGAATGATGGGAAGAAGGATCTCGTTGAGCTCGGTGAAGTCCCAGTTTTCGGGAGAAACATCATCATTGATGCAGATATCAACGCTTCTCTCGACGATATCGGTGATCATCTTGTAGATGTAATCCCTCATGCTCTCGCCGTCGAGAACCTTGCGTCTCTCTTCATATATGATCTGTCTCTGCTCGCTCATGACCTTGTCATACTCGAGGAGATTCTTACGGATACCGAAGTTGTTGGACTCTATCCTCTTCTGTGCGGTCTCGATGGCGCCGGTAAGAGCCTTGTGCTCGATCTCCTGACCCTCGGGAATTCCGAGTGCATTGAACATGGAGATGAGTCTCTCGGAACCGAACAGTCTCATCAGATCGTCTTCAAGTGAGATATAGAATTTGGATTCACCGGGATCGCCCTGACGTCCGGAACGTCCGCGCAGCTGGTTATCGATACGTCTGGATTCGTGACGCTCCGTTCCGATAATCTTAAGTCCGCCTGCGGCAAGCGCTTCCTCGTCAAGCTTGATATCGGTACCACGGCCGGCCATGTTGGTAGCGATGGTGACGTTTCCGTGGATACCTGCCTGTGCTACGATCTCTGCTTCTCTTTCATGGAACTTTGCGTTTAGAACTTCATGCTTTATGCCTGCCTTACTGAAGATCCTGCTGAGTTCCTCCGATGCATCGATGTTGATCGTACCGATGAGGACGGGCTGACCCTTTTCATGTGCTTCGATGGTTGCCTGAAGGATGGCATTAAGCTTCTCCTTTTTGGTCTTGTAAACCGCATCCTGAAGGTCTTTCCTGATGACGGGTTTATTGGTGGGGATGGTGACTACGGGCATTCCGTAGATCTCCCTGAACTCGGCTTCCTCAGTGAGAGCGGTACCGGTCATGCCGGATTTCTTCTCAAAGAGATTGAAGAAGTTCTGGAATGTGATGGTGGCGAGAGTCTTGGACTCGCGCTTGACCTTAACATGCTCCTTGGCCTCGATAGCCTGGTGGAGACCGTCGGAGAATCTTCTTCCGGGCATAATACGTCCGGTGAATTCGTCTACGATGAGGATCTGGTCGTCCTTTACGACGTAATCCTGATCCTTGAACATCAGGTTATGTGCCCTGAGTGCAAGAATGATATTGTGGTTGATCTCGGTATTCTCGGGATCCGAAAGATTCTCGATATGGAAGAACTGCTCTACGCGTGCGGTTCCCGCTTCCGTAAGGTTTACGATCTTGTCCTTCTCGTTTACGACAAAGTCTCCGGTCTCTTCCTGTGTGATACCCATGATGGCATCCATCTTGGAAAGTTCCTTGACATCATCACCGCGCTTTAACTGTCTTGCGAGAAGATCGCACATCTCATAAAGAGCAGTGGACTTTCCGCTCTGTCCGGAAATGATAAGAGGGGTTCTTGCTTCGTCGATAAGAACCGAGTCAACCTCGTCGATGATACAGAAATGAAGGTCCCTCAGAACAAGCTGCTTCTTGTAGATAGCCATATTGTCCCTGAGGTAATCAAATCCGAGCTCGTTATTGGTGACATAGGTGATGTCGCAATTGTACTGCTGCTGTCTCTCCTCGGAATTCATCGAATTGAGCACGCAGCCTACGGTCAGTCCGAGGAATCTGTGAACCTCACCCATCCACTCGGCGTCACGGTTTGCAAGATAATCGTTAACGGTAACGATGTGAACGCCTCTGCCCGTAAGTGCATTGAGATAAGCGGGACAGGTGGACACAAGGGTCTTACCTTCACCGGTTCTCATCTCGGCAATGTTGCCCTGATGAAGAACGATACCGCCTATGAGCTGGACCCTGAAGTGCTCGAGTCCTATGCTTCTTTTGGCCGCTTCCCTTACGACGGCGAATGCTTCGGGAAGGATGTCGTCAAGGGTTTCTCCCTTTTCGAGACGCTCCTTGAACCAGGGTGTCTTTTTCTTAAGCTCCTCATCGGAAAGAGCCTGCATCTCCGGCCTTAAGCTTTCTATCTTATCTACGATCGGATAAATCTTTTTAAGTTCTCTATCGGAATAAGTACCGAATATTTTTTCAACAAGTTTCATAATCTGTCTTTTACCTCACATCCGACTATTTTATCAGAAATGAGATGTTCTTTCAATTAAAAGGATTTTTGCCATGTTCCCGTTTTCATCAGAATCCGAGGTCATCATTAACCAGTATCACATGGATCCTTCCCTCATGTCTCGAGTATCTCGTGATAAGGATCTGGCAGCATATGGTATCCGGGGATTTGCAGTTCATGCAGGAGCCCGTCTCCGAGCAGGGAGTCTTCAGACCGAATCTCTGGGCATTTATGGGCGCAGCGACATTTCTGGCCCTCTTCATGGCGGAATCAACGTCCTTGCAGACCTTGTTCATTCCGACGATGAAGACCACCTTTTTGGGGCCCTGGGCGATCATGGAAACCCTGTTTGAATTTCCGTCAATATTGATGAGAACGCCGTCCTCAGTCATCGCATTGGTGCTTGCAAGGAAAACATCGGCATCATAGGAATCCATCATTGCGGATCTCTTGTCAGCCACGGCATCCCTGTCGATGAAGCGGTAATTGCCGTTCTTTACGGCATCCACAAGACCGATCTCGTGGGCGCTCATTGCACCTCCCATAGCCACGGTCGAACCTTCGGGAATGAGCTCGAGTGCCTTTTTGAGAGCTTCGGCTTTATCTGCGGCATAGTACCCCGTCATATTGCGGGATTCGAGCCCCCCTATGACCTTCCGGGCGAGCAGTTCGTTTCTCTTTGTGATGTTCTCGTTCATATTATTCTCCTTTCACCGGACCGGCTACCTGTTTATGATATACAAATTCGTATGTCATGTCGAATTAATTAGTTATTAACTTAAAATTAAGCCCTTGAAAATGCCTGTTATTTTATTTATAATGTAACCGCTTTCATGCAAAGAGAGCGCCGATAACATTATTTTTCATAATATACGGAGGCAGAAGTGAAAGAAAGCAACCTCACCATATATGATATATCAGAAAAGGCCGGCGTATCCATCGCCACGGTCTCCAGAGTCCTCAACAATTCGGGTTCCGTCAGTGAAAAGACCCGGAAAAAGGTAATGGACGCCATCAACGATACCGGCTACACTCCCAATGCTTTCGCAAGAGGGCTGGGACTCAATTCAGACAAAAAGTCAGTAAAGGAATTCATGGATGATGAATTCCTGCTTGATAATGCCACGGCATCAAAGCTCTACCACGACTATGCCGAAAAAATGCCGATCCTCGATTATCACTGCCATATCTCTCCCAAAGAGATCGCAGAGGACAGAAGGTTTGACAATATCGCGCAGGTCTGGCTCGGCGGTGACCATTACAAATGGCGCTTTATGAGAAGCTGCGGCATCGAGGAAAAGTACATAACCGGCAAGGCATCCGACCACGATAAGTTCATCAAGTGGGCCGCGTGTCTCGGAAAGGCAATCGGTAATCCTCTCTATCACTGGAGCCACCTTGAGCTTCAGAGATATTTCGATTTCCACGGACATCTGTGCGAAGACAATGCCGAGGAGGTATGGGAGCTCTGCAACAAAAAGCTTGCGGAGCCGGATATGAGCGCAAGGGGACTCATCAAAAAGAGCGGTGTCACCCTCCTTTGCACCACAGACGATCCCATCGACGATCTCCGCTGGCATAAGCAGATCAGGGAGGATTCCTCTTTTGACGTAAAAGTCCTTCCCGCATGGCGTCCCGACAGGGCCATGAACATCGAAAAGCACGACTACAAGGATTACCTCAAAAAGCTCGCTTCGGCCGCCGGCGTCGCCAAGATCAAAACCTGGGAAGATCTGAAGACGGCACTCAGGAGAAGAATGGAGTTCTTCAGGGAGCAGGGCTGCGTGGTCTCCGATCACGGACTTGAATTCCTTATGTATTATCCCGCCAATGACGAAGATATCGAAGCGATCTTTGCAAAGAGACTTTATAACATGCCCGTTTCAAAGGAAGACGAGTATATGTTCAAGACCGCATTCATGACATTCATGGCGTGCGAATACGTAAAGGCAGACTGGACTATGCAGCTCCACTACGGATGCAAGAGGGACAACAATACCGCAATGTTCAAGTCGATCGGTCCCGATACCGGTTTCGACTGCATCAACAACCACACACCTTCCGACCAGTGTGCGAACTTCCTCGATTCGCTTGAAAGATTCGGAAATCTTCCGAGAACGATCCTCTACTCTCTCAATCCGATAGACAACGCATACATCGGAACGATAATCGGATGCTTCCAGGATTCCACCGCAGTCGGCAAGATCCAGCAGGGAAGCGCATGGTGGTTCAACGATCACATTCAGGGAATGACAGATCAGATAAAGTCGCTTGCAGCTCTCGGAAATCTCTCGGGATTTGTCGGAATGCTGACAGACTCAAGATCGTTCTTAAGCTACACGAGACACGAGTATTTCAGAAGGATACTCTGTAATATCATAGGTGACTGGGTCGAAAAGGGAATGTTCCCCGAAGACTACAAGATACTCGGCAAGATAGTCGAAGACATCTCATACAACAACGCGGTAAGATACTTCAAGTTCCCGCTCGGGGATAAAAAGTGATCCGATAAGAAATTGAACAGATTAAAAGGCAGGTCATATGACCTGCCTTTTGCATTCACTTATTTTTCAGGGTTTAAGAGTTTCTCTTCCGAGAAGTTCTTCGTAGGGAATGAAAATCTCGACATAATCCACCTGGTACACTGCCACCTCGTCCGGAAGGAAACAGTAATATATTCCGTCGTCCGTAAATCTGATCAATCCTCCGAAGGAAACAAAGCTCTTGGCATCGGAATAAACCTCATCTTCATTGCTTCCGTAGTAGGGACTTGAATACTCATCGAAAGTAAGGAAATTTTCAACCGTCTTCTTCGCGACAAGCTCAATGAATTCCTTTTCGGTTCCTGTATAAAAATCATTTATCGAAAGACTCTCGCCGGTTTCAAGATCGAACAGATAGTATGCCCTTGGGTAATAACCGGCCGACCCTCCGCCATACCAGAATCCGCTCATATCCACAGCAAGATATCTGCCGTCTATAACAAAGGCCGAATCCATTCCAAAAGAATTCGTAACCTGACAGAATGTGGGACGTTCGGAGTGATCCGTACAGGAAGTCTCGTAATAATCCTTTTCCCAATCGCTCATTTCAAGAGCTTTTTGTTCAAGATAATCATTTATCTCCGCCGCGTGACCGGAATACTCATCGTCCAGGATGAAGTACTCGCAGTATTCCATTATAAGATCGGTTCCGCAGTCGGGACACACATAGGTATCCGAGACATATGAAACCGTTCCGAGATCAAACATAGGGATATGCGAAAGAATTATCCCCGTCTTTTCCGGAACGGATGCATCGCTTATTTTTCTCCGCATCCAGGTGATATTTCCGTCATCAAATCCGAGATAATACAGATAATCTCCCGCAAGGGTAAATCTTTCCGTGGCGGGCACAATCCCGGAACCCGGGACAGTCTTTTCTTCGTACAAAAAGGTATTTGTCCCTTCCGCCGCATCATACTCATAAACCCGGTGATTCCGTATTCCGAATTCCGAATATTCATATGTGGTGTAATAGAACTTATCACCGGCATTCGAAAGGAGATTCGCTCCGGTGAGCTGTGTACTGTAGATAGACTCGCCTATCTGTGTTTCTTTACCGGTTTTTACATCAGTGACAAATATGCTGTATAAATGATTGGTATAGTCACTGTTAAGATAAAACAGATTCCCGGCATCATAATAAAATGCATAAAGTTTCTTGCCGGTATCAATACGTTTCAGCACTTTGCCACTCTCATCGACAGCCGCAAGAAAGTCCTCTCCGCCTGCAAAAATATAACCGCATTCATCAAGAGTTCTTCTGTAGCAATAAGTCAGCGTTCCACTGTGCCTGTCCTGTCCCTCTATCGACATACCTACAGAAACCGCCTTCTCAAAGACCGCATCCAGATCATGAGTCTCCTCACATGTAAAAGAATCCGTGTTTTCATCGTATGTAAATGCTAACTCACTGTATCCGGATATATCATAATTCTCATCGTATCCGAGAATAAAATCTATATAAAGGGAACCGTTGTAATAATCAACGCTTCTCACACGTTGCTCCGTACTTCCCTCCCAGAGCGGATAAATTTTATAATTTCCGTCATCGATCCCGCCGACCGCAAAAACTATCGGATGATAATCATATTCATCACCGTAAATAAATTCATCGAAAAAAAGAAAACCTTCACCGAAGCAGACCGCATCCGCTTCAAGTCCTTCCTCGCCGCTAACAATATATTTATCCCCATCGGCATCGGTCAGAGAATCCTGAATCTCCTTCTTATCGATCTCATACAGGATATCACCCTCTCCGTCAACGATGTGAAACATATCTGAGCCGAAGTAGGGAAGGATAAAATATTCTTCATCCGAGGAGTGCTCTCCGGGTTCATCCTCTTCCTCGGGCACGTCATCATCATAGCCATCTTCTTCGACGATATCTTCATTATCATCAGCGGTTTCTTCCGTAACCGAGCCGCATCCGGCAATCATAAGGCAGCACAATCCGGCGAAAAGAAGGTTGAATATCTTTTTCTTCATGTGGTTTTCCTCTTACTGGAAGATCCAGTTGTAATAAGGGAGTATCCTGACATCGGTGTTGTACGCACTCCTTAAGAAGAGTGCAAAGAACGCTATGAATGCAATGCAGATAAGAACCGTCCATACGGTCCTTGCCTTTTTGTTTTCGATCCTGCGTATCAGACCGGGAATAAAGAATATATTGGTGATATTGAGATAAAAACCGATCCTGGAGATCTCGGGCATGAACGAACAGAACACATACAGAAGCAGTGCCCAGAGATTGCAGTAGAATCCGAATTTAAGCTTCGGATCTTCCTTTACGTTTTCACGGTATATAAGTGCGAAGATAAATACCGCCGCAGCCTTTGCGATATTGGTCAGGCTCGTCTGACCGGTATCGAACATCGATCCCTCATAGAAGGGATAAAAGATAAAGATGATACTGCGGTAAAGTCCGGGGAAGAAAAGAAGTGTTGCGCAGAATGCACCTATGATGATATGCCCGATGCGGTTCCAGTTCACCGTCGCAAGGAGGTAAAGAGGAATGACTATCAGCACGGACTTATGGAAAAGCGCCGCGAAGGCAATGACGGCAATGAACTTGATGTAGTCCTTTCCGAGAACATACTTGATTGAATACATCGCTGCGGAAAGGGCAAGATAATATCTGACATTGTTCAGGCTTCCGAAATAGTAGCCCGCAGTCATGAATATAAAAAGAGAAAACACAAACCACTCGCTCTGATCGTAAATGGCCTTGACCATCAGGAATACTGTCACGAGTGAAAAGAATGCAAATATCGGAAGGTAATTATCATAATCAAGAAACCACTGAAGGAACTTCACCACATACCTGAAGCCGATCTCATAGCTGACATGTCTGTCCTGTGCGATGAGATTGAAATTGTCCCTGTATACCCAGTAGTCGTTACCGACAGCGATCCTGCAGACGGAAACCGCGGACAGCAGAATAAATATCGCAAGGGCTATGATGCGGTTTCTTGCGGTAAGTCTGGATGTGTATGGATTTTTCGTCAGTACATCCTTCTCGCTTACGGTCCCTATTCCGAATGCCAGAAATACAACAACCGCGGTAAGAATGATATACAGGAAGAGTCCGTAGGTTATCATTTCTTATTCTTAGCGTCATCCGCAAATCTTGATCTTTTGCCTGCGTAATATGCCCTGATCAGTCCGTCATCCGAATCCGCAAGAACGGCACACATGGGTTCTTTGCCGCACTTGCTCAGAAGCGAAAGAGCAAGTTCATCCTTCCTGACATCTTCCTTCGAACTGAAAATGTAAACGACAGGCTTGTCACATTTCTTGATCGATTCAATGAGTCCTTTGCTCTCCGCATCATCAATACCGAGTATTGAGCCTTCGGGCTTAGCCCCCGCTTTCTTAAGTTCATCGATGACAGCGGAAATTTTTTCCTTGGAAAGGGTCGAAGCAACCGCAAATCCCTCATCTCCCG
>JAEEQL010000112.1 GCA_016285265.1 Lachnospiraceae bacterium
GTTTTCCTCAGGCAGCTTGTCCAGATGGTGCATGTAATAATCGTAGAGCGTTATGACGAGAGTTTCGGCCTTGCCTTCTTCTGACTTGATATCGGGGTTCGTATAAACCCTTTCAAACATGAACTGCCTGATCTCCTTCATGGCATCCATCACGCCGTCACTCATGCAGATATCGTTCTTTTCCTTGCTGTTTGTGATGATGTCGTGCATAAAAGTATCGAGCCTGTCACCGGGAGTCGATCCGAGGACATCCCTTATCGAAGCGGGAACATCCATTTCTGTAAGAACCCCGCCCCTTACCGCATCGTCCATATCGTGGTGGATATATGCGATCTTGTCGGATAATCTCACTACCTTGCCTTCAAGTGTGGAGGGCATCCTGGAGGTCTGGTGGTTCAGTATCCCGTCCCTGACTTCCCATGTGAGATTCAGGCCCTTTCCGTCCTTTTCAAGCTTTTCGACGGTTCTTACACTCTGCTCGTTGTGCTTAAAGCCCAGGGGACATACCGAGTTGAGTGCTCTCTCTCCCGCATGTCCGAAAGGCGTATGTCCGAGATCATGGCCCAGCGCTATTGCCTCGGTGAGGTCCTCGTTGAGCCTGAGCGCCTTGGAGATCGTGCGGGCTATCTGTGAAACCTCGAGAGTATGGGTAAGTCTGGTCCTGTAGTGATCGCCCTCAGGGATCAGATAAACCTGCGTCTTATCCTTAAGCCTTCTGAAGGCCTTACAGTGGACTATCCTGTCACGGTCCCTCTGGTAAACGGGTCTTATGTCACACTGGGGCTCATCCGTGTCGCGTCCTTTTGAATTTTTGGAAAGTGATGCGTAAGGGCTTAAGATCTGCTCTTCGCGCTCCTCAAGCATTTCTCTGATGGTCATAGTTTTCTCCTGTAAAAACAGTCACCGTATGTATATACCCCATTAATTAAGAAATCCCTCTCTTTTTTCATAAAAATTTTACGAAAATCTCAAAAGTCTCAAAAAGCCTGCTTTTCTACCGTGAGTTGTTCTACCGCAGGTATAATATGGATGATTCAGGGGTTTTCCTATGTTAAAATACAAATCAATTCGAAAAAAGAGACAATAACGGAGAAATTTCTTGAACAAAGATCCAAAACTCAAAAAAACCGATATTGAAAAGCTAAAGAGTCTCGGAATAGAGGAATCCGGGGTTCTGTTATCAAGCCCCATAGATCTTTCCTTTTCGGGAGAATATATCGAGGGCTTTATAGCCGTCACCACTGACAAGGTAGTCGTCTGCACAAAAGAGCTCCCCGAAGGACATCTGAATCTTTTTAACGGGGTGCCCGTACCCGAAAACCTGCCGGACGAAGAGGCGGCCATAACGGATACATACGTTTACGAAATAAGTGAGCTGGCCCACCTGCGCCTCGATACCTACATAGGTTCAAATGTCCTTTCGGCTTCCTACAAAGGAGTTCCCACGCACCTTGCGGCATTCACCAACAGGTATTCATCCGGAATGAATGTCCTCTTCCGCAAGCTCAAGGGCTTCCTTAAGGGTGAAGAGATCACGCAGGATGAAGAAAGCCCCGATGACGGTGCCGAAGAGACAGAAGAAAAGAAGAAAAAGAGCAAGCGCTCCATCTTCTTCAGAACCCTGAGATACTTTCTTAAATACAAGTTCGGGCTGTTCATTCTTTTCATTACATATCTGACCTCAGCAGCACTCAGCATTGCGTGGCCGTACCTGACGGGTAAGGTCCTCTTTGACCATGTCCTCGAAAAGGACGAAGTATTCCTCGCACGCTTCGGACTGGGCGGCAGATACATCCTTGCTCTGGGAATGGTCGCCCTTACGATGATCGGCGTAAAGGTCATTCAGTCGGTCTCAAACTATTTCCAGGTATTCTGCATGGCGAAGGTCGCAGCCTACACCGTCAGGGATATCAAGACCGATGTCTTCGATTCGATGAGCAGGCTTTCCCTTAACTTCTTCGTAAACAAACAGACCGGCGGTCTGATGACAAGAGTCCTGAGTGATTCCGAAAGAGTAAGGGAATTCTTCATAGACGGAATCCCGATGGTATTCGTTCACGGAATAACGATCATCGTCACGTTTACCGTCATGTACAGGCTGAACTGGAAGATGGCACTCATAGCATGCATTCTCCTTCCTCTTCTGGTCTTCATGACAGTCAAGCTCCGCCCCGGACTCTGGAATCTTTCCGGCAAAAGACACCGTGCCGAGAAAGCCGTTACCGCCAAGGCCAACGACAATCTCACCGGAGCACGTGTGGTAAAGGCATTCGGACAGCAGGAAAACGAGATCGTAAAGTTTGTCCACCCCAGCGAGAATCTCCGTGATGCCGAGATCAACATAGTAAGACTCAGAAACAAATTCGCGATCCTCTACAACATGGTTCAGGAGGTTTCAAGCATCTGGATCTGGATCGTCGGCGTATTCTTTGTAATGAAGACCCATGAGATCGAGCTCGGCGTACTCATCACCTTCGTAGGATATGTAATGCAGCTGAACGGTCCCATGAATTCCTTTTCCTGGATATTCAGGATGTGGGCCGAAAGCATAAACTCAGCGGAAAGGCTCTTTGAGATCATAGATGCGATCCCGGAGATCCGCGAAAAGGAAAACCCTGTAAGGCTGACGCAGCCCAGGGGCGAGATCGAACTTGATAATGTGACCTTCGGATACAGGATAGGACGTCCCGTTCTCAAGAACATAAACCTTAAGGTAAAGGAAGGAGAAATGCTCGGCATAGTCGGAAGATCCGGTGCCGGCAAATCCACTCTCGTCAACCTGATATCCAGACTCTACGATGTAAACGAAGGATCGATCAGCATCGACGGAACCTGTGTCAAGGACCTTGCGCTCTCAGACCTCAGAAGAAACGTTGCGATGGTATCACAGGATACATACATCTTCATGGGATCCGTTGCAAAGAACATCGCATACGGAAATGAAAACGCAAGCAAGGCCGACATCATCAGGGCCGCAAAGCTTGCAAGCGCACACGAATTCATTTCAAAACTTCCCGACGGATACGACACTGTCATAGGTGCATCCGGCAAGGACTTATCGGGCGGCGAAAAGCAGCGTATATCGATCGCAAGAGCGATCCTCGCAGATCCCAAGATACTGATACTCGACGAAGCTACCGCAAGCGTTGATACCGAAACGGAAAAAGCGATACAGCATTCTCTAAAGTATCTTGTCAAAGGAAGAACAACACTTTCCATCGCACACAGACTCTCAACCCTTAAGGATGCCGACAGGCTGATCGTTATCGACGGCGGCAGGATCGTTGAAGAAGGAACCTGGGACGAACTGTACGCACGTGAAGACGGAATCTTCCATAACCTCTTAGACCTTCAGAACAAATCGCTGCAGCGTAAAAGCGAAAGCTTTTAAAACAGACCTTCCTGTGTTACCAAGGAGAACAAAATGTCAGACAACACTCTCAACATATTTGAACAAAAAGCGGAAGAAATGACCGCAACACGTATCATCCCCGTGAGTGCCGTATTCACACGTACGGACGGAGGATTTGTAAGCCTCGATCTTGACGGCAAACATTACGACAGGGTAAGGATCATAAGACTCTTTCCTTTTTCGGATGCAAACAGATTTCTCTCTGTAAGGGAATATGAAGGCGACGGAAAAGAGATAGGCATCATCGAAGACCTTGATGCAATGTCCGGAGAAACGAAAGAGGTCATCTCCGATCAGCTTACTCTCTGCTATTTCACTCCCGTCATCAGCAGGATCTACAGCATCAAGGACGAATACGGCTATGCTTATTTCCACGTTATGACGGACAAGGGCGAATGCAGATTCGCGATCAACATGGGATCGAATGCCGTTAGCAAACTCTCCGACACAAGACTGGTCATTGTCGACGTCGATGAGAACCGCTTCGAGATACGGGATGTCGATGCGCTTTCGCAGAAGGAAAAGAGAATGCTCGATCTCTTCCTGTAACAGTTCAAAGATCATGAGGACCTGAAATGATTTTAAGATACGACATTCCGCAAAACGCAGAAAGCTTGGTGGAGCTTTCGGAAGGTGAAAAAATCTACTACGCCGTTCCGATCGACATCGATGAAAAAGGAAACTGGACAGACGATTCCTATTTTGTCGTGACCACCTCAAAGCTCTTCATCATCCGCGGAAAAAAGAAAACGATAATAAATATCGCAGACCTTGACAAAGCCACCGCCGAACCCGGCATAGGAGGAGGAATCCTCACGGTCAGACAGGGTGATTCTCACAAGGTACTCGCTCACTATTCTTCCAGGCATCTCGGAAGATACGCTTACGTTGCGCGTGGTATCAACATCCTGATCTCCGGAAGGTTCGAAGAAGTCATCAGCAACGAATACGAAAAGACCTGTCCCATATGCGGAAGGGCGATCCCCGGAACAAAACGCTGCCCCAAGTGCTCGGGCGAGGGCGGTTTCTTAAGTATGTTCGTGAAGATGGCCGGGCCCTACAAAAAGGACTTTCTCGGTGTCTTCCTGATCATGGTATTGGTGGCAGTGACAACGCTGTTAAATCCCGAAGTACAAAAGCACCTCATCAACGATGTACTCAGCGGAAACGGCAGCCTTAAGACCGCATATGCTCTTCTTGCACTGATGTTCACCTTCAGTGCATCGATCGTTGTCCTTAACATAATGAAGAGCAACGCATCGGCAAGGCTCGGTTCCAAGATCGCGGCGGACTTAAGAAGACAGCTTTTTGAAAAATACCAGAAGCTCCCCTTAAGCTTTATCGGTGACAGAAGGCCCGGCGAGCTGCTGAACAGGATCACCCAGGATACAAGGTTCATCAGTGACTTCATGGCCGATGTATTCTGCAACCTGTTTGCGATCCTCTTCATCTTCATCTGGGACATCGTATTCATGATGGTGCTGAACATTAAGCTTGCACTGCTCACCTTCATCCTGGTTCCGTTCGTATCGGCACTTATGATCACGTTCAGGAAAACCATAGGCCGCATCTTCCATCTCCAGTACAAGAAAAATGACGACGTAGCCAGTGAGCTTCAGGACGTCATCTCGGGAATGAGAGTCGTCAAGACATACGGTAAGGAAAAGGACGAATCGGAAAGATTTAAGTCTGTCTCCGGAATCTTTGCAGATATCCAGAAAAAGAACGAACGTTTCTGGGCAATGTTTGATTTTCTCGTAAACGTTCTTATGGGAATGGGGCTTGTCATAGTCGTTTATTTCGGTGGACTTGATGTCTTCAACTATAAGATGACACCCGGTGAGCTCTATCAGTTCATTGCTTACACTCTCCTCCTCTTCCAGTACATAGGATGGCTCGGAAGACTTCCCAGAGAGATATCCAGACTCACGAGCAGCCTCGAGAGAATATACGATGTCCTCGCACAGGACGTACCCGAAGAGTCTGATACCGTCAAGGATATCGATATAAAAGGCGAGATCACATTCGATCATGCAACATTCGGATACAAATCATACCGTCCCGTTCTTGAAGACATCAATGCGGTGGTAAAACCCGGAGAAATGATCGGAATAGTCGGCGCCTCCGGAACGGGAAAGTCAACACTCATCAACCTGCTCATGAGACTGTATGAAACCGATGACGGAAGGATCCTCGTAGACGGAACCGATATGAAGGACATCAGCAGGAAGTCATACCACTCCCAGCTCGGTGTCGTTCTTCAGGAGACATTCCTTTTCTCGGGAACGATCATAGACAACATCAGATTCTCAAAGCCCGATGCCACGACAGAAGAAATAATAAGAGCTGCCAAGCTTGCAAACGCACACGACTTCATCTGTGCACTTCCGGACGGATACAATACATATGTAGGCGAAAAGGGATATACCCTTTCCGGCGGAGAACGCCAGAGAATAGCGATCGCGAGAGCCATACTTCCCGACCCTCGGATCCTGATACTCGATGAAGCAACCGCAAGCCTTGATACCGAGAGCGAGTTCATGATCCAGAAAGCACTGGAGAGACTCACAAAGGGAAAGACGACATTCGCGATAGCGCACAGACTGTCCACTCTCAAGAATGCCGACAGGATAATGGTAATAGACGGCCATCACATTGCGGAGATCGGAACGCATTCCGAACTTCTCGAAAGAAAAGGCATCTATTACAATCTCTATACGGCACAGATACAGACTTAAATACAAAGAGCCCCGCTCATTTGAGCGGGGCTTTATGACAGTCGAATACTTATCTTTCAAAAATTCATCAGATTTGCTTATCCTTCTCAGAGCATAAGTTCACTGACGGCAAAAATCACTGCTTTCCCGGATATGATCACCCTGTCACCCTTAAGCTCGCAGACAAGTTCACCTCCCCGGTCAGATGCCTGATACGCTTTGAGAGAGCTTTTGCCGAGACGCTCTGTCCAATAAGGTGTTATCATACAGTGCACGGAACCTGTGACCGGATCCTCGGGAATACTCAGTTCGGGCACGAAGAAACGTGAAACGCAGTCATAGTCTTTCCCGGGAGCGGTAACGCCGACGCCCATACCTTTAAGCTGTTTTACTTTTTCTATGTCAGGCTTCATATTGCGGATGATATCTTCATCTTCATATACCAGAAGCAGATCACGGTCTAAGTAAGCCTCTTTGGGAGTCGCTCCCATTGCAGCCGCCATCTCATCCGTAACAGGCACTTCGTTAAGACTGTAAGCGGGGAAATCCATTTCTATACGTTCCCCTCTTCTCACACAGAATAAGTCTCCGCTCATTGTGTGGAACACAATTCCGTCGGCATCCTTTTCATAAAAGTTAAACAACACATATGCGGTCGCAAGAGTGGCATGTCCGCAAAGATTGATCTCATCACCCGGAGTAAACCATCTCAGATCGTATCCTTCACCAGCTTTAACGGTAAATGCAGTTTCCGAGAAATTATTTTCCCTTGCTATATCCATCATCATTTTATCGGGCAGCCATTCATCAAGAACGCATACCGCTGCCTGATTTCCATGGAATAACGTATCCGTGAATGCGTCTGCAATGTATTGTTTCATAACAATCTCTCCTTAAATCTCTTCTATGATCGAAGTTCCCTCTTCGCCCGAAGTCCACTTCCACTTCTCATAGAATCTCAGCTTTCCGTTTTCCGTTTGAGGCACCGAGTCACACATTCCGGTTTTCATTTCGCCCGCGCTGTTCACGTGCTGATAATTGAAATGAAGTTTACGGTCAGCATCGATCAGACCCGTTAAAAATCCTTTGACTATACTTCCTCCCGAATACTCTGCCCAAATAACGTTCTCTTTTTGATGATACGCAAATACCGTCATATCGGATACTTCACCGGATTCAGAATTCTCTACTACGGTAAAGAACTTCCCGTCAAGTGAAAACCCTTCTTCGTCATCGGAAAAAAGTGTAAATCCTTTTTCGTATGCCTTCTTAAGGTTGGCATCCCAATTAGTTTCACGAAGTTTCTTTTCTCTCGAGGTACTGTCAAATACGACAAACTCCGTCTTCTTTACCCGTCCGAAAAGCCTGTCTCCGATCATCACTCTTTTCATACTTTCAAGGAATCCGAACTTCTCAAGTCTGTCCGCGGGATTTCCCGCAGAACAGAGTATCATTCCTTTATCAAGCGTTTTCATGGTTTTGTCCCCGTATGCAAAACCGTAAGACCACACACGGTCAAACCATCCTACTACTTTTGCGGGAGCTTCGGTCCAGAAAACAGGATAAATGAATACGATAACATCCGATGAGTTAATCTTCTCATGTTCCGCCAGAACATCTTCCGCAATATCATCTGTATCAAGATAATTTGCATCTCTTTGGTATTCCTTTTCAGTCATATCGGAAGAAAAATTCATCTTGT
>JAEEQL010000113.1 GCA_016285265.1 Lachnospiraceae bacterium
TGATATCGAGCATATAGTCTTCGATGATGCTGCGGAGTCCTCTTGCACCTGTCTTAAGCTCCATTGCTTTATCAGCGATCTCTTCGAGAGCATCATCGGCAAATTCAAGCTTAACTTCATCAAGCTCAAGGAGCTTCTGATACTGCTTGAGTATTGCATTCTTGGGCTCTGTCATGATCTTGATGAGCATTTCCTTCGTAAGCATCTGAAGGGTTGTGATAATGGGAAGACGTCCGATAAACTCGGGGATCATTCCGTATTTTCTGATATCCTCGGTTGTTACCTTGGAGAGGATATCGGGATCATTTTCATAGGAATCTTTAAGGGTCCCGCCAAAACCTATCGAGTTGGTCTTGGAAAGTCTCTGCTTGATGATATCCTCAAGTCCGGGGAAAGCGCCTCCGCAGATAAAGAGAATGTTTCTGGTATTGACGGTGGCAAGAGGAACCATGGCTCCCTTGCTGGATGCGCCGACGGGGACTTCAACTTCGGAGCCCTCTAAGAGTTTGAGCATTCCCTGCTGTACGGATTCACCGGACACATCGCGGTGGTTTGAATTTTCTTTTTTTGCAATCTTATCGATCTCATCGATAAAGACGATTCCGTTCTCTGCTTTTTCGACATCGTTATCCGCAGCTGCAAGAAGCTTGGAGATAACACTTTCGATATCGTCACCGATGTAGCCGGCTTCAGTAAGAGATGTGGCATCGGCTATGGCGAGTGGCACATCGAGAAGCTTGGCGAGTGTGCGTACCATATAAGTCTTGCCGCATCCGGTAGGACCAATGAGAAGGATGTTGGACTTTTCGATCTCTATGGAGTCCATCGAATCCGTCGCAACTCTCTTGTAGTGGTTGTATACCGCAACGGACATGACCTTCTTAGCGTGCTCCTGCCCAACGACATATTTATCAAGACTATCCTTGATCTTGTGAGGAGCGGGAAGATTCTTAATATCTATCAGAGGCTTAGCATTCGGATCCTTTTTCTTGAGCTTCTGCTTATTGGGAATCCCTCCGAAGCCCTGGAGATTTGCAAGGTTAACAAAGCCGAATCCGGGGAAAGGAGAACCTGCCCCCTTGGCGGCATCACCGTCCGCATCTCCGGGATCTGATTTTGTCGGATCTCCCATGAGCTTTCGAAGCTCTTCTTCCGTCATCACATGGGTTCCGTTCAGCATGCCCTGATAGTCAAACTGGGATACGGTATCCATGGTCTTCTGCATGCAGTCGCTGCAGATGCAGATTCCTCCGGGCATCCTGAACATCTTGCCGGCTTTGCTCTCCGGCCTGCGGCATACAAAGCATACATCCTCATAAGTATCGGATGAGCCCTTGCCGGCGTCTCCGGTCTTCGAAGCGTCGCCGTGTCCTTCGGTAAGGTCGGTTCCTTCATCCTTCGGAGCATCGCTCCCGGTATCTTTCGTTTCTTCACTGAAAGAACCCCCGGAGGTTTCCGAGGGTTCGTTATCTTCTGTAAAAAATATTTCGTCGTTCATCGGTAATTCCTTTCCTGCTTTAAAACACTTTCCATTATAAAGCATGAAGGGCCCGAAAACTATGAATTTTGTATTATTTTACGCATTTTGGGGGATTTTCAGGCACCTTATCGCGTTAAGTACGGCGATCACCATGACACCTACATCGGCAAATATCGCCATCCACATATTTGCGATGCCAAGCGCACCCAAAAGCAGGCACAAAACCTTGATGCCAATGGCAAAAATGATGTTCTCGCGTACGATCCTCAGACACTTCTTCGAAATCTTCATTGCAAGTGCGATCCTTGCGGGATCGTCATCCATAAGGACTATATCCGCACTTTCTATCGCAGCATCGGATCCGAGCGCGCCCATTGCGATACCTATGTCGGCTCTCGAAAGGACGGGGGCATCGTTTATTCCGTCGCCTACGAATGCAAGTTTTTCTTTTCCCTTTTTATCGGCGATGAGCTTTTCGACTTCATCAACCTTATCGCCCGGAAGAAGTCCTGCCCTGTATTCGGTAAGCCCAAGTTCACCTGCGATATTTTCGGCGCTTTCCTTACGGTCACCCGTGAGCATCACAAGTCTTCTGACACCGGATGCCTTGAGATTTTCTATTGCTTTCTTCGATGTGGGTTTGAGCGAATCGGATATCAGTATCATGCCGACATATTTACCGTCACATGCGACGTGAATGACCGTTCCGGAGAAGCCGACTCCGGATATCGGAGTAAATCCGATGCTTTCAATAAGAGCGGAATTACCGGCATAGATCTCGTTTGAAGCGGTCCTGACCCTGACACCTTTTCCGGGGATGTTTTCATCCTCTATGAGCTCCTCAATGCTGTTAAGTCCGTTTTCTTCCGCGAACTTCTTTATCGAAAGAGCGATGGGATGGTCGGAATACTTTTCCGCAAGTGAAGCATAGATCACAAGATCATCCGCGGTAAAACCTTCCGCAGGAATCACCTTCGTCACTTCGAATGTTCCCTTGGTAAGCGTGCCCGTCTTGTCGAAAGCAATGATTCCGGTTTCGGAAAGTGCTTCAAGATAATTGGAGCCTTTCACAAGGATTCCGTTTGACGATGCCGCACCGATGCCTCCGAAAAAGCTTAACGGTATTGAGATAACCAGTGCGCATGGACAGCTTATTACAAGGAATGTCAGAGCTCTGATGACCCAGGTTCCCCACATGGGTTCGCTCGAAATAAGGAGAAGAAATATAGGGGGAAGAAGTGCAAGGGCAAGGGCGAGATAACATACTATCGGAGTGTAATATCTTGCAAACTTTGAGATGAAATTCTCCGACTTACTCTTTTTCATCGAAGAATTCTCAACCATGTCGAGGATCTTCGAAACGGTGGATTCTCCGAATTCCCTGGTGGTCTCAATCTTTAGAAGCCCGGTAATATTGACGCAACCGCTTATTACCTCGTCGCCAACTGTTTTATCAACGGGCATGCTCTCACCGGTAAGTGCGGAGGTGTCGAGGGATGCCGTTCCTTCCCTGATGATCCCGTCGATGGGGATCTTCTCTCCGGCTTTTACCACAATGATCTGTCCGATCGAAACATCTTCGGGATCGGTCTTCTCAAGCTCGCCGGATTCCGTTTCGATGTTCGCATAGTCGGGACGGATGTCCATAAGATCGGTTATATTCTTCCTGCTCTTTCCTACCGCAACGGACTGGAAAAGCTCACCGATCTGGTAGAAGAGCATTACCGCAACGCCTTCAAGAAAGCCGCCTTCCTCGCCTTCGGTGACGAATCCGAGGATTATCGCTCCGACCGTCGCAACAGCCATCAGGAAGCACTCGTCGAAAACCTGTCCGTGGGTGATGCCGTGGAATGCTTTCTTAAGAATATCGCCTCCGATCACAATGTAGGGGATCATATAGAGAGCGAACTGAAGCAGTATCGGAACTTCCGCAAAATGCAGAAGGATCTGCAGTGCGATCAGAAGGATTATACTGATGATTATTCTGTTGAAAACTTTTTTCTGTTTCTTATTCATGAGAAATCACCTTGAAACAGGGAACGGCTTACGCCGTTTTCCTGAGGTTATACGAATATTTCGCAGTCTTCTTCGACAGCCTTGCATGCCTTGACAACATCCTGCATGATAGCGCCATGATCCGCATCATCGGCGAATTCAACCTTCATCTTCTGACTCATAAAGCTGACTGTTGCATCGACTACACCGGCAACCTTCTTTGCCGCATCTTCCATCTTCTGCGCGCATGCAGCGCAATCAACTTCAATTCCGTATGTCTTCTTCATAACTATTCTCCTTTTCATTAAGGTTAGCGATTGTTGTAATACAGGAGTGCTTTTGTATTACATATGAATATCTGTTCATATGTTCATTATAGCACCCAAAATCAGGATGTCAACACCCGCCTCTACTTGACCGTAAAAAAAGTACGGATTATAATATAAGTACATAAAAGCGTACTCTTTTTAGTACTTATGAGGTGATTACAGTGATTGTCAAACAAATGGACATCAGAGCAAATATAAAGAAATATTTCGATCTGGCTTATTCGGGAGAGATAATTTTCGTTCCCAGAGTCAACAATAAGAATGTTGTCATCATCTCAGAAGATGAATACAACCGAATAAGACAGGCTGACAGACTTAAAACCTACGCAAATTCAATCATTGCGCATTCAATATCAAGACCAGATGAAAGCATTTCTTCTGCAGATATAAAAAGTGACAACTTAAAGAAACTGGAGATCATACGCGGATTGAAACAAAATTGGAATGGAAATGGTGCATTGGCATTCTCCGGCAAGCTGATAGATAAAGCCGGCGACATCATCAGACACCTGTCAATTCAACCTGAAGTTTTTCCTACAACGCGAGGAAAGATCCGATTTGAATTCGACAATTCCAGAAAAGATCATATTGAAATTACAATCGACGAAAAAGAAACCTCAGATGTTTTTAAAGTGACCTTTGAAGGAAATGAATTTACTGACACCATCCCATCCACGCCGAAAGAAATAAACAAAGCAATAACTGCATTCTATCAATAAATTAAGTATTTGAGATGCTACGCAAAAGGACTTAATGAGCGGCAAAATAGATATTTCATTACTGAATAATCCTCCTGAAGCAGAAGAATTTGAAACAGCAAAATTTTTTGCAAACTTAGGAAAAGACATAGTATTTATCCGTCCAAGTTCGATACCTGGGCAAAAAAGACCGGATATTGTTATGGATGGATTGGAATGGGAAATAAAATGTCCGAGAGGAAGAAGTAAGAGAACTCTGGAAAACAATATATTGATAGCAGAAAAACAGTCTTCGTATATCATAATCGATCTTCGATATGTTAAGCTTCCGGAAAAATATTGTATTGCGGAGATTATTAGAAACTTTAAACAAAAGCCAAGAATCAAACGTATTCTTGTAATAACAAAAGGATTAACGCTCCAGGAATACACTTAAGAATAGTGCCAGCTACATCATAGATCATCATATTGACTTTTTCCTTGATTCTGATATTATTTAGTTGTTAAAAGGCTCGACCCACTGCTGGAAGCGGAGGGCCCAGAGCCTTTTTCCTATCAAAGAGCAAAGCGTTCACTGTCACGTGAACGCTTTTTCCTTTTTCAAAAGAAAAATAAGAAAAAAGTCACAAAAAAGACACAATTTGGTTCTATACTCGGAAGCATCGAAAAGCCTTATAAGGCTTTAGGAGGCAAAAAAATGTACGACTATAATAACAGCAACAATACGGGCGTACAAAACTATTATCAAAACCCGCAGCAATTTGATCCACAGACAGGAATACCTATAAACAACGGTCCGACAGGCAGCGTGCAAAGCTTCGCGGCTCCGGTCAATAACATTCCGGAAACTACCGCTCCCAAAAAACAAAATCCCTTCGGCAGGATCATGATGACGATCTGTATGGGACTTCTTTTCGGCCTGTTTGCTGGTGTAGGATTCTTTACGGTAAATCTTCTTACCGCTGATCATATAAAACCTGAACCCTCTCCGTCCCCTGTCCTTGAAGGTACAGTTTCTTCACAGCCTAATGGGGGTCAGGGAACGTACCTCGGTATCGATCCGAGTATTCCCACGGAGGTAAGAGTACTTACCACGGAAGAAAGCGATATAACGGAAGTTGTCGCCGATGTGATGCCTTCGATGGTATCGATCACCGAATACTACACCGTCTCAACCACATACTGGGGACAGACATACACTCAGGACGGTGAAGCATCGGGATCGGGTATCATCATAGGCGAAACGGATGATGAATACATCATAGTCACCAACAACCATGTAATATCCGATGCGGACGACATTGCGGTCACATTCATTGATGACACGGAAGTTCCCGCTTACCTTAAAGGAATCGAGTCTTCCATGGATATCGCGGTGATCTCAGTACTGAAGAGTGACCTTGACGAAAGCACGATCGATACGATCAAGGTAGCTGAGCTGGGTGACAGCAGCAGTCTTGTTCTCGGACAGAACGTCATCGCTATCGGCAACGCTCTCGGTTACGGACAGTCCGTCACAACGGGCATCATTTCCGCACTTAACAGGGAAGTGACCACATCCGACGGAAACACAAGCACTTACATCCAGACGGATGCAGCCATCAATCCCGGCAATTCGGGCGGTGCACTTCTCAATATGGCAGGTCAGGTCATAGGCATCAATTCCAACAAGATCGGCGGTTCCGCAGTCGAGGGAATGGGATATGCAATCCCCATCTCTTCCGTAAAGGAAATAATCATCGAGCTTATGGGAAGGGACACCCTTATCGAAGTAAACGAAGACGATATGGGATACATCGGGATCTATCTGCAGGAGGTAACACCCGAGATCTCGGCTTATTACGGAATTCCCGAAGGCATATTCGTATCGGAGGTTGCGGAAGGCGGCGGTGCGGAAGCAGCGGGAATACAGAAAGGTGACATCATTGTAGGCTTCCAGGGAAGCAGAGTCACTACCGATGCCGCACTGAAAAAGCTGATAAAGTATTATGCAGTAGGTGATGTTGTCGAAGTGACCTTCTTGAGAGAAGAAGACGGAGAATACGTTGAGCACACAGTAAACGTCACCCTTGGAGGAAAGCCCGAAAGATAAGCCGATACGTCCTTAATTACAAAAAGAACAGAAGAACCCCGGTCACCTGCGACCGGGGTTCTTTTGCGTGGAAAAGCCAATGGCATAATGGTATAATATCTTAGTGTTTTTATGCTCATCTTTAGGTGATCGGAGTGATCTTGTGATGAAAGAATTGGAATACCCTTTTGAAGCAGAAACTGTTTTAAAGAAGAAAAAGGCATACAAAAAAGCTCTGCTTGCAGACGAAAACAGATCATTTATCGAAAAGAAAATAGCTATATTGGGCGGAGAAACAACACAGGATATCAAACTGGTACTGGAGCTCTTTCTCTTAAATTATGGTATCAAGCCCTCCTTTTACGAATCGGAATACAATATGTATTATGAAGACGGCATGTTTCCCAACCCTGAATTGGAAAGCTTTGCTCCGGATCTGATATATATATGCACCTGCATAAGAAATATTACCGATTTTCCGGCTGTAACGGACTCAAAAGATGAAGCAGAAGGCAAACGGAAAGCTCAGGCTGAAAGGTTCTACGGACTATGGGATTCCATTTTTGAAAGATATCATTGTCCGATAATCCAGAACAATTTCGAATATCCTTTTTTCAGACTATTTGGGAATATGGATTCGTCCGATCATCGCGGCAGAGTAAATTTTGTAACCAGACTCAATCTCGATTTTTATGATTATGCATGTTCTCATAAGGATTTCTATATCTGCGATGTGAATTATATCTCTGCATCTTACGGATTGGATAAATGGTCCGCTCCTTTTTACTGGCATATGTATAAATATGCCGTTGCCGTTCCCGCAATACCCTATCTGGCATTTAATGTAGCCAATATCATCAAATCTATTTATGGAAAGAATAAGAAAGCATTCAATCTTGATCTCGATAACACGCTTTGGGGCGGCATTGTAGGTGACGACGGAGCCGATAATATAGAGATCGGTCAGGAAACTTCTCTTGCGCAGACATACAGTGAGTTTCAGGAATATATAAGGCTTCATAAGCAGCTTGGTGTTCTTCTTACAGTCAATTCAAAAAATGATGAAGCAAACGCTCTGAGCGGATTCGAAAGACCCGATTCAATCCTCAGGAGGGATGATTTTGTAAGTTTCAAGGCCAACTGGAATCCCAAGAGCATGAACCTCAGGGATACGGCTGCCGAATTGAACATCCTTCCCGAAAG
>JAEEQL010000017.1 GCA_016285265.1 Lachnospiraceae bacterium
TGAATACTTCCAGATATGCCTTGGCATCGGCATTCTCCATTGCTTCCGCCTTAGCCGTTTCCCTGAGGATCATCTCATTCATTCCGAGCACGGCGTTAATGGGAGTCCTGATCTCATGGCTCGTGTTTGCAAGAAAGTCCGTCTTGGCTTCATTGGCATGCTTTGCCTGCTCAAGAGCATCATCCTGTCTGATCTTGGCTTTTACGATCTCATACTGTGCGACCGCACACATTACACAATCGGCGAGATACATCATGGGAAGTCTCTGATAGTAAACCTCAGGGAACTGATATCCGAGTTCTCTGAGCGGAGAATTCATATATACGGTCATCATAATGAAGAAGACCGTGCTGAAATAAATACCGTAAGACAGATTGAAGAAAAAGAAAACCACGGGCACCGCAACAAAGAAAAGGAAAATGCTCGATCCTTCGGTTCCGCCCGTGTAAAGGAAAAACGCAAAGGTTATCCAATACACAAAGCACTGGATATTGATGGCAATGTGCATAAGCCACGAGCGCTTCTTTTTTCCGAATTTACATATTGAGAAATTAACGACTGCGATCGCAGTCATGACAGCACAGAAAAGCGCATATTTTGCCACAAGATAATCACCGCGGAAAAAATTATCAATGCTCAGGTAGATGCAGAAAGGCACCACCACGGCATAGATTATGATACAAAGTGTAAGATTGACCGTAACATACCGCTGGTCTATATGGAATAGCTTCTTCTTGGACATATGATCTTCTCCCGTAAATACGTCTGAAATATCGAACGTCCCCCCGGGCGTTACTGCCTGTACATTTGAGAATAATCGTAATTCATATAGAATTCTTCAATTTCTTCAAAATATCCGGCATAGGTGTCTTTGAATAATTCATGCTCACCCTTTGCCATGCATGTAAGTATCATGTCCGATACATCCCCGCTGTAATGCTGAAGATCCGAGTAATTATCAAGGTTCGTGACCAGATCCGTGTCATCATAGAAACAGAATACATGAGCGTTATCATACTTAAGGACTTCTTCCGTAAGTATTTTCATAGTCTCAATATACGCGGGAAGATCACCCGTCACAATATGATTGCCGTACCAGTCTGCGATGCAGTACGGAGGAATGAAATAATAAAATTCCACATCCGGATAAGCCGCAATGTTGGCGGTAAGATTCGCCCTGATATTCTCGAGCAGCATCTGTCTGTCCTCATCGGACAGTCCGGTATATTCTGCGGCAGGCACTGCTTCATTATCAATATATTTGAGAACATATGCGGCACCTAAGGAACGGTCCTCCGCAAATCTCATATAGGTGTCGAAATTATCTCCGGGAACGCCCTTTGCGGTGCGGATAAGTTCCGCATTCACATATTCGAAAAGCACGTCTGCATTATAGATATACGCATCGTCATTAAAGAGATTCCTGTCCGTGAGAAATGACGGATCGGCCGCTTCTGGATTCCGGTATCCGGGTTCGGTCATCGCAAAAAATGTATCCATGCTCCTGATGACAATACGGATATCCGGGTTGGACTCAAGCGCGGTCCTTTCACCGTCTCCTATCTCCTTATAATATCCCCCGGCATATGCGGCCTTTACGCTTGTTACTCCGAAAAGCTCATCCGCAAGGCTTGTCCTGAAATTCTCAGTGACCGATGTGCCGGTTATCAGCGCATCGTATTCGAAATTTCTGACAATGCCGTCATTTTGATATCTCTCATTGTCAAGGATATAGGAAATGCCTGCCGCAGGGCCGTGGTAATGGAAGAAAGGATCGACCCACACGACAAGAGCGGCAACCGCTGCCATCAGCGCTGCCGTAAGAGCAAGTGTCTGTATGAGAAATTTTCTCCAGGTCTTTTTTTCTTCCATGATCAGAATTTAAAGTATATGAAATCCGAGACCGCATTGGCATAAAGGAATGACCACACGAAGAGCACTGCGGTCACGACAGCGGTCCTCAGGTTCGGCTTGTATCTCTTCTCGTATATATTCTTCGTAAGCTGAAGCGCTGCGAAGGTGAGCACATAAAATGCGGGGATCGCAAGGTTTAAATGGAACCTGATAAAAGGCACCGTTCCCATATCGAAGGTATCGAAGAACTCCGCTGCCGGAAGAATATTGTCCGGCCTGAACATCTCACCGATAAAGGTAAAAGCAGATCCGATATCCGGTGCGGCGAAGAATATCCATCCGATGTTGACAAGTATGAACGTCGCACCCACGCGTATGAATTTGGGAATTCTTTTAAGGAATCCTTCGGAAAGCCTCTCGATGACCATGAGCACTCCGTGAAGCGCACCCCAGAGTATGAAGGTCCAGTTTGCACCGTGCCAGAATCCGCTTATGACGAAGATCGCGAGCATGTTAAGGTAGGTCCTGACCTTGCCCTTTCTGTTTCCGCCGAGAGGAAAATAGATGTATTTGCGAAGGAAGGATGTGAGCGAGATATGCCATCTCTTCCAGAAATCCCCTATCGAATAAGCCTTGTAGGGAGAATCGAAATTCTTCGGGATATCGATATTAAACATCTTGGCCACGCCTGCTGCCATATCGCAGTAGCCCGAAAAGTCGAGATATATTTGGAATGTATATGCGATCGAGCACAGCCATCCTTCCGCCATGGAAAGGTTACTGCCCATTACGAATCCGTAAGTTCCCGCTCCCGCATACCTGGATGCAAGAAGAAGCTTTTTACTCATTCCGACCGTAAACCATACAAAACCCGTAGCGATATTCTCGGGATCCGCCATGTATCTTTTATGTTCATTTATCTGAGGAACAAATTCATCCTGCCTTGTAATGGGTCCCATTATCATCCTGGGGAAGAACCATACATACTCGAGATAATCCAAAACCCTTACGGAAGCTGTCTCTCCGCGGTATGAATCAACAGTCCAGGTTATCATCTGAAATGTGTAGTAGCTGATCGCAACGGGAGCGATGATATCGATCGCGGTAAACTCACCTCCCGCAAGATGCGTTACGGCCTGCGCAAAAAAGTTCAGGTATTTGAACGCAAGAAGAGGCAGGACGTTTATAACGATACCCGCTGCAAGAAGTGCCTTATTCTTCTTTTTGAGGAGCAGTCCGGACCAGAACAGATTGAAGATACAGGATGCCAGAAGCAATAGGAAAGACTCCGTCCCGTAACTCAGAAAAAAGAGCATGGAAGAAACTATGAGCACGATCTTGGAAAGATCATATTTTTCTCGCTTCCCGGCTTCAAAGTAAAGTATCAGAACGATCGGTAAGATCAGTATGAATTTTAATGATAAAAATCCCATCGGCTTATTATATCATACGGGCCGATTTTTTAGCGCATTTTGAAGACTTATACAACCGACATCAGTACGGTTATGGAAAGGAAGGAAAATACCGTCGTTACGATTATTCCCCTTGAGAGCACATCCGTCCTCTCTCCCGTTTTCTCGGCCTGTATCATGGGAAGGTTTCCCACGGGAACGGCACACATAAGGCAGAAGGTCCTGACCATGTCCTCCGGGGCACCGATCCCCTTGAGCACAAGCACCGTAGCGACCGGAACGAGCACCATCCTGACGGCGATATAAAGCCACAAAGGGATGCTCTTCATCTCCTTTATGATATTGCTCCTTGCGACAGAAGCACCCAGAAGGATCATCGAAAGGAATACGGTCGGACATCCTATGTAATCGACGGTCCTGACCACGATCTCGGGAAGCTTAAGGTCAAACCAGAAGATGATCAGCGCCAGGATGCTCATGAGCACTCCGGGGCTTAAAAGCTTCTTCGGATTCATTTTTTCCTTTCCGGAGGAAAGGGCAGTTACTCCGTGCGTATAGAAAAGAAGACAATAGAATACATTGCAGATAATGACGTAGAGCATTGCGTTTTCGGGAAGAATGGCCTTGGCCACGGGGATCCCGAGGAATCCGACATTTCCGTATATGGACATTATCGTATAGAATTTGCGCTCATCCTTCGGAACCCGGATAAGGTGCGGGATGATATATCCGACCAGGATAAAAAGAAGATAAACGCCGGCACTTACGCCCACACCCTTAAGGAATTCCTCATGGGTCACCGTGATATTTCCGGTAAGTATGGTCGAAACTATCAGTGCCGGGTTGCAGATATCCACCACGATCCTTGAAATAACGGGAGTGGAGTTCTTATCAAGCACTTTTTTCTTCTGGAGAAAAAAACCTATAGCCGCTAAAACGGCTATCATTGTCATCTGTTTAAGTACGGTGATCGCGCCCACAATTACTCCTTTTCCCACGGGATTCCAATATCAGATCAAGCCAAAAAACGCTCTCTGTGATTATATCCTCAGCCGTCAGATAATCATAGATACGAAATTCATGAACATTTGCCGCAAATTACGCATTATTTTATAAAAATATACGCTATTTTACAGATATTTTGGTATAATTAACGATGTATAGGTATTTTCCCGAGGAGACTTATTTTATGTCAAAAAAGAAAATAGCTGTTTTTGCTACCGCTTGGGCGGCTGATATACTGGGACATTTCATGAGAGGAATGACGGAAGTCTTAAAGCCTCTCAATATCGATATATATCTTTTTATGTGCTACGCAAGTTACGGTGAGACCGACAGTAACCGTTACGGCGAGCTCAACATCATGAATCTCCCTGATCTGCACCTGTTTGACGGAGCAGTGATCATCACCAATCTTCTCGATTTCCCCGGCGAGGCGGAAAAGATCGTAAAACGCTGCCATGAAGCCGGAATTCCCGTTATAAGCCACGGGCTCAGACTCGACGGAGCCCACAGCGTAACTACAGACAATACCTCCGGAATGGAGGCTCTGGTCCGCCATATCATCGATGTTCACGGAGTAAAAAAGATAACTTTCATTGCGGGAAGCGCGGATAACGGAGATTCCAATGAAAGACTTGATACCGTGCGCAGGGTATGCGCGGAAAAGGGGCTCGGTTTTTCCGACGAAGACGTTCTCTATACAAACTGGGATCTTTCAACCGCACAGAACCGCGTCATGAAGGATGCCAGGGAAGGAAAGCTTTCCGATGCTTATGTCTGTGCCAATGACGAGCTCGCCATGGTATCCGCCATAGGTCTCAGCGACTGCGGTTTTCAGTGCCCGGGTGATGCCATAGTTACCGGCTTTGATTATGTTGAGCAGAGTAAAGTCTTCTATCCTTCAATATCCTCCGTGGATCAGAACTCCGAAAAACACGGCAAGATCTGTGCCGAACTGATCTGCGACTTGATCGACGGCAAAGAGGTCGAAGACCTCACACAGATCCCATGCACATTCATTCCCAGTGAAAGCTGCGGATGCAAGTGCCTGCCGGAAATCACCGACAGAAGGCTCAGGGCGGGAACCATTGCTTTCAGATCCAATCAGATCCAGAGCTTCGCAACATGGCATACCATTTACATCGAAAGAGCAATTCTGAAATGTGAATCGTTCAGTGAGATCAAACAGACTCTCACGAAGGCCATAACCGAAGATGCGGGCTTCGAAGGAGACAACTTCCATATCCTCTTCGATCCCGAATCATACGGATATGAACTGAAGAAAACCGGCAATCTTGATTACGATCCCTACAGCGATAAGCAGGATGTCATCTATTCCATAAGAAACGGAAAGCTTCAGGCCATCCGCTCCATCAAGACAAGTCATCTGATCCCCGAACTCGAGGACAGCGATCCGTTCCATATGTATGTATTTGTTCCCCTTCACGAGCGGGAGATGAAGGTCGGATACCTGATCTTCACCGACTGCTACGATCAGATCGAAAGTTCGGCGATCCGCGAATATGCCGACAGATTCAATTCTGCGATAGAAAAAGCCAGAAAAGCCATGTATCTGAAAACGCTCAATGATTCGATCAGAGAGCTCTCACACATAGATGCGCTGACCCACGTCAAGAACCGCGCGGCATATGAACTTCAGCTCGACGAGATCCGCAAGAAAGTGGAAAGTAATAGCAAGTACACCTTCGGTGTTGTTCTGTTCGATGTCAACAACCTGAAGAAGATCAACGATGAACTCGGACATTATTCCGGAGATGAGTACATCAAGAACGCATGTAAGCTCATTTGCACCACTTACAAGAACAGCCCCGTTTACAGGATCGGCGGAGATGAATTTGTTGCGATCCTTGAGGGAAAGGTTCTGGCCCAGAAGGACGATCTGATAGAAACGTTCATCACCGAGATGAACAAGCTCAGAAACAATATGGACATCGCTCCCGAAGAAAGAGTTTCCGTAGCGTACGGAATGGCATATATGAACGATCCTTCAGAGAATGTCGATGACGTCGTCAAGGAAGCCGACGAGCGCATGTATGAGAACAAAAAGAAAATGAAGTCGGGACAGCTCTAAGAACTACGGAATAACCGTTTCCTGAACAGTTTCACCGGTCGGCAATAAGCCGGCCGGTATTTCATTTGTCGCGGTTCCGTCCGGATATACGTAAGTCACAACGCCGTCGGCTCCTATCAGGAGCTGGCTTCCGTCGATGTAAAGATTAGCCTGGCTTCCGTCGGGATACAATGTACTCGTGCTTCCGTCGGGGTACTGCGTGGTAATGCTTCCGTCCTCGTTCATTATCATCGGATTTCCGAATTCATCCACGGGAACTATGCTTGCAAGCTCCGCCAGAAATGACGAATATCTCGAAAGAGAAGTTGATACCGCGGAGTATCCGAGCTCCTCGGTAAGGGTTCTCTGGTTCGTATAAAGGCTTGTTCCGAGACCCAGTCTTCCACCCGGGATCTCGACACCCATCGCGGTAAGGGCAGTCGGAAGCATATCAAGAGTCGAATAGGATCTGTACGCATCTCTTACAGGAGTTACGGGAGCATTGATGATACAGGTATATACCCTTCTTACATAAGAAGGATCGATATTCCTACAATACATTCCGTCCATCGTGGGATGATCTCCCATAAGGATGATCGTTGTATTTTCGTAGAAGTCCTGCTGCTTTATCCAGTCGATGAACTCACTCACCTGTTTATCGGAGCAGGCATAAACATTCGAATAGCTGTTTTCAAATTCATCCCCGCAAAGTTCACAGGTATAGCCTCCGACCATATGCGTATCGACAGTGAGCATTGTCAGATTAAACGGCTGATCACCCTCGCCGAGCTCGGTAAGGGTTTCCCTGGCATATTCAAAAAGCTTCTGATCCTCATATCCCCACCAAACGTAATAACCGCCGGGGAGATGTCCGCTCTGCTTTGCCCAGATAAGATCCCTGAATTCAAAATCTCCGTGATTCTGGAAATAGAGCTTTCTTCCGCCGAATACCGCGGACGAACCGATGAGGAAAATCTGCCTGTATTCCTCTTCTTCAAGGATGTCACCGAGGGTTGTTATCGAAGGATAGAATGACTCCTGGGTGTTCATTTCGTTTCTTTCGATGCCGCCGGTCTGAAGCGGAAGTCCGGCTGTCGATGAAAAGATCGCACCCATGGTCCAGGTTCCGCCGTTATAGGAATATCCTCCGTCCAAAAGGGAACCCGGTCCGTAAGATCCGGAGAAATTCTCGTTCTCTTGTGACAGAAGTGTCAGATTTCTGATCACGTTTTCATCAAACGCACCGCCTATATCCTTATCCGCAAATGTCATCTCCATGGATTCCAGATATATAAAAATGAGATTTCTCTTTTTTTCCGGAAATACCAGATTTACGGTGGAGGGATCTATGTAATAGCTCTCAACGAAATCCCTCGAATCGTTCTTTTCCCAGGGAGTCATCTCGCTTGCAAGAAATGTCTGGAGATAGTCCCACTCTCCGGGTTCTTCATTCTCACCCGTTCCCGTTTGCACGGTCTGTACGGGAACAATGGTCACGATCTCGGGCGGTACATATGCGGCCTCCGCCGATGCCCTGAAGCCCGCAAATCCGAAGTAATCATCCACCTTGAGCCATTTTACGGCAAAGATAAGCACGCACCAGAAAACGAGGGCACTTGCCCCGATGACGATCCTTCCCATAAAGGGTTCGTATATGTCTTTCTTTTTCAGGAAATATATTAAGAAGATCAGACCTGCCGTAAGAAGTACGGAGGGAATGAGCGCGAACACTATGAACTTTACGACCATCTCGGAACCGGTTCCGTCAAGTGTTCCCACCTGGAAAAGGAAATCGTTGATGGTAAGATTCCTTCCCCATATCGCATACATCCACAGGATGGCTGCCGACAGCAGGATCATCGTAAATGTAAGAAGGATCCCGAGAACGGATAATATGATTTTGATGATCTTGTCTTTCATGATCCCGGAAAACCTCAGCCTGATATCACTCTTCCGAAAAATGCGAGCATGCTCTCATTGGCTTCAATGCTCTCGTACCACTCCCAGTGGCTTATATTGAAAACATGAAGAAGATGGATCCCCTCCTTACTGCTTTTGTAAAACAGTTCGTATGGGACGCCGTTTTTTTCCAGCACGTCCCTGAGATATCCGGTGTGTGCGGTAAGGGCATCGTTTTCGGAACCTATTATATGCACGGGAGGCATATTTATCCCGGGAACGACCTCCGATGCGGCCATATGACCGTTCCACGGTGCAGCCTCTCCCTTTTCACCGAGCATCATATCCACATACGCTTTTGCCGTACCCTGTCCGAGCTCCGTATCCTCGGATGCCGCGATGTAAAGTCTTCCGGTCTCCGCAACGGGACTGCTGACCGATACGGCACTTATCTCATATGAAAGTTCACATACACCGTAGATCTTCCTGAGCTCTCCGCTCCTTGAAATGCAGGTTGTCAGGACAGAAAGGTGACCGCCTGCGGAATCTCCGCAGACCAAAACCTTCGACAGGTCAAATCCCCTCACGGAGCCGTACTTTCCGAGCCACTGCATAGCCGAGAATATATCCGATATCATCTCCTGCAGATCACCCTGCTGCAGAAGCCTGTAATTCATTGCCATAACGGCAAAGCCGCGGCTTGCAAGGTAACCGAGATATCTGTCCGATATATCTGCGGAACCGTACATCCATCCGCCGCCGTGGATATAGATGATCGAGGGAAGAGTTCCGGATCCTGCGCCGAAATCTTCGGGATAATACAGATTCAGCATATGTGCGGGGTCGTAATCTCCCATGTACGCAATATGCTTCTCGCATCTGTATCCCTTAGGGTCAACTCCGTTAGGATAATCTGCGGCATTTGCCTTATCGATCGCATCCCAGTATTCCTTCAGATATTGTCTGTAATCCATTTCGGTTCCCTCATTTCCAACCTATCTATTATACACTTTTCGGAGAAAATCCTAAAGCATCGGGTTTGATGCGCCTGTCCGGATACAAAATACAGACTTATCATGATTAAAATCAAGCTTAATGCATCGAATCCCGAATGTATGGTATAATATTTCTGTGTATCGCGTTTGGCAAGGAGCCCATATGAAGAAAAAAATCGCGGTCTTTACAACCGGCTGGTGCTGTGAAATATTGTCGCAATTCCTGATGGGAATGGAGGAATCCCTGCGTTCTGACGGTGCGGATATCTTTCTGTTCCTGGGCTATTCCATGTATTCCGACAGCGAAGCCAACAGAAAAGGTGATCTTAATATCTTCAAGCTTCCCGACCTGCATGACTTCGATGCGGCCGTCATATTTGGAAGCGGTCTTTATTTCAAAGGGCAGCCGGAATCCATCATCGAAAGAAGCAAAGAAGCCGGCATCCCCGTTATTGTTCAGGGATCGAGATTCGACGATACCTATTACATCGGATCGGATAACTACTCTGCCACGACCGATATGTGCAGGCATCTGCGAACAACTCACGGCGTAAGGGATATCATCTTCCTTGCGGGTTCCGCCGACTCTCTGGATTCCGAACTCAGATTAAAAGCCGTCAAGGACTTTCTTCATGAAAATAACGAGGACGATCTTCTGAAGGAAGTATTTTATACAAAATGGGAAAATGCCGCCGTCACCAAATATATCAAGGAATTCTGTAAAACCGGAAGGTCTCTTCCCGATGTATTCATCTGTGCCAATGACGGGCTTGCCATGGAAACCTGCATGAGCCTCGAAAAGTACGGAATATCCGTTCCCGGGCAGGTTCTCGTGACCGGTTTCGATCATATAGAGGGCAGCCAGATATTCTATCCCTCGATCGCCTCGGTGGATCAGTGCTTTGTTAAAATGGGCAGTGCCTGCGGTGATATATGCCGCAGACTGTTTGCAGGTGAAAAATGCGACACATCCACGATCATCGAAGGCGAATTTATTCCGGGCGAAAGCTGCGACTGCCTTGAAGCGGGCAACAGCGACGCTGCCAGAAGACGCATGGGACGAACTGAATTTGCCAAGAGATCCGATGCCACATATTTCAATATAAAGCTCAATTCCATGGATTCAGCCGTGCTTTCGAGCGTTTCCTTCGAGGAGTTCACATCGAACCTTCACGATCTGTTGCTCCGGGATCACTTCATTGAAGGTGATTCCTTCCACGTTCTGCTGGAACCCAATTTCAGGCTTTCACTCAACGATACCGACATTTCCCTTTCCAGGGAAGGCTACAGTCCTCATGTAGACGTACTGTATTCCATGGAAAACGGAAAAGAATTCGAAGACAGCCAGTTCCCTTCACGTTCACTGGTCCCCGGATATGATCCGGAGGATTCCAATCATCTCTATGTTTTCCTCGCACTTCACGAAGCGGATGACGCCTTCGGATATATAGTGTTCAGAGACTGCATGAACAGGATCATCAATCACGATCTGCAATCCTATCAGAACAGACTCGGTCTGGTCATAGATAAATTCCGCCATGCACTGAATCTCGATCTCATCAATAAGAGGCTCCTGGACATAATGAAGAAGGATCCGCTGACCAATGTCAGCAACAGGAGAGCCTACGAGGATAAAGAGACATTCCTGCAGTCCAAGATCAATTCGGGTGAAGATTACAAATTTGCGATAGCAATGTTCGATGTCAACAATCTGAAGCTGGTCAACGATGTAAACGGACATGAAGCCGGAGACGCTTATCTTATAAGGGCATGCAGGCTCATATGCAACATCTTCAAGCACAGCCCCGTATACAGAGTCGGTGGAGACGAATTCATCGCCGTCCTTACGGATAATGATTATATAAAGAGGAACGAGCTTCTGAAGGAGCTGTCGGCATCTCTTAGTCCGTACACCAAGGAGATACCGCTTCCGGACGATTTCGTTTCCATAGCCTGCGGCATCGCCGAATATGACAAGAATTTTGACAGCTCCGTTCAGGATATAACAAACCGTGCGGATGACAAAATGTACCAGAACAAGAAAATGATAAAAGGTGCCGTCTAACGAAAGGAGTGTTTATGGGATTATTGGATCAGATCAAAAGCAAGGCCGCCCAGGAGATCGGAAATGCCGTAGGTGATGCGGTCCGCGGTGCGGCTAACGCAGCAGGAAAGCAGACCGAAAGCTTTACGTTCAAGGATATCCCGGGAAGCCTCGCAGAGCTTCAGGCCCTTCCGGAATGCTCCATGGACAGCCCCTTTAAGACCGCAGCCCTTACCGTATGCGCACTCTGTGCCTATGCGGTAAATACGGATGCAGGCATCGAGATGCTCAACTTCCTGAAGGGGCCCCAGCCTCTGAGCACAATGGAGCTTCAGTTCCTCAAGGACCGTTTCATGGACGGCAAGACCTATGTTCCCCTTTCATATTTCAAGGGCGCAACACCGGACAATAACTACACACCGTCGGAGCCCCTTACGATCGAAGTATTCTCCAATCCATATTCGTATGATAATGACGGATATGCAAGGCTTCTTATCAGAAGCGGCGGAGCCGATACCGAGCGTCCCATTACCTTAAGAAAACGCGGAAGCGACGGAAAATGGTTCCTCTGGGAACAGATGCTCCTCGCTGACATAAGACCACCCAAGGCTTCCGACCCCTGGGCATGATCAAAGGCCACAAGGCAACCGATCCCCTGGCATGATCAAAGCCTCCGTTTAATGCCCCGTAAATAAACATAAACATAAAAAACTCCCGGCCGTCCGGCCGGGAGTCTTATTATGTATCAATTATTCTACAACCTGTCCGATGATCGCATCAAGTCCCGGGAAAGGATCATCCATGACATTTACATACCAGGAGTCATAGTTGAAGGGGAACATATCAGCGGTAACGGGATCCCAGTTTACACACATGTAAGGAAGATCAGATTCGGGTACGGTCAGGAATTCATCGAAATCCGAACCCCAAGGACGGAGGAAGAAGCTGAGTTCAAGAACCCAGTTGCCGTCATCATCATAAAGATCCACCCTCATTGAGATATAGTCATCAAGAAGTCTTGCATCCGCTTCGGGATCGATGGATGCATCATAATATCCGATATCGTATCCGAGGATCTGGCCCTGTTCGGATATGAGCCATCCGGATTCGGTGCTGTCTTCATAATGATTAAAATATACATCTACATCAAGGTCACCCTGGGACTTGGCGTTTACAACCTCCATATGAACTTCATCGCCCTCGCAATCGAAGGTTGCAAGGCAGTCATATGCATATCCGATATTGCTCTCAAAATCGGTGCAGGCATTACTTACGATCCAGAAGCCGTACCATCCTCTCTCCCAGTACTCTTCCCAGTCACCTGTGCCGTAGGATGTTGTCTCGCCTTCATCGGTAACATAATCATCGTTGACATCAACGCTCTTTATAAGCTCCATGAAATCATCGGAAGCCGCTTCTTCAACGGATGAACCGGTGGTATAGATACGTACGGCTACCATCTCTTCTCCGGAAGGAGTTCTGTAGACCCAGTCAAGAGGAATGACGAAATCTGCAGTGATGTCTCCGAAATAGTCTTCGTATGTAAACAGGATAGCCTCCTTGCCGTCAACGGTAAGATCCTGCATATCGTAATTATAGCTTGCGATCTCATCTCCGAGATCTTCAAGATCATCCCAGTCATAGACTGAAGTAATATATACCTTCTGGTCTCCGTCCTTTGAAACAAGATCGCCGAACTCGGATGAAGGATCAGCCTCGCGGTAAGCTCCGGTATATTCAACGGTGAAAAGTCCGTCTCCGTAAACAAAGGTTCCGCCCTTACCTGAAGCTCCGCCGATGGATACGGTCTCGGCATCGCTCTCAACCTCGAGGGAAGCAAGAACCGCAAGAGGAATGTCATCGGTATACTTATATCCTGTTCCGATGGCGATAACGGTTTTCTTGCCGATCTTGGCATAAACAACGAAATCCTTCTTGTAAGAAGCTCCGCTCCACTTGGTTCCGTCAAGACTGAAAGTGATCTCCTCGAAAGAATCATCCTCTTCGATAAGCGCCTTGACATAATCCTTGGCTTCGCTCTTATCAACTACCTGGAAAACAATGTTTTTGTCATCATCTTCGGAAAGGGTTACAACGCTTTCGCTGGATCCTTCTTCAGCTTCCATTCCCTTGGGAACGAGAAGTGTGAAAGCGCCTACGGTCTCTTCCTTTCCCTTTACTTCGGGAATCTCAAGAGCATCCTCGTCAGCTTCGACTACAGGAGTTTCCTCTTCCTTGCCACAGCCTGCGATGGTAGCGATACCCATCATAAGGCATAAAATGACGGCAAGTCCCTTTTTACGAAACGTCATTTTTTTACTCATAATGTCTCCTTTACGCTTTGGTGCAATAAACTACAAAAGCATTTTACAATAATATAGGAAATAATTAAACCTATATTTTTAACAGTTTTTTAATATATAAGGCCCGTATTTTGTGTGTGTTTCAAAATACGGGCCCAAAAAATCCTTATCAGTTCAGTCTTATGGTATCGACAGAGGATGAAGTGGATACGACATATCTGTATGCATTGTCGGTGGAGATCACCAGTCTTACTGGATTTCTGAAGGAATCGTCGAACTTGACCTTGCCGCGGTATGTGTAGATCAGGCATCTGGAATCACTGTATATCACAAGGTCAGACTCTTCAAACAGCACATCCGTGTATTCGAAATTGATATCATACTTTCCGACGAGCGAATCCGAACTGTCATAAACATCCATCCTGTATTTTGTCTCGGGATCGTCGGACCTGAAGACAAGTCCCAGATATCCGTTTCCGGTGAATACAGATTTGACTTCATCGGAGAAAAGATGCTCTCCGATGGACTCGGGCTGGTCTGAGCCTTTGTATATCATGAATCTCTCGTCTCCTACCGCATAAGCGGTCGAATCATCGAGGAAACCGACTTCGGGAACAACAAGATCCGTATAATCGTAGCTGCTTACCAGGAAATCGGTATAGTTATCTCCGACTTCGGTAAGGTTATAGAAAGCGACCGTGGACTTGACGGTACCGGCGTCGACGTAGATAAAGCTTACGCACAGGAGATTTCCCGCAGGTGACAGCGCCAGATCGACGGGGTATCCGCTTCCGGACATATGCATCTGTCCGCTGTAGAGAAGATCTCCCGAGGGTGAATAGGTATTGATAAGCACGGCATCGTTTGAGTTTAATACCGCCGTTACCCTTCCCGTCGCAGCTACGGCGATATCCCTTATCGGAAGATTTGTCTTAAAGCTTCCGAGTTTTTCGGTCTCGTTAAGGATATAGATATCTCTTCCGTTGTATGATGCGATCGCTACGGTACCCTCACATATCGAGATCTTCAGGTCCTGGATCTCATAACCCTGATCCCATACGGTCTTGCCGCTTCCGTCTATGCAGTGCGCTCCGTCATGGCTGAAGGAGAGGATACTGCGTCCGAGACGGAGATCCTTCTGCGATTCGGAGGCTGTGCGGTCTCCGGAAGCAATAACCTCATACCCTGTGTAGACATGCGACTGGAATCTGGCATAGATGATAAGAAGTATCACAAGTATCAGGACGATGAAGATGAACGTCCTGTACAGATTCATGATCCTGTGCTTTTTAAGTTTGTCCCTGTAATCTTCGGGCGACCTGTCTGAGCCGCCCTTGATCATGCGTAACTTTGCCATTTATCCCCCCGGTAAAACCGGTATCAGTTCTTAAATGCGTATACCGTTACGGAATCGAGCTTTCTGTCCGGTCCGAAAACGGGACTCTGGAAATTGGAGTGATGGATCGCGTCGGGATAATACTGGGTCTCAAGGCAGAGACCGTATCTCTTGTTAAAGACCGCACCTTCCTTGCCGATCTGTCCTTCCTTGATGAAGTTGCCGGCATAGAACTGAACGCCGGGAAGATCGGAATATACTTCCATGATCCTGGATGACTTAGCTGCCCATACGGTGGCAACCTTGCGAAGGGTTCCGTCATAACCTCTTACGCAGAAGTTGTGATCGTATCCGCCCGCGAAATTAAGCTGCTCATAATCATCATCGATATGGTCGCCGATCCTTACCTTGGATGTAAGGTCCATGGGTGTTCCCTTTACGGATGCGATCACTCCGGAAGGAATGGATTCGTCATCGGTGGGAGTGAATTCATCGGCTTCGATCTGAATGAACTCATCAACAATGCTTCCCGCCTTAAATCCGTCAAGGTTGAAGTATGAATGGTTGGTGGGATTGAGAATGGTGTTCTCATCGGATGAACCGACATAGTGGAGCTTAAGCTCGCCTTCGTCGGTCACGGTGTATGTGACCGAAAGCTTCTTGTTTCCGGGGAATCCGAGTGTTGCGGGGTCCTCGATTGAAAATGTGACACTGTTGTCGGAAGTAACATCCGCATCCCACATTCTCTTGTGGTATCCGTTATCGATATGTGAGTGAAGATTGTTCCTGTCGTTGTCGTTGATATCGAGTTCGTAATGAACACCGTCGATCTCATATTCCGCATTTCCGATGCGGTTTGCGTTGGGGCCGATCGTTGCTCCGAAGAAGCTGGGGTTTCCGTAATAATCTTCAGCCTTGTCAAAGCCGAGAACAACATCCTCTGCCTTTCCCTCGGCATCGGGAACCATGAGCTTTACAAGTATCGCTCCGAGATTGGTAACGCAAGCGCTCAGACCGTTCTTACCGGTGATCGTATAAAGCTTTATCTCCCTGCCGTCACGGCTGCATCCGAAACTTTCAGTATTTACCGACATATTCTTTCTCCTTAGTATTTCCATAAATTGAGTGAAAAGGAAAACTTCCTCTTTTCACATCATATCTCCGTACGTCCGTCAAGCGCCCTTGTAAGAGTGATCTCATCGATGTATTCGAGATCTCCCCCGACGGGAACTCCGCTGGCAATACGGGTGACCCTTACTCCGAGCGGCTTTATGAGCTTGCTGATATACATTGCGGTAGTCTCGCCTTCAATGCTCGAATTGGTTGCAAGTATGACTTCGCTTATGCTTCCCTCTTCCTTTGAACACCTGTCGACAAGCTCCCTGATCCTGATATCGGAAGGTCCCACGCCGAGCATCGGTGCGATCGCGCCCTGGAGCACATGGTATACGCCGCCGTATTTTCCGGTCTTTTCGTATGCGGCCATATCCCTGGTATCTTCGACGACCATTATGACGGAATGATCCCTTGATGAATTTGAGCACACGGGACACATATCGCTGTCCGTAAGGGTGAAGCATTCCTTGCAATACTTGACCCTGCTGCGTGCTTCCATCATGGTGTCCGCAAGCCGCTTAACCTTCTCGGGCGGCATATTGATCATATGAAAGGCAAGTCTCTGGGCAGATTTATCCCCTATGCCGGGAAGTGCCGCAAGTTCCGAAACAAGCCTGTTGACATATCCGCTGTAAAGTTCCATTTAGAATAATCCTGCGGGCATTCCGTTAAGACCGCCCATTATCTGTTCGCCTGCGGCATCTGCCTTGTCCATGGCATCCTTGATCGCCGCAAGGATCGAATCCTGAAGAGTTTCGACATCATCGGGATCGACGATATCCTTGTCGAGCTTTATATCAAGAACATCTCTTTTTCCGTTGATCTTGACAGTAACGGCTCCGCCGCCGGCAGTTCCTTCGAACTCCGTGCTCTCAAGTTCCTTCCTGCCTTCTTCCATCTGACGCTGCATGCGCTGTGCCTGCTTCATCAGGTTGGCCATATTACCGGGCATTGCTCCTCCGGGAAATCCGCCGTGTTTTGCCATTTAAATCTCCTCCGTGTTTTCTTCTGTATCTATCGGTACGTTTACGGTACCGGGTTTTACTATGTTCCTGAGGTCATACAGACCTCCTTCGAATATCTCGTCGCTCTCCGTATTCTTTATGACAAAGTCAACGGATGAACCGGTGTGGTTTTCGAAGATCTCGGAAAGCTCCCTGTGCTGCGCTTCGTTGTTCAAAAGCCTTGCCGCCATATCATTCGCGGGGAAATACAGCACAAGCTGTCCCTCCTCCGAAAGCACCGGCTTGCAGTTTCTGATCATAGAAGTATCGTTGCCGCAATCCGAGATGACCTTCGGCCAGTTTTCTATGAGCTTTCTGATATCATCGGGAAGTGCCTTCGGTGCTTCGGGCATCTTCACATCGCTTCTGATGACCGTCTCTTTGTCGGCACCTTGCGCCTGTCCGGAAAAGGAAACAAAATTACCTTCCTCCATCCTCTTTTCAAGTGCGGCAACCCTGTCCGTCAGCGACTCGGGATCCTTTATCGCCATCCTGGGCTCGCAGCATCTTATGAACGCGATCTCGACATGTACTCTTTTCTGGGATGCATATCTGATCTGCGAGATGAGTTCCGAAAATACCCTTATGTATCTGATGACACTGTCAAGCTCGGACATTCCCGCATCTTCGCGGAGCCTGACCATATTCTCGGTAGAGATGTCGATCATCGATGCCGTATCGGGCGATGCGATGATGAGCATGATGTTCCTCAGATACCAGACAAAATCCGTAACGAACTGTGTAAGCTCCTTGCCCTGCGATGCCATCTCGTCTATGATACCGACGCATCCAAGGGTATCGCGGTTTATTATTCCCCTGAAAAGCCTGCTGAAAACTTCCGTATCTACCGCTCCGAGAACCTCAAGGGTCTTATCGTATGAAAGCTCTCCTTCGGACTGGAATGCTATTGCCTGATCAAGGAGCGAGAGTGCGTCTCTCATCGAACCGTCGGCTTTTCTTGCGATATAACGAAGCGCTTTTTCGTCCGCACTTCTGCCTTCTGCTTCCATCAGCTCCTGCATTCTGGAACAGATCGTATCGATGCCTATCCTCTTGAAATCATATCTCTGACATCTGGAAAGGATCGTGGAAGGAAGCTTGTGGACCTCCGTGGTCGCAAGAATGAAAACTGCCCACTCGGGCGGCTCCTCGAGAGTCTTGAGCAGCGCATTGAACGCAGACTCCGAGAGCATATGAACCTCGTCTATGATATAGACCTTGAACCTTCCGAGCGTCGGACGGTAATTAACTCCCTCGATGATGCCTCTTACATTGTCGACACCGTTGTTGGATGCAGCATCGATCTCATACACGTTCATTGAGGATCCGTCGGCTATGGATCTGCAGGAATCGCATTCGCCGCAGGGACCGTTCTCCGTGGGATGCTCACAGTTGACCGCACGTGCCATGATCTTGGCAATCGAAGTCTTACCCGTTCCCCTTGTGCCGGTGAACAGATAAGCATGTCCTACTCTTCCGTTTGCCAGCTGGTTACGGAGAGTCGTTACTATATGATCCTGACCCCTGACCTGTGAAAGGTCCGTGGGACGGAATTTTCTGTAGAGAGCTGTATATGACATTTATCAATCCCCGAAACAGATTCCGGTAAGCTTTGCTTCCTTGATGATGGTAGCATCGGGATCGAGGTATTTGAGCTTGCCCGCAACCTCATCGAGAGGAACCTTTACGATCTCCCTGTTCCTGTAGCCGACCATGAATCCGTATTCGTTATTAAGTATAAGTTCTCCGGCTTCGGCACCGAGCCTTGTCGCAAATACCCTGTCATAAGGGCAGGGGCTTCCGCCGCGCTGTGTATGTCCGGGAACGGTCACCCTTACCTCGCGGCCGGTCTTTTCAAGGATCTGATCCGCTATCTCATATGAAACGGAAGGATACTTGGACTTTTCATCGGCCTTCTTGCGGTCTTTCTTGGACATCTTAGCCTTCTGCTTGGAGACCGCGCCTTCCGCTACCGCGATGATGGTGAACTTGCTTCCGCTGCATTCTCTTTCTTCGATCTTGTCTACGATCTTGTCTATATCGTAAGGGATCTCGGGGATCAGGATGATGTCAGCACCGCCTGCCATTCCGGCATTGAGCGTGAGCCACCCGACCTTGTGTCCCATTACTTCAACTATGAAAACTCTTCCGTGCGATGCCGCGGTCGTATGAATGCAGTCGATAGCCTGGGTTGCGATATCAACCGCGCTCTGGAAACCGAATGTCATATCGGTACCCCAGAGATCGTTGTCTATGGTCTTGGGAAGAGTGACTATGTTGAGGCCTTCCTCGCTGAGAAGATTGGCCGTCTTGTGCGATCCGTTACCGCCGAGAACAACGAGGCAGTCAAGCCTTAACTTGAAGTAGTTCTGCTTCATCGCATCGACCTTGTCGAGTCCGTTCTCGTCGGGCTCGGTTATTGTCTTAAAAGGAGTTCTCGAAGAGCCCAGGATCGTTCCGCCCTTGGTGAGGATACCGGAGAAATCCTTGCCCGTAAGCATACGGAAATCACCGTAGATAAGCCCCTTGTATCCGTCTATGAATCCGTAGATCTCAACCGCCTGGCCGCTGTGGGTAAGAGTCTTTACGACACCTCTCATAGCCGCATTAAGTGCCTGGCAGTCACCGCCGCTTGTAAGCAATCCGATTCTCTTCATATCCGGCCCTCCTTAAGAAAAAATGTATGCTGTTAAAAATACCCGCACTACCCTAGAATCATACCACATTTACGCCTTTCCCTCAATTAAAAAAGGAAGACGAAAAGTCTTCCTTTTTGCGTAAAATTCAGTGTTTTGTGCCTTATCCTATGGGAGATACGCCGATGGTCATCTCCTCGAGGACATCGAGCAGAACCCTGACGGTATCGAGCGATGTAAATGTGGTTATACGGTGCTCGCTCGCACATCTTCTGATGGCAACACCGTCCTCATAGTGGACACCCGAAAGTATCGCCCTGGTGTTGATGACATAGCTTACATAGCCGGCGCTGATGGAATCGAGGATCTCGGTACTTCCCTCACTGAGCTTGTGGCGGAGCCTGCACCTGATGCCGTGATCCTTGAAGTACAGTGCGGTCATGGTGGTAGCCTCGATATTGAAGCCCATGTCATAGAAGCGCTTTGCGAGAGGAAGCGCTTCCTCCTTATCCTCATCCGCAAGGGTGAAGGTAACCGTTCCGTAATTCTGGAGCTTGATGCCCGATGCAACGAGTGCCTTATACATCGCACGGTGCAGGAGTTTGTCGTAGCCGATTGCTTCGCCCGTAGACTTCATCTCGGGTGAAAGGTAAGCATCCATTCCGGAAAGCTTTGAGAATGAGAATACAGGTGCCTTTACGTACCACTTTTCTCCGGGTGCGGGTGTAAGATCCGTGATGCCCTGATCCTTAAGCGAGATTCCGAGGCTTACCCTGGTCGCGATATCGGGAAGGGGATAGCCGGTTGCCTTTGAAAGGAAAGGAACCGTTCTCGAAGATCTGGGATTAACCTCTATTATGAACACTTCATCGTTCTTGTCACAGATGAACTGGATATTGAAAAGTCCCCTGATGCCTATTCCGAGTCCCAGTCTTCTCGTGTAATCCCTGATGGTCTCCCTGACCTTCTCGGATACGCTGAAGGTGGGATATACGCTGATGGAATCGCCCGAGTGTATACCTGTTCTTTCGACAAGCTCCATTATTCCGGGGATGAATACTTCCTTTCCGTCACAGATCGCATCGACCTCGAGTTCCTTACCGCTGATGTATCTGTCGACAAGAACGGGTCTGTCCTCATCGATCTCAACCGCAGTCTGCAGGTAATGCCTGAGATCCTTTTCCTTGGAGACGATCTGCATTGCCCTTCCGCCGAGGACGAAGCTGGGACGTACGAGAACGGGATATCCGATGGATTCCGCAGCCTTTACGCCGTCTTCGATATTGGTGACCGCAAGTCCCTTGGGCTCGGGGATATCGAGATCTTCAAGGAGCTTTTCGAAGCTGTCACGGTTCTCCGCCTTATCGATGGCTTCGCAGTCGGTTCCGATGAGCTTTACGCCGAGTGCGTGAAGGGGCTCCGCAAGGTTAACGGCGGTCTGACCTCCGAGGGTTGCGATGACGCCTTCGGGCTTTTCAAGCTCGATTATGTTCATGACATCCTCGACGCACAGAGGCTCAAAATAGAGCTTGTCGGAGGTTGTGTAATCGGTGGAAACGGTCTCGGGATTGTTGTTGATGACTATCGCTTCATAGCCCGATCCCTTGATGGTGCGTACGGCATGAACGGTCGAGTAATCGAATTCGACACCCTGTCCGATCCTTATGGGACCGGCACCGAGAACTATTACCTTGGGCTTGTCGGAAACTATCGATTCGTTCTCGCCTTCGTATGTAGAGTAAAAGTAAGGAACATAGCTTTCAAACTCAGATGCACAGGTATCGATCATCTTGTAAACAGGGAAGATCTTCTCCTGCTTTCTTAATTCGAATACTTCCTTTTCACTTACTTCCCAAAGTGATGCGATGGCCGCATCGGAAAAACCCATACGCTTTGCATCGTATAGGTATGAAGCATCCTTCTTATGCTCTTTGAGAATGTTCTCTTCCTCGATTATGTTATAGATCTTGTCCAGGAAGAACATGTCGATTCCGGTTCTTGCACTGATCTCCTCAGCTTTTGTACCGCGTCTCATCAGCTCCGTGATCGCATAGATGCGGTCACCGGTCATCTTGAGAACAGGCTCCCAGAGTTCTTCATCGGTAAAGCCGTCGTACTTTGCCATATGAAGATGTATGGTTCCGCACTCGAGACTTCTTACCGCCTTGAGAAGGCTCTCCTCAAAGCATCTGCCGATACTCATCGTCTCGCCCGTAGCCTTCATCTGTGTTCCGAGACTCTGGTTTGCATCGGTGAATTTATCAAAAGGAAAACGTGGCATCTTGGTCACGATGTAATCAAGTGCGGGCTCGAAGCAAGCGGGGGTATTTGCAAGCTGTATCTCTTCAAGAAGAAAACCGACGCTTATCTTCGCCGATACTCTCGCGATCGGATATCCCGATGCCTTTGATGCGAGTGCCGATGACCTCGAAACCCTGGGATTTACTTCGATGAGATAATACTTGAAGGACTTCGGATCGAGTGCAAACTGTACATTACATCCGCCGCAGACCCTGAGTGCCCTGATGAGCTTGAGGGCAGAGTCACGGAGCATATGATACTCTTTATCGGTAAGTGTCTGTGAAGGACATACTACGATCGAGTCACCGGTATGGATACCGACGGGATCGAGGTTTTCCATATTACATACGGTGATCGCGGTATCGTTCGCATCGCGGATAACCTCGTATTCGATCTCCTTGTATCCCTTTACGCTCTTTTCTACAAGAACTTCGCTGACGGGAGAAAGCTCAAGTCCCGCTGCAAGGAGTTCCTTCAATTCATCCTCGTTATCGGCAAATCCGCCGCCGGTTCCGCCGAGTGTGAATGCGGGACGAAGGACAACCGGATATCCGATCTCCTCTGCCGCTTTCTTACCTTCTTCAATACTGTGTACGACTATCGAGGGAAGAACGGGCTCACCGAGTCTTTCGCAGAGCTGCTTAAACTCGTCCCTGTCCTCTGCCATCTCGATACTCTTGTAATCGGTTCCGAGAAGCTCGCAGTTACATTCGGAAAGAATGCCTTTCTTTTCGAGCTGCATCGCAAGGTTAAGTCCGGTCTGTCCGCCGATTCCGGGAAGGATCGCATCCGGTCTTTCGGTTCTTATGATCCTCGCAACATATTCGAGATTGAGCGGCTCCATGTAAACCCTGTCCGCAACCGATGTATCGGTCATGATCGTAGCGGGATTGGAATTGCACAGGATGACTTCGTATCCTTCTTCCTTGAGTGCAAGACACGCCTGTGTTCCCGCATAGTCGAACTCTGCGGCCTGTCCGATGACTATGGGACCCGAGCCTATCACAAGTATTTTGTTTATGTCAGTTCTCTTAGGCATTTCGAAACCTCTGTAAGATATATATGATCATTTATGACAGCTATGTCACTTATTCATCAGCTTAAGAAATTCATCAAAAAGGTACGATGCATCGTGAGGACCGGGACAGCTTTCGGGATGGTACTGCACGCTGAAGATCCTGTCCCTTTCACACCTTACTCCCTCAACTGTTCCGTCAAGGAGATTCTTATGTGTCACGACAAGTCCGGTTCCCGCAAGAGTGTTTTCATCCACCGCATACGAGTGGTTCTGGCTGGTGATATCCGTTCTTCCCGTCTCGAGATTCTTAACGGGATGGTTTCCGCCCCTGTGTCCGAACTTGAGCTTGTAAGTCCTTGCTCCGCATGCAAGTGAGATGATCTGGTGTCCGAGGCATATTCCGAAGATCGGATATTTTCCCCTGAGCTGCTTTACCAGCTCGATCGCTTCCTTAACATCCTCGGGATCTCCGGGGCCGTTTGAAAGGAATATTCCGTCGGGCTTTATCGCAGCAACATCCTCGGCTTTTACATTCCAGGGAAATACAGTTACCGAGCATCCTTTCTTTAGGAAGGAACGCAGTATGTTTTCTTTCATTCCGAAATCGATCGCTGCGATATGGTACTTCGCATCGGTCGAGATATAGTTTTCTTTTAACGGTCTGCTGACTCTTGATACGGCATCGGGTTTGAGCACAGTTTCTTCTATGATCTTAAGGCCTTCTTCCACGGTAGTGCTCTCGTTTGTGATAAGGGCCTTTCTTGTTCCCACATCCCTGATCTTGCGTACTATCTCTCTGGTATCCACCCCGGTGATGCCGGGAATTCCGAGCTCTTTAAGAGTTTCGGAAAAGGTCTTTCCGCTCCTGAAGTTTGAGGGTTCGTCATTGTAGTCCCTTACGACGAATCCGCCGATCGTGGGATGAGCGGTCTCGTTATCGTCATCGTTGATACCGTAATTACCGATAAGAGGATAAGCCATCGTGACAAACTGATCCGTATAGGAAGGATCGGACATGATCTCCTGATATCCGACGGGAGAAGTATTGAACACGAGCTCGCACACTCTATCCTTTTCATCCTCACCAAAACCGTAGCCGACATATTCACTGCCGTCCGACATGATCAGTTTTCTTTTCTTTCCTCTGTAGATCATTACCTGGCCTCCGAAAGTTTTTTCTCGAATCTGTCCTTCCTCGGATCTGAGGGTATCTTCGTCGGGTAGTCCCCGTCAAAGCATGCACTGCAATATGTTTCGCATCCGCTCATCTCACCGAGGCTTTCTATAGGAAGAAATCCTATCGAATCCGCTCCCGTAAGAGCAGCGATCTCCTCCGGTGTATGATGGTTTGCTATAAGCTTGTCTTCCGAATCTATATCCACGCCGTAGAAACACGGATGTCTGAAGGGCGGTGAGGATATGCGAAGATGTATTTCCTTTGCCCCCGCTTCCCTGAGGATGTTTATGATCCTCCTGCTCGTGGTGCCTCTTACGATCGAATCATCTATGAGTACCACTTTCTTTCCTTCAAGAACGCTCTTTACCGGACTGAGCTTGATCCTTACGGTATCGGTCCTCTGGTCCTGGGAAGGAGCGATGAAGCTTCTGCCGACGTATTTATTCTTAACAAGACCTATCTCGTAAGGTATCCCGCTCTCCCTTGAATAGCCTATCGCGGCATCAAGTCCGGAATCGGGAACACCTACTACCACGTCCGCATCCACGGGATATTCCCTGGCAAGTATCTGCCCGGCCCTTACCCTCGTATCATGCACCGCTATGCAGTCTATCACAGAATCGGGTCTTGCAAAATAGATATATTCAAAAATACAGGGACTTTTTTTCGGAGCGGGTTCTCCCATATAGGAAACTGGATCTGAATTTGGAGTTTCTGATTGGAAAACCAGCATCTCCCCGGGAAGGATATCTCTTACGAAAGTCGCTCCGACAGCGGTCAGGGCGCAGCTTTCGGAGGCCACGACGAAGCTGCCGTCCTCCCTTTTTCCAAAGCAAAGCGGCCGGAATCCGTGAGGGTCCCGAACCGCGAGCAGTTTTGTCGAAGACATCATAACAAGGCTGTATGCGCCTTCAAGATATTTAACGGCAGAAAGCACTGCCTGTTCGATACTGTCAGTCTTAAGCCTTTCCCTTGTGATCATATAGCATATGGTCTCGGTATCGCTGGTCGAATGGAAAATAGCACCCGAAAGCTCGAGCGAATCTCGAAGATCGAGGGAATTGGCAAGATTTCCGTTATGTGCAAGTGCAAGATTGCCCTTCTGGTGGCTGACTACCATGGGCTGGATATTGCTCTTTGTATTTCCGCCGGTAGTTCCGTATCTGACATGTCCGATAGACATGCATCCGCCGGGAAGTGCATTCAGTTCGGCTTCACCGAACACTTCTCCAACGAGACCCAGTTCCTTGTGAGCCGAAAAAACGCCGTCATCGTTTACGACGATACCGCAACTTTCCTGCCCCCTGTGCTGGAGAGCGTAAAGCCCGTGATATACATCCCTGGCAATGTCATCCCTGCGACTGCCGATTATTCCGAATACTCCGCACTCTTCATGAATTGCCATTGTGTTTGCATACCTCCCTGATGAATCCCTTGAAAAGAGGATGAGCCTTATCGGGTCTCGATTTGAATTCGGGATGATACTGGACACCGAGATAGAATCCCGCTTCCGGAAGCTCCATCTCCTCCACGAGGCGGTTGTCCGGTGATGTTCCCGCAAATACGGCACCGGCCTTTTCAAACCGGTCCCTGAAGTCATTGTTGAACTCATATCTGTGGCGGTGTCGTTCGGATATCTCATCCTTGCCGTAAAATTCCTGCAGCTTGCTTCCTTCCTTTATCCTGCAGGGATATGCACCGAGCCTTAAGGTTCCTCCCTTATCTATCGTATCGCTCTGTCCGGGCATGAAATCTATCACCTTGTGTGCGCAGAGTTCATCGAATTCTCCCGAATTTGCATCCTCTATACCGAGTACGTTTCTCGCATATTCGATCACCGCTATCTGCATTCCGAGACATATTCCGAAATAAGGAAGACCATGAGTCCTCGCATATTTTGCGGAAGTGATCATTCCCTCGATGCCTCTGTCTCCGAAGCCTCCGGGAACGATGATGCCGTCTATACCCTTAAAGGTTTCCTCGGCATTTTCTTCGGTGATCTTTTCGGAGTCGATCCATCTGATCTCTACCTTCGCTTCATTCTCATATCCGGCATGCTTTAAAGCTTCCGCAACGGACAGATATGCATCATGAAGCTGTACGTATTTTCCGACAAGACCGACGACGGCTGTCTTTTTAAGATTCTCAATACTCTCGACCATTTTTCTCCAGTGATTGAGATCGGGTTCGCCTGTTTCGATACCGAGTTCCCTGCATACGATCTTTGAAAAACCGGAATCCTCGAGCATGAGAGGTGCTTCGTACAGGATGGGAAGAGTGATGTTTTCTATTACGCAGTCTTCCTTTACATTGCAGAAATGTGCGATCTTCCTGAATATCTCATCCTCCAGTGGCTCATCGCATCTGAGGATCAGGATGTTCGGAGAGATACCCATTCCCTGAAGTTCCTTGACGGAGTGCTGGGTAGGCTTTGATTTATGCTCATCGGAACCGTGAAGGAAAGGAACGAGAGTAACATGGATAAACAAACTGTTCTCTCTTCCGACCTCGAGTGAGATCTGTCTTACGGCTTCGATGAAGGGCTGGGATTCGATGTCACCGACCGTTCCGCCGATCTCGGTGATGACTACATCCGCATTTGTTTTCTTGCCCACGCGGTAGACAAAATCCTTGATCTCATCGGTGATGTGGGGAATGATCTGTACGGTCGATCCGAGATACTCACCCCTTCTTTCGCGGTTGAGTACGTTCCAGTAAACTCTTCCGGAAGTGAGGTTTGAATATTTATTGAGATCCTCATCGATGAATCTCTCATAATGTCCGAGGTCGAGATCGGTCTCCGCACCGTCCTCCGTAACATAGACCTCACCATGCTGATAAGGGCTCATGGTTCCGGGATCCACGTTGATATACGGATCCAGCTTCTGTGCGGCTACCTTAAGGCCTCTCGCTTTGAGAAGTCTTCCGAGTGAAGCCGCAGTTATTCCTTTTCCGAGACCGGATACAACACCGCCTGTTACGAAGATATATTTTGTCATAATTACCGCCTTTGTAAGGTATTTCTAAAAAACGTTATCGGCCGGGCAGGCTTTTACGCCTGTCCGACCGCTTTCATATAATTACATGATCATCTTACGGAGAAGAGCATGTCGCCGTATGAAGGATAAGGCCACTCCTTGGAGGATACGAGTGTCTCTGCCTCATCGACAGCGGCTCTGAGTTCGCCCATCTTGGGAAGAAGATCGTCTCTTATTGCTGCACTCTCAGCGATGACATCGGCTGTATCCGCAAGGGAGATGATTGCCTTCTCGACAGCACCGGTTCTCTCATAGATCTGATCCGCAAGAACGGAAAGTCTGGAGATAACGGTAGTCTCATATGAGCATGCAAGGGATCCCGTTACAGCCTTCTTGGCGGCGACCGTTTCGGAAAGCTTGTCCGCATATGCGGTGACTGCGGGAAGAACCTGCCTGTAAGCCATGTCGATCATGGTGTTGGCCTCGATACGAACCTGCTTGCAGTAATTCTCGAGCATGATGTCGCATCTGGATTCGATCTCTTTTTCGGTGAATACGCCGTGACCGGTAAGTACCTTGACGTTCTTCTCATCGAGAATGTGAGGCATGCAGTCGGGAGTGGTCCTGTAGTTGCAAAGACCTCTTACTTCGGTCGCTTCCTTGACCCATGCATCGTCGTAACCGTTTCCGTTGAAGAGGATCCTCTTGTGATCTGCGATGGTCTTCTTGATCATCTCATGAAGGGTCTTCTCAAAGTCCTCAGCACCTTCAAGCCTGTCAGCGTAGATCTTGAGAGACTCTGCGACTACGGTATTGAGCATGATGTTCGCACATGCGATCGAGTTGGATGAACCGAGACTTCTGAACTCGAACTTATTTCCGGTGAATGCGAAGGGTGAAGTTCTGTTTCTGTCGGTGTTGTCTCTGGGGAATGCGGGAAGAACATCGACTCCGAGCTTCATTATCTTCTTCTCGGTTCCGCTGTAAGGCTTATCTTCAACGATCGCATCAAGGATGGCGCTGAGCTCATCTCCGAGGAATACGGAAATGATAGCGGGAGGTGCCTCGTTTGCTCCGAGTCTGTGATCGTTACCTGCGGTGGCAACGGAAAGTCTGAGAAGATCCTGATAATCGTCTACCGCCTTGATGACCGCACAGAGGAAAAGGAGGAACTGTGCGTTCTCATAAGGGGTGTCACCGGGTGAAAGAAGGTTGATGCCGGTATCCGTTGCCATGGACCAGTTATTGTGCTTACCGCTTCCGTTTACGCCTGCGAAGGGCTTCTCATGAAGCAGGCATACAAGTCCGTGTCTGGATGCGACCTTCTGCATGATCTCCATCATAAGCTGGTTCTGATCGGTCGCGATATTGGTTGTCGAGTAGATGGGTGCGAGCTCGTGCTGAGCGGGTGCAACCTCGTTGTGCTCGGTCTTTGCAAGGATTCCGAGCTTCCAGAGTTCTTCGTTGAGGTCGTTCATGAATGCCTGAACCCTGGGCTTGATAACACCGAAGTAATGATCATCCATTTCCTGACCCTTGGGAGGTCTTGAACCGTAAAGGGTTCTTCCGGTGTATTTAAGGTCGGGACGCTGATCGTACATTTCCTTGGTGATAAGGAAGTATTCCTGCTCGGGTCCTACCGAAGTCTTGACGTTCTTGGCAGTGGTGTTTCCGAAGAGACGAAGGATACGGAGTGCCTGCTTGTTGAGTGCTTCCATTGAACGAAGAAGCGGAGTCTTCTTATCGAGTGCCTCACCTCCGTACGAACAGAATGCGGTGGGAATGCAGAGGGTCTTATCCTTGATGAATGCATATGAGGTGGGATCCCATGCCGTATATCCTCTTGCTTCGAAGGTTGCTCTAAGTCCGCCCGAAGGGAAAGAAGATGCATCGGGCTCGCCCTGAATGAGCTCTTTGCCTGAGAATTCCATTATGACACTTCCGTCAGGTGAAGGAGAGATGAATGAATCGTGCTTTTCCGCTGTGATTCCGGTAAGGGGCTGGAACCAGTGAGTGAAGTGTGTTGCACCCTTTTCAAGTGCCCATTCCTTCATGGCCTGTGCGACCGATTCCGCTACCTTGGAGTCAAGCTTGCTGCCTTCATCGATGGTTTTTCTGAGTGATGCATAGACCTTGGAAGAAAGTCTTGATCTCATCTGACGATCGTCAAATACGAGTGATCCAAAAAGTTCCGGTACTGAATGTGTTTCCATAACATGTTCCTCCTTAATTTTGGAAACAAAAAAGACAAAAGCGCCTTTTTTGTATGTTTACAAAAAAGACGCCTTTGCCTTTTCATCTGTTAAGATACTACCGTAAATTTCCGTTGTCAAGAAATAATACGGATATTTTTTTAATTGTTTTCTGTTCCGTAAAAAGACTGATCAATTATCGGAACGGAATTCAAATACTACGGACTGATGTGAAGGATCATTATGATCTCCCCAGCAGATTCCGCCGTCTACAAAGTAGAAATTAACCGAACCGTCATCATATACCAGATACTGGTTCTCCTGCGTAGGATCAACCATTTCGCACTCCCACATCTCACCGTCATCGCAGAAAAGAAATTCGGAATCATCATCAAAGTATGTGTAATATTCCCAAATATATCCTATATTGTCAACTATCATGCTCTGGATATGTACATGGTAACTGCCGTCTCCTTCATCAGTTATCTGCATCCAGTAACTGCCGTCGTCGACTCCCCATATTCCGAGGAAGTAATAAGGCGAAACATCTCCTCTGCCTTCGCCGACGGGCTCGGAAACAGCTGAATCGTTGCGTACAAAGTGAAGTGCACCGTCCTGGCCCGAGTAGATATCGGTGGGATTCATATCATCAAGATCTGCGGCAAACGATTCCCAGATATCACCGTTCTCATCATAGAAAGTATACCAGTATGAAGCGGTTCCGTCGGGATGATCTTCGGTTGTGATCTCAATCCTTCCGCTTACTGAGCCGAGAAGAGACATGTCTTCAAGATCGTAATTATATGTGTGACCGTTACAGTAGATGTTGAGATAAGTGGGATCCATTCCGGCATCCGCGTCTGTCCATTCTCCTATGAGACCGCTGAGAAGCTCCTGAACCTCATATTCGGATATAACCGGCTGATCATAGTCTTCATCGTATCCGGTTAAATCGTCCTCGTCGTAATCATCTTCGATGTCATCAATTCCGGTATCCGGTCCGTCTGCGGCAGATTCGCTTCCGCAGCCCGCAAGCAATGCGCCGCTTAAAGCGCATGCACAGATCATCATTAACAATTTCTTTTTCATAAATATTCCTCCCAAAAGAAACTCGGCAATAGAGCCGGTAAACACTTTTGACATTCTAACACTGTTTACCGGCTCATAATATATACTTTTAGGATAGTCTTTATGAAATTATCGTAGCAGTCCGTCATCCGTAGGTTTTCAGGATGTTTTCCGCGGTTTCCTTCTTGCTCAGACACAGATCCATTGCCTGCTTCTGGATATATCTGTGGGCATTTTCCTCCGTCATGTGGCAGCTCTTTATGAGTGCCCACTTTGCCCTGTTGACAAGCCTGATCTCTTCCATCTTCTCTTCGAGAGAGACTGTCTTTTTCTTGATGCGTCTGAGCCTCTCCCTGATGCTGCACATGACTCCGAGCATCTCATCGAGGCGGTTTACTTCCAGAGGCTTTTTAATTACCATGACGCCTTTGGGTGTGAGCGAGGAACTTATCTCATCATACATATCGCTCCTTACCAGGATGAGACATACCCTCTCACTTTCGGTACAGACGTCGATCGCGAATTTTCTTCCGAAGTCATCGGGAAGAGGAGCGTTGATGAATACAAGGTCGAAGTCTTCATCGACCATTCTCCTCTGTGCCTTGGCAATGCTGTCCACAACAACTACCGGATCGTATTTTCCTCCGGACAATTCCTGTCTCAGCGCATTATTTATTTTTTCCGATGCCGATACCAGCAGCACGCTGTAAACATGTTCAGCAGGTGTCATTTATTTCTCTGCTCTCTTAAGATATGAGGATAAGATCTCTTCGGGCACATACTTCTTGATGAATTCGCTTGTCTGTGCAAGTTCTGCCGCATCCTTGAGGGATGAGGGGAGCTTTGCAAGGGAAGGATTCTTTTCGCCGTCGGCGTAAAGATTGGTCTCGATTGCTGTGGGAGGAACAAGTCCGTTCTCAAGTCCCTCGAGTCCCGCATATATGAGAAGTCCGAATGCAAGATAGGGATTGGCTGAAGGATCGGGGGATCTGAGTTCAGCCCTCACATATTCACCGGAAGCTGCGGGGATCCTGATGAGTGCGGAACGGTTTTCCTTGGCCCATGAGATATACTCGGGTGCCTTGGATAAACCGAGTCTGTTGTATGAACCCTTGCTCGGATTAAGGAACAGTGTCATGTCGGCAACATACTTAAGTATGCCTGCAACAACGGGTTCAAAGGATACATTCTCTTTTCCCTTTGCTACGGAGAAATTGATATGCATTCCGTTACCGGCTTTTCCCTCAACGGGCTTGGGTGAAAAGTCAGCAGTTGCACCGTTTCTGTTGGAGATCGCGCTTACAACGCTCCTGAAGGTCATCGCATCATCAGCGGACTTGAGCGCATCGCAGTATCTGAAATCGATCTCATTCTGCCCGGGACCTTCTTCATGATGCGAGCTTTCGGCAAGTATTCCCATCTGCTCGAGAGTTATGCAGATCTCTCTTCTGATATTCTCGCATCTGTCCGCGGGACCGATATCCATATAGCTTGCATTGTCATAAGGAATGCCGGTATTCTCTCCCTCCATATCGTTACGGAAAAGATAGAATTCGGATTCGGTACCGAAACGGAATGTGTATCCCTTCTTAGCCGCAGCATCGACCGCCCTGCCAAGGAATCCTCTCGCATCGCATGCAAAAGGAGTTCCGTCGGGCCATGTGATATTGCAGTACATCCTGACAACCCTTCCGTGCTCGGGTCTCCAGGGAAGTACGGCAAGCGTCGACGGATCGGGATGAAGGAACAGATCCGATTTGGCATCTATATCAAATCCTTCCACCGACCACGCATCGATGGCAATACCCTCGCTGAACGCCCTGTCCAGTTCCGTAGGCATTATCGAAACATTCTTATGTCTTCCGAATACGTCGCAGAATGCAAGACGGATGAACTTGACATCCTCTTCTTCGACGAACATTTTTACTTCCTGATTTGTGTAATTCATATTACCTCCCGGTACCTGTGCTTAGAAAAAAAGCGCCCATTTCACCAAAGACCTTTGTCTTTATGAAATGAACGCCATTGCTCATATGCATCATTTATACAGCAAACAGCGCTTGTATGTCAAGAAAAAACATGGGGACGGATGACCGTCCCCACGATACTTTATGCATTTCTGTAGCCCATCAGGTATTCATCTACTTCGGCTGCGGCAGCGGTTCCTTCCGCAAGGGCCCAGACGACGAGGCTCTGTCCGCGTCTCATATCACCTGCCGCAAATACTCCGGGTACATTGGTGGAATATTTGCCCTCGGGTGTTGCAACCACTCCCCTGGGCGTCATATCGAGCTTGAAGGATTCGGGTACGAGCTTCTCGGCTCCGATGAAGCCGGCAGCGATAAGGAGCAGATCACACTTTATCTTTTTCTCCGATCCCTTAACATTTACGAGCTTGCCCTTATCGAATCCGACCTCAACGGTCTCAATCTCCGTTATCTTACCCTTCTTGGATATGACTTTCTTAACGGTTGTCTTGAAAACTCTGGGATCTTCGCCGAATACTTCCTGTGCCTCGACATGTCCGTAATCGGTCCTTAAGGTCTTGGGCCACTCGGGCCAGGGATTATTCGCAGCCCTT
>JAEEQL010000114.1 GCA_016285265.1 Lachnospiraceae bacterium
TATCTCCACCAGTTTTTTAGCATCTTCCGGATCAGCATCCCTTATTAACAGTACTCTTTCCATATTATCTCTCCATAACAATTCCGTCAGAATTCCACTTCAGGACTGTTTCGTATCCCAGTTTTTTGTACCAGTTTTCAATATGGGTATAATGTATCCATGAAATGTCATATTTTTCTTTTTTCAGTAAAACAGTAGCTCTTCTGACCATCTCGAGTCCAATGCCCTTCTCCCGATACTTTGGAATGGTTCCGACGCAACCCGGTCCGCCGATTTTAAGATTATCTTGCATTCCCAGATCGCTTAGTATACAAAATGCAACCACCTCATCTTTATCAAAGGCACAAAAAACTCTGCTCCATTCTCCAAAATACTGTACCCAGTCCTCGTCTACTTCATTTACTGCCTTCTTGAGTCTGCTGATATCGCCTTTATATTCACCAAAAGTAATGTTTTCAGGGCAATGCGGCATCACTTCACGCGGTGAATCATTGCGCAGATCCATTATCAGTTCCGAAAATACCCAATCTTTTGGCATTTCGGTTATGCCCGGATCATCAAAGAAGCCGGGATGCAAGTTGTTAAACATTTTTAGATAATTCACTTAATGCTCCTTAGAAAGTAATTTCGTACACTTTATTGTTTCGGGTAATACTTTATCGGATCTTTTACATCTGTCTCGATATTATTCTTGACCATTTTCTTCAATCCTTAGTATATAAGTACTTATACGATTTACTTAAGTCATTCTATTATATAATCTGTCGTCTGTATAGACTCAAAACTAAAAGGGCACCAACGTGCAGTCATCAACAAGATCTCCAAGACAAACTATTTTGTCATATTCATTTTGAGAAAGAAGTTCCTCTGCCTTATCAAATATCCAAGGCTTCAGATGAACATTCAGAATTACAAAAACCTTACTCATTGCGTATCATCTACACTTCCACATCAATCTCTTACTCTTAAATAAATATAGCAGAAAGTCTTCCTGCAACCTCTTCTGTAGTTACTCCATAGTTGATCAGTGTGTTAACATCAAACGGATCATTCTCCAACCTTGAAATAAAATCTGTAATATCTTTTAAAACAGCAGCCGGTAATCCTTCGGTTCTTTCCACTTCCATTTCAACGATTATCCTCAAAACATCTTTTTTATGCTTCTTGAATTCCGAAGAGTGAACCTCTTCTCCTGCGTCTCTTTTAGCTTTAAGATCCATGTAAGCCTTGGCCTTAAACAGGATCAGGTATTCAGGTCTCAAAACAGATAACCCGTTTATCACCGTTCTCCCTTTCAGCAAAACACTGTAATAATCTTCATTTAGAAGAATTCCTGATAGACTGGCGATATCGTCATCAATATGTATCGGCGTAAGCACATTCAGCTCACGAAGCGGAAACTCAGTTCTGGCAAACAGCTCGATCATCTTTGGGTATGAAGGATCCTTTGGTTCAGTAAATCGGAAAAACTGAGGTTTCCCGGAAGTAGTATTACAATTCTCATATCCGCCCTCATCGATAAATTTCCAAAACTTTTCACCAAACTCGGGAGATAGTGCTTCCACTATCAGCACCATATCCAAATCTTTAGTCGCTCTAAATGTTGCATCATTGCTTGTAAACACGATATCACAAGCAGCTCCACCAATGAGAACATACTTGTCAGTATCATCCGCAAAATAATCTCTGAAAACAGTAAGTCCTATTACCATACATACTCCTTTAGCATCTCATTTACTGATGCCTCCACCCTCTCATCGTCCATTTCTTCACCGATAGAAAGCATTACACTTAAGGGATCCTGAACATCTTTTTTTATCTTGTCAATAATATAGCCAAGTTCGAAAACACGGCATCCAGTATCTTCGCCTCGTCCTACCTGCTTCATATCCCTAATACCGGATGATGCAATTCCCTTCTTCTCGATCGCATATGTCGGATAATTGTTATCAGCAAGCATGGAATACTCTGAAAGGGCAGATATTCCTGCCTTTACAGGCAGTTTTACATCCTCTTTCAGTTCAAACACTTTTATGACCGGGTTTCTCATTAGTGGGCGGAACCGTTCCCATGCTTCTTTATCACCTTTGCGGATCGTAATGGTACGGCGCCGATTCCGAATCTCTATGGTTCCTATATCCATATATTCCATCTCATCAAAGCTCTTGCTTATCGCCATTTTGGATACATCAAGATGCTCCGCCAATTTAGAGACGGTATCATGGTCGTACCCTTCATATAATCCCTGGAGCAATATGCGTTGTGTCAGGAAAGAAATCTGATGAACCGGCTTGAGTTCTCTTTGTTTCTTTCCCAAAAGGAGCCCCATAAACGGAAGGTACACAGTATCATTACGGATCACGAAAGGAATTCCCTCCTCCGTCATCTTATCCTTTGAGTAGAGCGAAGCTTTTTCCAAAAATACTGCAACATTCATTTGCTGTTTTTGTTCCAAAAAGGCTCGATTCTTCCTGATTTGGCTAAGCCTTACATTCGTTTGGGGCTGCAAGGCTATCCATTCAACTCCGCCTGAGTTTACTTTGTAAATAACATAAGTCCCTTTAAATAAAAGCGGGAGATGATCATATAATTCTGTAGCCTCGACTAATTTAGTATCCATATGAAGCATTTCAGTAAGATATTTTTCCATAATGCATCCTTTTTTAATTTGTAAACCATTTTTATTTACAAATCAAATATAGCATACTGATTGGAATAAATCAATTAAAATCGCGGCTTGCTTCATAAAGGCACGGTTCATACAATATTGTGATCATCTATATTCACTGCTCTCCAAAGAAATCTATTATCTGCTTTACCGAAACCGGAAAGAAGTTATTGGCATCTACTCCGACATCATATCGCCTGATTCCCTCTGCACGATTTGCTTCGTTATATTCCATACGAGCATGTATATGACCATGCAACTGGTATCCTCCACTACTTTTCTTTGGCCATGACAACATCGGATAATGCATCAATGCAAAGTTACGACCATCTATAGAAATCTTCATAAAGTCCCGAATATCCTCAAAGAGTCTCGGGTCATAGTTTTTATCATGATTCCCAATGATCAGATACTTTTTTCCATTCAGCTTTTTGATAAGGGCATCCGCATCTTCGATCTTCATGTGATGACAGATATCACCAAGGATATAAACTGTATCATTTTGTCGAACCACGGAATTGTAATTCTGAAGGAGTATTCTATCCATTTCTTCAACAGACTCAAAGGGCCGATTCTGCATATTTATTATAGCTCTGTGGCCAAAGTGCATATCTGCTGTAAAAAATACCATTTCTATAACCTCATCAAATTACAACATGCTTATCTTTTCAAGCATAGAACTACAAAAATCCTGTACAACAACTACCGCCATCAGTATAGCCAGGATACCAGCAAATATCAGTGAATAAAGGAACAGATCCCCCCACCTATGGATAACGATGCTATAGATAATAGCTGCTCCAACTATTAATGTTATCAGCCCTACTGCCCATTCTGTCAGCTTCACCGAAGCCTCCAAAGCCCATCTTATAAAAAACAAAACAAAGGCAACCGGTAACAACAAGACCTTCAAGAGTTTTCGTAATATGAACATATTAACCAATCCTCCCTTCGCGCAGCTCGTTCATCACCTTGTAAGCGATCAAACGTAAAACATATTCCGGCATGGCTCTACGGCCAAGTTCCCACTCCTGCATGGTCCGATAAGGTACACCCAACCATACAGAAAAATCAGTTCTGCTCATACCGGACTTTTCCCTGATCATTCTGAAACAATAAGCCAGGCGACGACGCTCAGCATCCTTGTCATTTTTGTCATACTTTTCTACTTCAATCTCGATTCCTTCGAGGTTATATATTTCCTTCTTCATAGGCACCCCCTTCATGTAGTCAATGCGTGTGCTTCTGTTTTTATTATATGTAGTCAGTGACTACATGTCAAGAAATATCCGACAAAACAGAAAAAGGAGCCGCTCTCGACTCCTTACTTCTGCTTTTTCGCTTATTATTTCCGCTTGCCGCTTGTTTTTTCCGCTTGTCCTGATGGTTGAATATAATCAGCAGCTCTATACATAACCGTCAGTTTGCCAAATCTTTTACCTGATAAATCTTCAAATGTCGACATACATACACCTCATATTCTTCTCAAACTATTCCATTCAGATTATATCATTATCCATGTCATTGCACGATTATTAAATGTGAAATACCATAATAAAGTATGGCTAATAAGAAACTATATACCTTTTTCATAAAGAATCGATAAATGATCGCATTATTGAATGAAAAAAGGGCTTCCTTCCGGAAACCCTTAAGCATGTTCTCTTTTGTCGTAAATCTGTCGTAAATTATTACCTCAATTATCTGAAACCCTTGAATTTACTGGCTTTTTCAATTCAAAGATTTCATTGTCGGGAACAGCAACACATCCCTGATCGCAGGGCTGTTGGTAAGCAGCATCGTAAGTCTGTCGATGCCGTAGCCGATGCCGCCTGTAGGAGGCATACCGATCTCGAGGGCATTGAGGAAGTCCTCATCGGTGTGGTTGGCTTCTTCGTCGCCTGCTGCGGCAAGGGCATCCTGTGCCTTGAAACGCTCACGCTGGTCGATCGGATCGTTAAGCTCGGAGTACGCATTGCACATCTCCCAGCCGTTGATGAAGAGCTCGAAACGCTCAACGTAGCCGGGCTTGTCGGGCTTGCGCTTTGTGAGCGGACTGATCTCAACGGGGTGGTCCATGACGAAGGTAGGCTGAACAAGCTTCTCCTCGCAATACTCTTCGAAGAAGAGGTTGAGGATGTCGCCCTTCTTGTGGTGTGCCTCGATCTCGATATGGTGCTCCTTAGCGAGCTTTCGTGCCTCGTCGTCATCGGCAACCTGATCGAAATCTACGCCTGCGTACTTCTTAACTGCGTCGATCATGGTGATACGCTCGAAGGGCTTACCGAAATCAAGCTCGATATCACCGTACTTGAAGGTCGTTGTACCGAGCACTTCCTGTGCAACGTGACGGAACATGTTTTCAGTCAGATCCATCATTCCGTAGTAGTCTGTATATGCCTGATAGAGTTCCATAAGCGTGAACTCGGGGTTGTGACGTGTGTCAAGACCCTCGTTACGGAAAACACGACCGATCTCATATACGCGTTCGAGTCCGCCGACGATCAGTCTCTTGAGGTAAAGCTCGAGAGAGATACGAAGCTTAAGGTCCTCGTCGAGAGCATTGAAATGTGTCTCGAAAGGACGGGCTGCCGCGCCGCCCGCATTTGAAACGAGCATGGGAGTCTCAACTTCCATGAAGCCCTGTCCGTCAAGGAAACGTCTGATGGTGCTGATGATGCGTGAACGCTTGATAAATGTGTCACGCGCGTCATCGTTCATGATAAGGTCAACGTAGCGCTGACGATATCTCATGTCTGTATTTGTAAGTCCGTGATACTTCTCGGGAAGGATCTGGAGCGACTTTGTGAGAAGAGTGACCTTCTCCGCATGGATGGAGATCTCGCCCATCATGGTACGGAAAACATATCCCTCGATGCCGAGGATATCGCCGATGTCGTACTTCTTGAAATCAGCGTAGGGCTCCTCGCCGATGCCGTCGCGTGCGACATAGACCTGGATATTGCCCTCGCGGTCCTTGATATTGCAGAAGGAAGCCTTACCCATGACACGCTTGCTCATCATACGGCCTGCGATCGTCACACGGATAGCCGATGCGTCCATGATAGCGCGCTTCTCCTCGTAGTCGGCCTTCTTTGCTGCTCTCGCATCTTCCTCGCTCATCCCGTCCGTGTTTACTTCGGGTCTGTCGCCGATGAGCTTCTTTTCAAGCGCCTCGTACTCGCTTCGAGCGTCTGTCGAATGGTGCGAAACCGCATACTTTGTGATCACAAAAGGATCCTTGCCGGCTTCCTGCAGAGCTGCCAGCTTCTCGCGGCGTACCGCAAGGAGTCTTCCTATGTCTTCCGTCTCGGCGGCCTGCACCTTGTTCTCGCGTTCGTTATCTGCCATATCCTAAACCCACTTTCTTATTACTCATATTCCGTATAAACGTTTTAACGCTTATGTTCCGGGACTTTTTCTCAATCTCGTTTCTCATAAACTTTTAACGCTTATAAATCCATGCTCAAATTATCTGTCTTAACCTGCTTATTTTTCTATCTTAAGGACCTTGAACTTAAGCTCACCGGCATTGGTCTCGACCTTGATCTTCTGGCCGGCCTTTGCGCCGATAAGAGCACGTCCGACGGGTGACTCGTTGGAGATCTTGTTGTTGAGGATATCTACCTCGGTCGATCCTACGATCTTGTAAACAGCCTCTTCCTTGAACTCTTCATCATAAATGGTGACAGTGCTTCCGACAGTGACAACATCCTTGCCGGTCTCTTCGTCATCAACTACTTCCGCATTCTTGAGGATCTTGTCGATCTCTTCGATACGAAGCTCGATCTCTCGCTGCTCTTCCTTCGCTGCATCGTACTCAGCATTCTCTGAAAGGTCGCCCTGCTCACGAGCTTCCTTGATCTTCTGTGCAACTTCTTTACGACGGTTGACCTTAAGATCCTCAAGCTCATCCTCAAGGGCCTTAATACCTTCGTAAGTCATGATGTTCTTCTTTGTCTCTTTCATGCGGATCCTCCTGACCACTTAATATGACGATATAAACATTACAGTTCCCTGACCGTCGATGTACCCCGCCAGGACTTTTGCGATCCAAAGCGGGGTATATTATCTCTTTTACATTGTTGCAAATTTTACTACATTATTACTTCGGAGTCAACCAAAGCAGACCAAAATACCGTTTTTTCGGTATTTTGTGTCCCGTCAGAAACACAACTGCTTCTGTTGTGTTTCGAGAGGGATGCGAAGCATCGGCGTCTTAAAATTTCCCGGTCTCTTTGAGACGCAGGAAATTTTATAGCTTTAATCAGTCACTTCCTCTGCCTTAATCTCCTTAGTATTGATCTCAACGAGGAGGTTCTTGATGAACTCGTCAAGCGCAATACTGCCCTCGTCGCCCTTGAAACGGCTTCTTACGCTCACAAGACCCTCTTCCTGCTCCTTCTGACCAACGACGATCATGTAAGGGAGTCTGTCCATACGAGCCTCTCTGATCTTGAAGCCGATCTTCTCGGAACGGGCGTCGATCGTGGAACGGATGCCTGCAGCCTTGAGCTTCTTGTCAACTTCCTTGGCATACTCCTCGTACTTGTCGGAGATGGGAAGTACTCTTACCTGCTCGGGGCACATCCATGTCGGGAACTTTCCTGCGTAGTGCTCGATGAGCCATGCAAGCGTTCTCTCGTAGCATCCCATGGACGTTCTGTGGATGATCCAGGGAGTAGCCTTGTTGCCTTCGGCGTCGATGTAGTACATGCCGAACTTCTCGGCGCTCTCGCAGTCAAGCTGGATAGTGATCATCGTGTCTTCCTTGCCGTAGACG
>JAEEQL010000115.1 GCA_016285265.1 Lachnospiraceae bacterium
CGGCCTGTTCAAGCAGTTCATTTGCGGACATTTCGGCTCACTCTACAGTGAGGGAGCACCCGCTATATACTTTACGGTCATAGTCCTTGCTCTCGGAATACTTACTCTCGTGAAAGGAAGAAAGAACAGGCTGAACACTATTTGCGGCTGTGTTATCATGGCCGTATTTGTACTCAGTTTCCTTTTCAGGCCTCTGTACCGCGTATGGCATATGTTTAGGGATCCTGTGGCTTATCCCCACAGATTCGCATTTCTTTTCGTTTTCTTTATGATCGTTCTTGCGGCAAGACTGTTTCAGGGCCGTAGTGAATCGATGGAAAATGCTTCGAGTGAAAGCGCCGGTTTGGTATTTGAAAAAATACTTAGCCGGGTTCCTAAAAAAGCGTATATTCCCGCAGGGCTTGCTTCTTCTCTGGTCATTGTGTGCCTGCTTGTCTTCAACGGCTATAAGATCACTTCCGCCGTCTATTCGGAATATCCAAATTCGACAAGATCTTCATATGTTGAACTCATAGATATGACCGAGGATATGATCGGATATGCGAAGGATCATGCAGCTGCTTCCGGAGGCGAAGGTATATCTCTGTGCAGGATAAACAAAGATATCGAGATAACTTCCAACGATCCGATGCTTCTTTCCTTTAACGGTATGGATTATTTCTCATCCTCATATAATTCCGATATGCTCGGGCTTTATAAGAACCTCGGAATACTCCAGTATCATTACAAAGCATGTGACAGGGGATCGAACATAGTTACCGACATGCTGCTCGGAATCGATTATGAGCTGTATTTCACCAAGCCCGAATACGGTTATGATTTTGTTTATTCCAACGGCTTTTCAAGCCTTTATCATAATCCGTACTCTCCGGGACTGGGCTATCTTGCCTGCGATGATACCACTGTATTCGGTCCGGATCCTTTCGCAAACCAGGACAGCTTTATCAGCTCGGTACTCGGAAGACAGGTTAGCGTTTATGAGGCGATCGATCATACGGAGAACGAAAGAGTCATCGACGGGGTACAGGTAAACGATTCCGCAGGAGATTACGTGATCACTCCGATGCCGCTTAAGGTCATTCAGTTTGATCCGCCGATTGGCAGGAATCTATATCTTAATTTCGAGCTTCTGAGTGAATCGGAGCTTGATTATGATGACAAGAACCGTACGGATAATATCAGCGTTGTTCTTAACGAATACGGGATTTCACAGTTTAACGGTTACCAGAGAGCGTCCAATATCTATCTGGGGAATTACTATGATAACGGGAAGTTTGTCCTGGATATCTATGATTACGGAGAGGACAGAAAAGCCTATCTGTATTCGCTTGACATGGAAAAATTAGGGAAAGTCTTCGAAGAGATCGCAGAAGGAAGATTTGTTACCGATTCCGTGGAAAGCGGTGTTGTCACCGGTCATATCACAGTGACCGATGAATCGAGAAATAACCTTGTATTTACAATACCGTACTCTGACGGATTCAAAGCATATGTGGATGGTGTGAGGGTCATGACATCGGAGTATGCCGGTGCACTGCTTACGATAGATGATATCGATGCGGGAGAGCATGAGATAAGGCTCGAGTATAATCCTTAAGAATATGCATTAAAAAACCTCCGGCCTTACGGTCGGAGGTTTTGTTTTACTTATATGTCACGTATATTTCCTTGCCTGTATCAAGCTGGTAGCAGCCGATTCGGCTTGATTTTGTATTGAGGGCCATACCGCAGTCAATATCAATTACCTTGATGCCGCCTCGTCTTTTTATCTTGCAGATCTGTCCGCGTCCCTTTTCATCCATGCATCCGAGACGCTGTGTAAATACGTGACCCACAATGTAGGTGTCCTCGGGATATGCAAACCAGTCGTACTCCAGCATATCTATGGGAGGTCTGTCGTCCAGAAGCGAATCCCAGACAACCGATTCCGCATCGATAAGAGCGTCTTTGTAGAGAAGTTCGTTTCCGAACTTATATCCTACGGAATAGGAGTGGGAGATGTGGTAATCGGTATCTCCGATATGAACTCTTTTGATAAGCTTCAGACTCTTAAGGTAGGAGATGATCTTGTCCTGTTCCTTGCGCTCGAGCTTGGCAAACTGGTTATAAGTGGTCTTGCCGCCGTTGGCGGGATGGAACCAGAGGTCAACGGGGGTGAATGCTTCACCGAGATCGGACTTTTTCAGGATGCCGTATTTTTCGTTTTTTCTCATGAAATCGATGGCATCGATCATCATCAGTTCATGATTGCCCAGGAAAAGTTCCATATTCTTCCTGCTCATGATATCCTGAACGATCTTGATACCGTCACGGCCTCTGTCGATAACATCACCTACAACGTACATAAAATCATCCTCTGAGAATTTAAGCTTCTCGAGGAGCTTTTTGTACGTGCTGAAATGACCGTGAAGATCACTTATTGCGTAAGTGGACATGTAATTAAAACAACCTCATTAAGAAATACGTTTTATGGAATCGCTGCTGACGCATATCACCGGTCTTATTCCGCAGCGCTTGTTGAGCATCCAGTTCTGGGGACCGTCACGTCCGATAAGCTGTCCGTATGCATCTTCACTTGCGATATAGGACTTATCACCCGAGAACTCGCCTCTTGAACGGAGACCGAAGCATGGAACAAAGTCCGGATCCCTGGGAAGAGAGGCTGTGAACTGCGAGACGGGAGCCTTGCAGTAAACATTATCGGGATTCTTTTTAGAACGGTCGATCTGATCCTTGGATCTGTCAAAGCCGTAATAAAGCTCATTCAGTGAAGGAATGTAGACCTTATCGTTGGTATATCTGTCATCAAGGGCAGATGTGGGAGTGGAGATCTTGGTATAGTGGAGCTTGATCTTCTCCTGAGCCGAGAATGCCATATTGATGAATACGGAATTCAGCCATGCCCTGAGCTTGGAAGAACCCCAGTATACTTCGGTTTTGATCTTGACTATATCCTTGTCGGACATACGCAGATAAGATGTTCCATTGAAAGGAAGATAATCAAGTATGTATTCGCTTATGAGAGTGGTGCGGCCCTTTGAATCGTTGACGACTCTCCAGGGGATAGCATTGTACTTGAAATACTTATATCCGTCCTTGACTCTCGAATGCTTGAGATTGAACTTGCTGAGGAAACCGGAAGAATCACGGCTCTTTGAATCCCTGTACATGGGAAGTCGGTAATACTTTTCCTCATTGACGATAGCGGTATTATTCTCGTCATATTCGGCACACTCGATATCACTGGTGATCTTCTCGGGAGGAAGCTCGTTCATAGGATATGAACCGAACCAGACCCTTCCGTCATGGTCCATAACGATTACCCTGCGCTCTGCAACAGCTTCCTGTGCATGAGTCTGCTTGGCTGCGCGCTTGAAACCGTAGATATCGAAATAGAGCTCGTCAATCGACTGCTGACGATCCTCGGGTCTCATTGAAAGACCCTTCATGATTGCTTCGCCGATACCGGGATCGAGGTCGATGTTATAACTGTTGATCGGAGTGATCAGATCGTTTTCTTCACGCTCGATCGCGGACTGCGGAATATCACCGGTCACGAGATAGTAGAGCGTTGAACAGATTCCGTAGATATCTGTCCAGGGGCCCTGTTCGGAAACGCGGGAGAACATCTGCTCAGGGGGAGCAAAGCCCCATTTTCCGAGGAATTCCTGTTTAGCCTTTGCACCGGCTTTTCTGGAACCGCCGAAGTCGATAAGCTTAACGGAACCGTCCTTATCGATCATTATATTATCGGGTGAGACATCGCGGTGGATCAGACCCGACTGATGCAGATCTCCGAGAATGTCGATGACGGGCTCGATAAGGTTGAGAGCCTTGTCGGATGAGAGCCATCCGCCGTGTCCGTCAACGAACTTAAAGAGGTTACCGTTCTCGAGATATTCCATCACAATATAACCTGTATTATTCTCATAAAACAGGTCTTTGATGGAAACTACACCGGGATTTTTGGAATATTCGGCAAGGATTCTTGCTTCACGCAGGTAGGCCTGGGTTTCTTCGTCGTAGCTGTCGGAATTGACTTCATCGAGAACGACGAGAGTATGTCCGTCCTCAGCTCTGTCGACGAGATCTTCGGGGAAGAATTCCTTGATGGCGACACGGTACTCAAGCAGGAGATCGAATCCGATGTATGTGATACCGTATCCGCCCTTGCCCAGGATATTACCGATAAGTATTTTATTGTTCAATATGGTGCCGGGTGTCAGCGCCTTTGACCATGTCTTTTCTCCGATCTTCTCGTGACCGCAGAAAGGGCATATATCGGGTTCATCGCTGATCTTCATGCACCTTAAGCAGAGTTTGCCTATATCGTATTTGTTCATGTCTTATCACATGTAAAATAAAACAAACTGAGATTAAGATATTACAGGTCAAGGAGCTTGGACTTGAAGTCAGCAAATTCGCCGTCGGAAATGATGGCTGCATCGTGGATCTTGGTAAGGAGCTCGATCTTTTTCTTGAACAGATCCATATCTCCGTTAACGGGAGTGGTGATGTCTGCAACTATCTGAGCCTTGGCTGCATCATATTCATCCTGAGTTTCAAGACCGCCGTCAACAGCAACCCTGTGAAGAGCCATTCTGTTGACCTCGTCGGTATTGGCAGAAATAGAAGCGACAATCTCGGCCTTCTTGCCGGTTAGTTCGCTTTCCGAAAGCCACTCGCACTCCTTGAGGAGCATGAGCTTTTTGATCTTGGACTTAAGAGTATCGGCATTTCCTGCATCGATAGCGTCGAGATCGGAAATGAGTCTGGTGCGCTTTGCTTCGAAATCATCGGAAGTGATGACTCCTGCCTCAACCATAGCGGGCCATCTGCCGAGCTTAGCCTTAAGAGCATCACGGTCGTCGGTGGACTTGGGATTGAGAGCAAGCTTAAGTCTGTTGATCTCGTTATTATAATCGGTCTCGGAAATGATCTCGGCATCCTTGAGCATAGCCTGCTTCTTGAGGTTAAGGATGAACTTGTCATTATTGTCGGAATCATCGTATCCGGTTCCGTCGATAAGAGCATCGGTGAGCTTATCGCATTCGGACTCGGATATGAGACCGCTCATCTTGATAACGGGGATCATCTTGAGATTCTCTCTGAAATCATCAAGATCGGCAATGCCGGCATCAAAGCAGGGATCTACAATATTGCGGACCTGCTTGTTGTAATCTTCGTCTGTGAGAAGGCCGCTTCCCTTGGAGATGATGACCTTCTGGATCTTCTCGTAGAACTTGTCGAGACCCTTTTCCTTACAGATGAGCTCAAGCTTCTTGCTCTTGTAATCATCATCGCTCATTACGCCCATCTCATGCATAACTTCGATCTTCTTGAGCTTGTCCTCGAAGGATGCGGTGTCGATCGCGGGCTTTTCGGGTGCAACGGGAGCAGCCGCAGGAGCAGGTGCGGGAGCAGGAGCTGCGGCGGGAGCGTTATGCGAAAGAATGGCAGAGCCTGCGGGAGCTGACTGAGGCGCATTTGAAGGATTGACATGGGGCAGGATAGCCGAGCCGTTACCTGCAGCGGGAGCAGTCTGATTAACAGTAGGAATCTTGGCACTTCCGGGAGCGATGACAGGTGAAGCTTCCGTCTGGTTCATGGCTGCTTCTTCAGCGGAACCGTGAAGAGGTTTTCTGACAATGGCGGGATCTGATTCGTATACTGCATCGCCTCTGAGTGCTTCGTTCATGGCAACAGCAGGTGAAGGCTGTACTGATCTGGAACCGGGATTATATACATTTTCATTCGAAGGAGCTACGGGTACGGGTGAAGGCGCGGGTGAAGGAACAGGTACCGCAACGGGAGTGGGAGCTGTGGGCTCGGGTGCGGGACGAACGCCGTTGGAATTTGCAAGCGTTGCAGCCGAAGGAGGAACGGGGCGTGATCCGTTGGAAATGGGTCTTGCACCGTTTGAAGTTCCCCTGCCGGTTCTGTTTGCCTTGGCAAGATCGTTCTTCTGCTTGAAGGTCATCAGGGTATCATATGCTTCGTTGGAATTCTTGACATTGGGAAGAATGATCCTTGAAGTTTTCTTTCCATACATTGTCTCGACGGTAGCTTCAATGACCAGAGCTTCCGATCCCTGATACTCCTCACGTCTTACGTCCCTGACATCGGTGGACGCAAATTCAAAAGTTTCACAGCTCTCTGAGCTGGAACCCTGCTGCATTACAAATGCCTTTCCGTTGATCAGGATTCTCTCGGAATCGCTGTCATCGATCTCAAGCTTCAAATCCTTGACTTTCTGGTTGCCCATCAGTCTTCTCATTGAAGTTCCGTAAGTGGAAGTGTACGTTTTTCTTGCCATTTGTAAATGACCTCCGAATGAAATAATAGAATGCAAAAAAATGACAAAGTGGAGAAAATTTCAGAATTTTTTTCTCCCCCTCACTCATACTTCGTTATAATATCACATTTTTCTGATAAATGCACACTTTTTATTGTATATTTTTGCCTAAACTGTATGTTTTTTTACAAATCGGTGGTATAATCCTCATGTTGTATCCTAACATATTTGAAAGGAACATTTTTTATGGCTAGAAATTTTAAAAGAGTCAGACTTGGAGAAGCCCTCGTAGAAGATGGTTTTCTCACTGAGGAGCAGCTGGAAGAAGCGCTTACATCATCGAAGAGCAAGGGACAGAAGCTCGGCGAATACCTGATGGAAAGCGGCCTTGTTTCAGAGGAAGAGATCGCCAAAGTTCTTTCCAGACAGATGGATCTTCCATACGTCAGGATCAAGGATGTCAACATCCCTGAGAATGTACTTAAGCTTGTCAGCTACGATATCCTGAATAAAAAGAAAGAAATTCCTTTCGGATTTGACGAGAACAACCCGAATATACTCATGGTTGCCGTATCCGATCCTCTTGATTTCGATGCCCAGGAAGATATTGCAATGCTCACGAACCTCGAGGTTCAGCCCTATGTGGCTACCATGTCGGGAATCGTTGAGACACTTGATAAATATTACGGACAGAAGTCCAATACCGAGGACCTTGAAAAGTTCGCTAAGGAAAAGGGACTTGTATCCGATGAAGACACTTCGCAGCATGATGAAGACGTTGCCAATTCGCCCATCGTTAAGATCGTAAAGGAGATGATCGAAAAGGCGGTACGTCAGAGAACCTCCGATATTCATATCGAGGCACTCGAGCGTCAGGTCCGTGTCAGATTCCGTATCGACGGTGTGCTCTATGAAAGAGCGAGATACGAACTCGTTTTCCTTAATGCTCTTGTTGCACGTATCAAGGTCATCGGTGGCATGGATATAGCCGAAAAGAGAAAGCCTCAGGACGGTCGTATCACACAGATAGTCGACCATGTCGAGTACGATATTCGTGTATCCGTTCTGCCCACCGTATTCGGTGAGAAGGTCGTTATGAGACTTAACT
>JAEEQL010000018.1 GCA_016285265.1 Lachnospiraceae bacterium
TATATCCTTCGGGCAGACTCAAGGTAGTAGATCTCGACGAGCTTGCGGACGCCCTCGAAAAAGGACTTATCACCCAGGAGCAGACAAGCAACTGCTTAAGGCAGCTGAACAGCCTGCTGGTCACAATACAGAGGGACAAATTCGACACCCTCAGCGAATATCTCGATTCCAGAGGATTATAAATATATATACCAAACAAGGGTCAGGAGATGTCTTCTCCTGACTTTTTTTTGTTACTCCGCGGGTCCTGCCGCTGTGTATGAGGATTCTCGCCTTTCGTCGTCAGGCGCGAAACTTGTTCGACAATCAATTTAGCTCATGCCGCAGGCCATTCACTTCGTTCAGGCCAGGCGGCCGTTTCTACCGCAGGCGACGAAGTCTCGAATCCTCATACAAGCCGCGTCACCCGCAAATAAATAAAACAAGAGTCAGGAGAAGACATCTCCTGACTCTTTAAATTATACATACTGTTATCAGCTGAACTTTCTTGCGCTCTGGCAGGTAAAGTAGATGATCTGATATCCCGAAGCAACATCACTGATGAAGCGGGTTGCACCGGAAAGCTTCTTGTCATCGAGATTGACGAAGGGATCGTCGAGAACGATGAAGGGCTTTTCGGAAGCATACATTGCATCGGCCATGGCAACTCTTCTGCACAGTCCGACAAGATCCTTGTAGCCTTCGGAAAGGGTATCGGGAACCCTGGGCTGTCCCTTCTCGACATAGGTTACGTTCAGGTTGGCATCGATGGTGAATACCTTGCCGTCGTCGCCGGAGAGCATCTTGAAATACTTATCGAATGATGCCTGGATGTCCTTGATGTATCTGGTATTGAAATTATCCCTTGCGATGGAGAGATACTCTCTTGTCTTGGTAACGATATCGTATCTCTTCTTGAGGACCTCAAGCTCTTCGGAACGTCTTTCGTACTCTTCGTGCGCGCTTTCCATGGTGGCACAGATCTCTTCGGCTTCCTGAAGCTCTTTCTTACAGGACTCGACGAGCTTATCGTCGTTCGCGATGGATTCCTCGCATTTCTTAAGGGCGGTCTCAAGATCAAACACCGTCACCGTATCATCCTCGGGACGGACAAGTCCGTTATAAGCCAAAACATTGTGATCCGTTTCGAAAACCTTTACTCTGGTGACCGCATCATCGACTTCCGACTGTCTTACCGTGATCTGCTCGACTCTGGTAGCGATCTCACTTACGGGCAGGCATATTTCGGAAGCATCGGACTCGGGGATTGACGATCTGGTTCCCATGATGGAACATTTCTTGACATATTCTTTGACGGCGGAAAGTCTGCCTTCGTAATCCTTTTCCTTCACCAGCTCTTCATACTGCTTCTTCTTGTTGCCGAGAGCTTCATACTCCCTCACCTGGTTTCTCAGGTTGATGAGATCACTCATCGCGGATCTTCCGACATAGGTTACACCTACGGCTCCGAGGAGGTCCTGTGCATCCATCTCGGTGCCTTCGACGAGCTCCTCGTCCTCGGCGATCTGTTCCATAAGCTCGTTATATCTTTTGGAAGTTCCCTCACCCTTGGCTCTGGTCTCGTCATTGTGCCTTTTGCGGAGCACAAGTCCGTAAACTATCAATGCGATGCCGATGACCGATGCAGCCACTATGGGATATATCTTGGTGATCACAGCCGCAAGGACGGCGGCAAGAATGATCACGGCGCCTCCGGTTGCAAGTGCTATGAACGGCTTGTACTTCTCCCTCTGTTCTTCGAGAGCCTGGTTCTTGATCATCTCGGCCTGGTCTCTTCTGTCGGGAAGCTCATCCTTGAGTTCCTGGATCATATTCCACTGTTTGAGAAGCTTGTCTATCTCGGATGATGCGGGAATCTTCTTTGCAAATTTTCTGGTTTCTTCTTCAAGCCTTTCTGCTTCCGCGGGAGTAAGATCGTGGGATCTTAACTCCTTCTCATCGTCTCTGAGCGCAATAGAAGTTTCGACCCATTTTTCAGCCTCTTCCTGAGTGGGGATGGTTCCCTCGAAGATGCTCTTGGCACTGCGAAGCTCATTCTCCGCTTTCTCGCGTGCTTCTTTAAGATTATCGTAATTGTCCTTCTGCTCCTTGAGATCGAAATACTTTCTCAGAGCATCAAGTCTGTTCTTGAGTTTTATCTGCGACTTTCTGTCTTCCTCAGACTTGACCGCAGCCTGTTCGGCCTTCGATGAAAGTTCGACACAGAGCCCCTTCTGCGAATCGATGTTCCTGAACAGATCCTTTAATTTGGAGAGTTCGTTCTCCTCCTTGTTGATAAGACCGGTTGCTCTCGAAGGATTAAGTCTGTCGCTTTCCTTCTTGAGGATCTCGTCCGCAGCGGCATATCTTCTCATATCGTCGTCCTTTTCGGAGACGCCGCCGATACGGGCGCTGATGTCGCCCGTTACGCTCGTTGCGCAATCCTGCTGCGATACATATGCCGTTCTTTCAAAGGAGTCCGCATCGATCCCGAAAAGTGCGATTCCGGGAACAGGCTCGAAGGAATGATCAGCCATACCGGTCTCGGTATTCATTATCTTGAGAACGTCTTCCGACTCTTTGGTTCCGAAGGTCCTGTAGATGCAGTAATTCACCCCGTCCTTTTCGAAGGTGAGATTACCGCCGTAGGTTCCGCCCTGCCAGGGCCTGAAGAACTTTCTTTCGTTCTCGTATTCGTTCTTTCTTACTTTCTCACCGGAAAAGCCGTAGAGCATGACCTTGATAAATGACGCCAGTGTCGATTTTCCGGTTCCGTTATCTGTGCAGATGCAATTGAGTCCTGCGGAAAAATCCCTGTCCTCGCCGGAGATCTTTCCGAAATTGTCTATATGGCAAGAAACGAGTTTCATAAACTGATGTCCTCCCCCTTAAGAGCCTGTACGGCACATCTTACGATAAGTCCTCTTTCATCCTCGGTAAGGTCTTCTTCCTTAAGAAGTCTTACCAGTTCTCCCTTAAGGGATGCTTCGTGGAGGTATTCATCGTAGTCGATGGCGACTCTGGTCTGATCCTTCACTTCTCCGTAGAAGAATCTTCCGGACACCTGTCTTCTGACATGCTCGATATCTTTTTCAGCATCAACCGCGGTTTCGCCTTTAAGGACTATTCTGACAAGATCGTCCGACGTTGCGGGAGAGCCCTTTATCGCTTCGCCGATACGGCTGTCGATCTCGGGAGTAGTCATGCAATCCGAGATATCAGCTTCGATCTCATAGATATTTCTTTTTGCAAAGGGAACAAAAGATGTTTTGAAAGAAAGACTGTCATCATCTATATCAATGATAACAAAGCCATGCTCACCGCACTCGTCAAACCCTCTTCCTTCGGGGCATCCGGGGTAACAGTACTTTCCTCTTGAAGGAAGTTCGCCCTCTGTGAAGATATGGTAATGACCGAGTGCAAGATAGTCGATATTTCTGTTCCTGAGTCTGGAAAGGTCGATGTTCTCAGCCTTATCCTTACCCTGGTATTCACCGACAGCTCCGTGCATCGTAACGATGTTCATCGCATCATAATCGAGATTGAGCTCGGTGTATGCCTTGTCAAATCCGTCCTCGCCCGGCACTATTCCGATGATGTTCACAGCTTTTCCCGAAGCGGTCTTGAGACTTAAGCTGTCAATGCCGGCCTTATCGAAAATGATGAGATTTCCGGGGTAGTCTCCCTCGAAATACGCAGCCTCGTCATGATTTCCCTTGAGATATATAAAGGTTACATCCGGATGGGAATTGAATGCCGCTTTCACGCGGTTCACCGCTCCCACTCTTACATTCCTGGTATCGAATAGATCTCCCGCTATGATCACGGCACTTACTCCGTTCTCATCGGCATAGTCTGCGATACCGCAGAACGTGTCCAGCAGCTCATCCCTCCTCAAAGAAGCCTTGGACTTGTCCAGCTTGGATTCCATTTTGGAATCAAGATGAACGTCCGCTATGTGTAACAGCTTCATCCGTATGTTACCCCCTTAGTAAAATATATGATGTCCTATCTGAATTCCGGTAAGTCCCTCTATCGGTGTCCGGAAATAGACACATGTTCCGACATTCGTCACTCCCGACATTGCTTCGTCCGCCGCCTGGTAACAGCTGGATGTCGCTTTGTTCTGTGCGAGTGCGATCGCCAGTCTTCCGCTTCCCGCGGGTGAAAACTGGCCCCTCTGGTAAATTACCCCTGTCAGTGTATCGGGATATCTTGCGCTGAGCAGCCTGTTTATAACGACGGCTCCGACGGCAACCTGTCCGTCATAAGGTTCGCCGCCCGCCTCACAGTATATGAGGTTGGCCAGAAGATATCTGTCATTTTCCTCCCAGGTCACCTGGGAAATATCCCTCCAAACGCCGTTTGCGGCAGCTCTCGAAAGAGCCTGTTCCTCGGCAAGTCTCTGCTTAAGGTAAGCTATGTCGGCTTCCTTTGCCTTGATGGCGGCTTCGTATGCAAGTGCGGCAGCTTCGGCATCCTCTATCTGGTCGGCATAAACGCTCATCACGTTTCTTGTCTCGGATATTATACCACTGACCATATTCTGCTGTTCGACGGTCTGCTGCTGAAGGCTCTCAAGCTCGGCCTGTTCCATCTCGAGACGCGCCTTCTGCTCTTCTATGAATGCCCTGTTGGCCTTGAACTCTTCGAGCTTTTTCTTGTCGTAGCTTTCGATCTTTTCAAAGAAATCGGCTGCGGTCAGCATTTCGGAAAAGGACCTTGCTCCGAGGATCGCGGACAGATAATCCTGATTTCCTCTTTCGTACATATCGCGGACTCTGATGACCATGCATTCGTATTGCCACTCTTCGGTTGCGATCGCTTCCTCGAGTGCAAGCCTTGTGGCCTCTATCTCCGCCTGCTTGTCGATCATCCCCTGCTCGAGAGTCTGGAGATTGTCCCCTATCTCCGCAAGCTGCCCGTTCAGCTCGTTAACCTTGACCTGCAGCTCTCCCTGCTCTGTCTTAAGCTCGTCGAGCGACTCCTGGTTGGCATGCTGCTGCGCCTCAAGTTCTTCTTTTTCCTGCTGGGCCTGATCTATCTGCTGCTGGGTCGTGGCTTCGACATCGATCCTGCCCGCCACAGCAAGGGTGAACACAAGAATGGGAGCAAGCAATCCGCTGAGCGCGGCTCTGCATCCTCTCCTTACCTTTGCATTCTTAAGTATCCTGTTTATGGGCAAAGCTTTCATCATAGATCGATCTCTATCTTCCTGCCTGTGTCCTCATACCGGGTATATTTCACGCCTGCTGCGTCAAACATTCTCTTGGCCGCGACATTGGCGTCGGTACCCGCGTATTTGTCGCTGTGGTACACAACCTCCTTGATGCCCGCCTGTATTATAGCCTTTGCGCATTCATTGCAGGGGAAAAGAGAAACGTAAAGGATGGTGTCCTCAAGAGATCCTCCCCTGTAATTGAGTATCGCATTCAGTTCGGAATGCGTTACATATGCGTACTTATTGGTGCCGGGATTGCCTTCCCTTCCCCACGGGAATTCGTCATCGCTGCATCCCTTGGGAAGACCGTTATAGCCCATTGAGAGTATCTTGTGATCGCGGCTTACGATGCAGCACCCGACCTGAGTGCTCGGATCCTTGCTCCGAAGGCCCGAAAGATGGGCAACACCCATGAAATACTCATCCCAGCTTATATAATCTTCTCTCTTTTTATCATCCATTATTTGGTACCGAAGATCCTGTCGCCGGCATCGCCGAGTCCGGGTACGATGTAGTTATGATCGTTGAGCTTCTCGTCTACGGAACCGATGAAGATATCAACATCGGGATGTGCTTCCTTTAATACCTCGATGCCCTTGGGTGCGGCGATGATGCAGAGGAAGTGAATGTTCTTGCATCCTCTTACCTTGAGCATTGTGATCGCTTCGGATGCGGATCCGCCCGTTGCGAGCATGGGATCTACAACAAAGATCTCTCTTTCCGCACAGTCTGCGGGTATCTTGCAATAATACTCAACAGGCTTGGAGGTGTCGGGATCCCTGTAAAGTCCGATGTGTCCCACCTTGGCGGTAGGGATCATTGAAAGCATTCCGTCTACCATTCCGAGTCCGGCCCTGAGAATGGGGATGACTGCGAGCTTCTTGCCGGCAAGCTGCTTGACGGTCGTCTTGCAGATGGGAGTCTCGATATCAACGTCCTCGAGTCTGAGATCCCTGGTTGCCTCATAGCACATGAGCATCGCTATCTCACCGATGGTCTCGCGGAATTCCTTGGTTCCTGTTTCCTTTCTTCTGATAAAACCGATCTTGTGTCTTATCAAAGGATGATCCATTACAACTACTTTTCCCATACCGCTTCTCCTGTTAATTAATCCTGATTTTCGATCTGTCTGATCCTTCTTGCGTGGCGCTGTGCCCCGGAGAACTCTGTCTCAAGGAATGTCTCGACAATTGTCTCGGCAAGGTTCTGACCTATGATCCCCGCACCGAGCGCAAGCATGTTGGCATCGTTGTGGAGCCTGGTCATCTTGGCACTCAAAGGATCCGAGCAGAGAGCGCATCTGATGCCCTGTACCTTATTTGCACAGATGCTGACACCGATTCCGGTGGTACATACAACAATTCCCTTCTCGCATTCGCCCTTCTCTACGAGTCTTGCCGCAGCATAGGCGAACTTGGGATAATCACAGCTGTCCTCGGAATATGTTCCGACATCCTGGATCTCATATCCTTTTTCGGTCAGATAATTCTTAAGGTGCTCCTTAAGTGCATATCCGCCATGGTCGCATCCGATCGATATTTTCATTTTAATTCCTCCCATTTCGAACCTGCGGACTTGAGCAGTCTGTTCCAGAAAGCCTGTCCGAATCCCCGGTCCGTAAAATTCTCCACAAAGATGACTTCGACATTCTCATCATCCATATCCCTGAGCGCGGAATAGAATTCGTGCGCCGCACCCGCCGCATCATCGAGAGAGCCGGCGCTTCTTATGACATCCGCGTCATATTTGGGCGCATGCTCTGCCGAACAGAACACTCCGGTCTTCCTGCCGGCACCTTTTGCCTTCGCAAGTTCACGGATTATGTGACCCTGAACCGCTTCATCCGAACCCTTTACCGGTCTGACCTCTCCCTTCGGAGCGTAATGTCTGTACCGCATTCCCGGTGCCTTGGGTCTGTCCTTGCAGTCCGGATCAAGAATTGCGGGATCGGTTATGACTTCTCTTCCGAGAGCTTCCGAGAGCATCTCATTTGTTATGAACCCGGGACGAAGGACCATGATCCTGTCACCGGACAGATCGACTATCGTGGACTCCAGTCCTATCGGATTTACGCCTCCGTCTATTATCGCGTCGATGCGTCCGTCCATATCCTCGAGCACATATTTAAATGCCGTAGGGCTCGGTCTTCCGGAAATGTTGGCGCTCGGCGCGGCTATATATCCGCCGGACTGTCTTATAAGCTGCTGAGCCGTGAGGTCATCCGGCCATCTTACGGCGACCGTATCCAGTCCGCCCGTCGTGCGCTTCGGAACCTTTCCCGATGACTTAAGGACCATCGTGAGAGGTCCGGGCCAGAACCTTTTTGCAAGTATCCTGCATTCTTCGGGGATCTCCGAAACAATGCTCTCAAGCGAAGCCATATCCGAAATATGCACTATCAGCGGATTGTCCGAGGGTCTTCCTTTTGCGGAATAGATCTTCGCGGAGGAGCCTTCGTTCAGTGCATCACCGCCGAGTCCGTATACCGTCTCTGTCGGGAAAGCGACCAGTCCGCCTTCCTTTACGATCCTGCCGCATTCGACGATCGCCTTAAGATCGTTCTCCGTAAGCGGGCCTTCGGGCTGTTCTATTTTGTAGACCGCTGTTTTCAATGGCTTACTGACCGTATGTATAGACCCTGAGAAGATTCCACGAGTCCGGAGTACCGTATCCGATCCTCCATGCTCCGACTCCTCCGAGGTCGAGTGTGTTCATCACATTGAGCTTGGCCATGAGCGATGAAGTATCCTCAAGCCATACCTGGTAAAGTGTGGTTCCTTCCCTCCACTCAAGGTAGTTCTGCGAGGTCTCCTCATCCCAAACGGGAGCGATGCCGAGATTTGCAACATATTCAGCCTGGTTTACGAGTGTCAGGTACTTTCCTGTCGTCACTCCGTCCTTGGTGGTCCATACGACGGTATAGAAAGGAACCGCGTTGATGATCTTCTCCGAGGGAACCTTTTCAAGCGTGAGCGTAAGTCCGTCCGAAGTAAATCCGAGACTGGATACGCTTCCTGCGGTTCCGCCGTAAGGAGTGTGCTCGTCATAGCCCATTATCAGGACGTAATCAACAAACTGTCCCTGAAGGTCGAGCCTGTAATGTGAATTGTAATCATAGGGAACGTAGTTATCCGTCGAAAGGCATATTCCGCTCTGTCTGCAGAGTACGGAAGTTTCTCTGAGGAACTGTACAAAATAATCGCTGCTTTCCGCAGGCATTCCCTCGAAGTCGAAATTCAGTCCGTCGGCACCGACTTCAATAACGGCTGCGACAAGATCCGAGGCGAGCTTCCTTCTCCTTACCGTGTCGGACAAAAGAAGCGTCTCATCCAGATCAAAGCCGTTCTCATTCGCATAATTGAAATTGTCGACAACAACCCAGACCTTAAGTCCCTTCTGGTGACACTTCGCGACATAATCGGCGGAGCAGAAGTTCCTTAACGAACCCTGCTCGTCGGTGATCGATATCCATGTGGGTGCGATGACATTGATCCCGACCGCTTCGCCCAGCGCTTCGCCCAGGGTGTCGTTTCCGCCCAAGCCGGAGATCTGATGGAAACCGAGATTTACTCTCGTATCAAGTCTTACCGTCGTGTACTCGGGAAGCGCGGGAGCGATGGGTGCCATGTCGGTAACGGGCTCGGCAGAGGTCATCCTCTTATTCTCGATATACCCGATGATCGCATCGGAGGTCTTGACCTTGCTCCAGTCCTCCATTGCCTCGATAAGCTCGACTGTCTCGCCCTCTTCAACCTCTCTGAGGATGGGGCTCTTGATGCCGCCTCTTTCGCGGATCTGGGTATCCCTGGTGACGGTGCGCATCTCACGCGTGGTACCCCACTGGGTGTTAAGCTGGACTCGGCATTCGTAAGTCTCGGCCGTAAATGTGCAGAACATCTTCAGGTAATCCACCGAGATGTACAGACGGTTGTTCTCCCTCAGGGTAAGAGGAAATCCCAGGTCGGTGGTGACGCCGGAAACACTGTACGAGCTGGAGCCGTCCGTTACCTCATAGGTTTCCTTGGCGGTCGTGAACATAAGGGTTCCGCCGTTATAATTTCCGTCGTAAAAGAAACCCTGGGTAAGAAAAGCCCTGACGGTATCATAGTCAAAATAACATCTTCCGTCCCTTACAAGGGCCTGGTATGCTGTCTGCTCGTTCTGAAGGATTATCGCGGCCATGTCGCCGGACACTCCGTAGTGCTCGTGAAGATCGGCCATATCTTTGCCGTAAGAATATTTCTTATATAAAGGAATACCAACGGTAACTGCCCCGACTATAAGGATCAAAAGGATCGGGATCAGCACCATGATGGCATGATTTTTTCTCTTTTTCATATCAAAATTCCAATCAAAAAATTGAATGGCCGCACCTCTTGACCATACAAAGTTATTTTATCACAAGGGCGCTTATCCGTCATTACTTTTTAAGCCGTCCGTTAAGTAAGAAAGACCCCGCACCGCAGGTGATTGCGGCACAGGGTCGGCTTCATGACATTTACCTTCGACCACTACCGAAAATTATTAAAATTTAGTAAATGGCCATTGATATAAGTATTCTTGATCCGGGCTCCGTCTTATCCAAAAGGAATCCAAATATACCGTGAATATATTTTCCTTGCAGAGCCGTGGCACCCTCTGTTTAAAAGCGGCTCATCGGACCAAATCGGTCCGGACAGTGCAAAACGCATCTAAGGGCTGCCTTTTTTCGCAAAAAGACAACCTGCCCATCTGTTCGGGCTGTATTTTATTGATCTATAGGTTATTTTGGCCACATAAGATATTTTGGAGGAAGATCTCCGGCGAAAGAAAGAAGAAAGGAAAACCGATCCATGACAATGTGATATTGCATGCGTTTCTTTCTATCCGCAGGTCGGATGCTGCGGATATATCGAATGTGTTATTTTGGGCCTTTCGGGGCCCTCTTTTTGGATTCATCCCCTTTCCGCCGCCGGGGTTTTAAGAAGATGCACGGCCATTATCCGAAAGGATGCGGGATCCATTCAATGGGAAAATTTACCGAATTTTTGCCGACACAGGTGTCATTTGGGTATATTTTCCGGAAAAAAGCCCGATATATACTACAAGTATAGTATTTGTACATTATTTTTCTTGACGCACTATGGCAAAACAGATATTATATGAAAATCTTGAAAAAGATGGGGGAAAAATAAGTGAACATTGAGGTATTGGGTAACCTTCGGGTGAAGTGTACCCTTACAAGTGAATATCTGAAATCGCGCTGGATCGATGCGGGCGACCTCGCCTACGGATCCGAGGCCGCGACCGCACTCTTCAGGGACATCATCGAAGAGACCAACGAAAGATTCGGCATCGACTTCAGGGCCAGGGAAAACCACCCCGTAATGATCGAAGCCATTCCCATGGGAGAAGGCTCCCTTTCCGTGATCATCAGCAAGGCAGAGGATGCCGAGGAGCTCGACACGAGATTCTCCAGATTCTCACCCGAGCACTCAGCCGAGGGCATCACACCCGAATACGGCGATGATGCGGACGATATCGACGACGATGATGAAGGTATTGAGACCGGTGCTCCCGTTTTCAGGGATCGCAAGCATTCTCCGGCCAAGCCTTCTGTCAGAAAGAATGTTACCGATTTCGGCAAGCCCTTCTTTGAGACCCTCGAAAAGGAAAAAGAGCGTATCCGCGAAGGCGGCTGCATCGTGACCATAACCTTCGATATGATCGGAGACCTCTACGATCTCGCATCCGCAGGCCTCGCATACAGCGGCGATACATCCCTTTACAAGAACACCTCCACCGGCAGATACCTTCTGGTCATCCCCGTGGAAGGCGAGGAATATGCCATGGCGATGAACTTTGCCGAGGCGGCATCCGAGTTCGGAAAAGCGCGGATCGTCCCCAAATCGGGAGCCTCATTCCTCGACAGGGATCACGAGTGCCTGATCGGCACCGGCGCACTTGAAAAGATCAAGGCCGGAAAGTGATCAATAACATTCGTTTTCATAAGATCAAAGGACGGTTTTCATGTTCCGCCGCAGGTTTTTACCCGGGCGTGACGGAACACGAAAGCCGTCCTTTTATAATAGGTTCGATATGTTTTTATACAAGGGTTTATGCTATAATGTACTGAGTCTTTTTCATTATTTGTGAAAGGAAAAACCGGATGATGAAAACCCGCTTAAAGGTAAAGGGACATTTAAGATCCTATATGCGTTTCAGCATATATCTCGGACTGCTTCTCCTTGCCGTTAACGCAGCCATATTCCTTGTAAGCATTCAGGCAGGTGCGCTCCTTTGCGTATTTACCGTTTTCTACTTTATTGTTTCCCTTACTCTCTACTACAATAACAAGCCCATGATCATGAACGAGCTCGTGAGCTTTGCGACCGAGTACGGGCAGATCCAGAGAAAGCTCTTAAGGGAACTCGACATACCCTATGCCCTCCTTGATGAGGACGGCAAGGTGATGTGGACCAACATCGCTTTCGAGCAGATCACCGACGAACCCAGGAAATACAACAAGTCCATCACCTCCATATTCCCCGTCATCACCGGAGACAAGCTCCCCAGGGAAGAGGATTCGGACGAGGCTGAATTCGATATCGAGCACGAAGGCAGGGATTACAGCATCCGCCTCAAGAGGATCCCTCTTAAGGAAATGGCCGAAAACAGCGACCTGATAGAGGCCGAAGGCTACAACGGATATCTCATCGCGATGTTCATGTTCGACAAGACCGCACTCAACATCGCACTTCAGGAACTCGATGACCAGTCGCTCTGCGTCGGAATGATCTACCTGGACAATTTCGACGAGGCTATGGAAAGTGTCGAGGAAGTCAAGCAGAGTCTCCTTGCGGCACTCATAGACAGAAAGGTCAACAAATACATCTCCGGACTCGACGGAATATGCCGTAAGACCGAGAAGGATAAGTACCTTGTGATCCTCCGCAAGAAAGCGATTGCCGAGATGCAGGACAGACATTTCGAACTGCTCCAGGATATCAAGACGGTCAAGCTCGGTGAGAACTCCATGGCAGTCACGACCAGTATCGGTCTCGGTGTGGACGGTCTCACATATGCACAGAATTATGAGTACGCACGTAACGCTATAGACCTCGCACTCGGCCGAGGCGGCGACCAGGCGGTCATCAAGACCAAGGACCAGGTTACCTACTACGGCGGAAAGTCACAGACCATCGAAAAGAGTACAAGGGTCAAGGCCCGCGTCAAGGCACAGGCACTCCGTGAGATCATCACGGCCAAGGACAATGTCCTCATCATGGGGCACAGCCGTCCCGATGCGGATTCGTTCGGTGCCGCCGTCGGTATCTACTGTATCGCCAAGGTCCTCGGCAAGAGCGCTTACATAGTCATGGATAACCCCACGAGCGAGGTCCAGCCCCTTATCGATACCTTCATAAGCGGAGGCGAGGAATACGAAGAGGTCATGATAAGCTCGCAGCAGGCCATCGACCTTGCAAACGCCGGTTCCGTTCTCGTTGTGGTCGACGTCAACAAGCCTTCCATCACGGAATGCCCCGACCTTATCAAGTACTGCAAGACCATCGTTGTTCTCGATCACCACAGATCCGGAAGCGAAGTCATCGAGAATGCGACCCTTTCATATATCGAGCCTTACGCATCGAGTGCGTGTGAGATGATCTCCGAGATACTCCAGTATGCTGCGGACAACGTCAAGATACGCCCCGAGGAAGCGGACTGCATGTATTCCGGTATCATGGTCGATTCCAACTCCTTCCAGAGCAAGGCCGGCGTAAGAACCTTCGAAGCGGCCGCATTCCTCAGAAGATGCGGTGCGGATGTAACAAGAGTAAGAAAGATGTTCCGCGCAGGTGCGGATGAATACAGGGCTAAGGCGGATACGGTATCACAGGCCGAGATCTACCGCGGAGCATATGCGATAAGCGTATGTACCGCAGACGACTGTCCCAGCCCCACCCTCATCGGAGCACAGGCAGCGAACGAGCTCCTCAACATCAGGGGCATCAAGGCAAGCTTCGTTCTCACGGACTTTGCGGGTAAGATACATATAAGTGCAAGATCCATAGACGAAGTAAACGTCCAGCTCATCATGGAGCATATGGGCGGAGGCGGACACCTCTCCGTTGCGGCCTGCCAGCTTGAAGGTGCGCAGATAGAGGAAGCGATAGGCGAACTTAAAAACACGATTGATTCTTTGACAGAAAGCGGTGAGATCTAATGAAGATTATTCTTTTACAGGACGAGAAGAAACTCGGCAAAAAAGGTGACATCATAAATGCGAGCGACGGATATGCAAGAAACTACATCCTTCCCAAGGGAATAGGCGTGGAAGCTACCGCAGCCAATATCAACGACCTTAAGCTCCAGAAAGCAAACGAAAAGAAGATCGCAGACGAAAAGCTTGCGGAGGCACAGGCACTCTCCGAAAAGCTCGCTTCCCTTTCGGTAAAGACATCCATCAAGACCGGTGCAGGCGGACGTTCATTCGGATCGGTCTCTTCCAAAGAGATCGCAGAGGAATGCGCAAAGCAGCACGGCATCACTCTCGACAAGAAGAAGATCGTTCTCGACGATGCGATCAAAGCTCCCGGAACATACAATGTTCAGGTCAAGCTTCATCCCCAGGTTACCGCAACCTTAAGCGTCAAAGTCGAAGAGGCTTGATATGGACGGATTCAGCGAAAATGTCATCAAAAAAATAATGCCCCATGACGATGATGCGGAAAGAGCCGTACTCACCAGTATGCTTATGTCCTCCAAGGCCATATCCGAGGTCCAGGAGATCATCAAGGCAGGAGACGAGTTCTATAACAGGATCTTCGGCTCTGTCTACGACATCATTGTCGAGATGGAAAACAACGGCCAGAAGGTCGATCCCGTAACCCTCAAGGATAAGCTCGGTGAAAACGAGAAGACCGCGAATGTCGCAAACCTCGCTTTCATCATGGATATCATGAAGGATTCGGCTACCAGCACCAGTGCCAATGCTACGTACTACGCGGAGATCGTTCACCGCAAGGCCGAAAGCAGAAGCCTTATAAGTGCGGCCGAGGCGATCGCGGAAAAAGGATACCGTGACGAAACCGACACAACACAGCTTTTTGACGAGGCGGAAAAGAAGATCTTCGAAGCCACCCAGTCAAGGGTCGTAAGGGACATCAAGCCCATCGACGACATCTTCTATGAAGCGCTTTCAAACGTAGCGATCGCATACCGTAACCAGGGAACCGTTACCGGCCTTGCTACGGGATTTGCCGATCTTGATTTCCTTACATCGGGATTCCAGAAATCCGACTTCATACTCATAGCGGCAAGACCTTCCATGGGTAAGACCGCATTTGCGCTCAATATCGCCGAGCATATGGCCCTCAAGGGCAATAAGGGCGTCGGAATTTTCTCGCTGGAAATGAGCTCGACCCAGCTGGCCAACAGACTTATGGCCATGAATTCAAGGGTCAGCGTCTCACTCCTTCGAAACGGCAAGGTATCCGGCGACGACTACCAGAAGATAACAGAGAGCGGAAGCCTTTTCGGAAAGTCCAAGCTCTTCATAGACGATACCCCGGGCATCTCGGTATCCGAAGTAAGGGCTAAGTGCAGAAGGCTTAAAGCAGCAGGCAAGCTCGATATCATCTTCATCGACTATCTCCAGCTGATGCAGGGCTCCGGCCGTGCGGAAAGCAGACAGCAGGAGGTCTCCCAGATCTCAAGAGACCTTAAGGGACTTGCACGTGAGCTCGAGATCCCCGTTGTCGCACTCTCACAGCTTTCGAGAACCGTCGAGAGCCGTAAACCTCCCAAGCCCATGCTCTCCGACCTTCGTGAATCGGGTGCGATCGAGCAGGATGCCGATATCGTAATGTTCATTTACCGCGAGGATTACTATAACAAGGATACCAAGAGAAAGAACGTATCCGACATCATCATTGCGAAGCAGAGAAACGGCCCCGTAGACGAATTCCCTCTTGTATGGCTGCCCGAGTATACCAAGTTTGCCAATATGAGCAAGGATGAAAAAGAAAAACTAAAGAGTCAGGGCTCAGAAGAATAAGCTTTGCCCAGGGTTTCGAATGAGAATAAAAAAAAGCGCAAGTGCTAAGCACTTGCGCTTTAGTCTTATATGGATCAAGCCTGCTCGATAGCACCTACAGGGCACTGTCCTGCGCATGCTCCGCAGTCGATGCACTTCTCGGGATCGATCTCAAACTTTCCGTCTGCCATTGAGATAGCTCCAACGGGGCACTGAGCCTCGCAAGAACCGCAGCAGATACATCCGTCACCAATCTTATAAGCCATAATAACACCTCCTAAAAAAATTGTCCGTTCGGACTCCTGGATACCCTACTTATCCGTCTGTATTATAGTAATATAATTGTCTGACTATTACAAGAAAAAGAGTAATTAGCCCAGACTAATCATAGTTAGTTAAGCCAAATCATTTAGGAATGCGTGAATACCTCTCCCGCTGCGGTAAGCTCCTCACGTCTCTTCCTTATACCGTCAAGGATAACCTTTTTCTTTTCCAGAAGGACCTTGGGATCGAGAGGTTTTACATCCTTGAGGGGATAATCTATTCCGAGTTCCTCATACTTCTTCTTACCCATGTCGTGATAAGGAAGAGCATCGAGTGCCCTCAGATTGTGGAACTGTCCGATGAAATATCCGAGTTCGTACAGATATTTGTCATCATCCGTAAGACCCGGAACGATGACGTGGCGTATCCACATGTCTACATTCTTCTCCTGAAGATAGAACGGGAATTTCAGTATATTGGTATTGGGCTGCTTTACAAGACTCTTATGATGCTCATTATCGATATGCTTGATATCGAGCATTACAAGATCGGTCAGTTCGCAGAGTCTGTCATATTTCTTCATAAGCTCGGCATTATCGGGATTGAACATTATTCCCGATGTATCGAGACAGGTGTGGATACCGTCCTTTTTGCAGAGCTCAAAAAGCTCGAGAAGGAAATCTATCTGCACGAGGGGTTCTCCGCCGGTAACGGTCAGACCGCCGCCGTTCTGATAGAAGCTCTCGTTACGGTGATACTGCTCGAGGATATACTTTGCCTCCATATCGGTGCCACCCGCCATCTCCCAGGTATCCGGGTTATGACAGTAAGCGCATCTCATGGGGCAGCCTTTGAAAAATACAACGAACCTTGTGCCGGGTCCGTCTACGGTTCCGAAGCTTTCAAGAGAATGAATGTGACCTATCATCTGATTCTCCTTTTAAAAACGGGCCCGAAGCGTAAGCTTTCGGGCCCATACTTTCTCATGATCTCCAGCGATCAGATAGACTCGTGGAAGGTTCTGGAGATAACGTCTGCCTGCTGCTCGGGAGTTAACCTGATGAAGTTAACAGCGTATCCGGAAACACGGATGGTGAGCTGAGGATAGTTCTCGGGATGCTGCTGAGCATCGAGAAGAGTATCTCTGTTAAGAACGTTTACGTTAAGATGGTGGCCACCCTTGGTAGCATAACCATCGAGAAGATTTACAAGGTTGTTAACCTGTGCTGTAGCTGCTTCTGCTGCCATTTGTTTTTCCTCCTGTTAGGATTATTGATAGTCATCGATACCCTGATGGAGAGTCGGAACGCTGCAAGCCAAAGGGGTTCTGGAGCAATCCGTGCAACCCATGGTCGTGACATCCTTTACATCTGTCTGATCTTCGGAGGTGTCAACATTCACATGACCGGTCCCGTTTTCAAAACCGCTGTCGAGCATCTTCACAAGATCATCTATCATGTCTTTCTGATCCATAAGAGTATCCTTTCCGTAAATTTGTATATTCAGTCCCTTCCGGCCAAGGCACCATGCGGTCCGCTTACAAAAGATCCGTAATGCATTCCTTTGGTGCGTAGCCTTCGGGGATTTGCAACTTATCAGAACCTATTACTTGCTGAGATCGACATCAATGTCTCCTGCAAATACCTTGTCATCCTTGCCGAGTGCACCGGGGATGATGGTGAAGGTATTGGAGATTCCGTCCTGAGCATCGTTGAAAGGAAGCTTGGATACGGATGACAGTGATGCAACAGCACCGTGGGTATCACGGCCGTGCATAGGGTTAGCACCGGGAGCGAAAGGCATTCCCTTCTTACGTCCGTCAGGAGTGTTACCGGTTGCCTTACCGTAGGTAACGTTGGAAGTGATGGTAAGGATGGAGGTGGTAGGAACACCATCTCTGTAGGTGTGGTGACGACGTACAGCGGTCATGAACTTGTGTACGATATCCTGAGCGATCTCGTCTACGCGGTCATCATCGTTTCCGTACTTAGGGAACTCACCGGTGGTCTTGAAGTCGGTGATGATTCCGTCTTCGTCACGGATAACTTCAACCTTCGCATACTTGATAGCGGAAAGGGAATCGGCAACGATCGAAAGACCTGCGATACCGGTTGCGAAATATCTCTTAACGTTCTTGTCATGAAGAGCCATCTCTGCTCTCTCATAGCAGTACTTGTCGTGCATGTAGTGGATGATGTTGAGGGTGTTAACGTAAACCTCAGCCTGCCACTCCATCATGTCCATGAACTTGTCCATAACATCATCATAGTCAAGAACATCGCCGGTAACGGGACGATACTTAGGTCCGATCTGCTTCTTGGTAACCTCATCGATACCACCGTTGAGAGCGTAAAGGAGACACTTAGCAAGGTTAGCACGTGCTCCGAAGAACTGCATCTCTTTACCGATGACCATGGAGGATACGCAGCATGCGATACCGTAATCATCGCCGTGAACAACTCTCATGAGATCGTCGTTCTCGTACTGGATGGAAGATGTGGTGATGGAGATCTTAGCGCAGTACTTCTTCCAGTTCTGGGGAAGTCTGGTTGACCAGAGAACGGTGAGGTTGGGCTCGGGAGCCGCACCAAGGTTCTCAAGGGTGTGAAGATAACGGAAAGAGGTCTTGGTAACCATGTGTCTTCCGTCAACGCCTACGCCGCCGAGAGACTCGGTAACCCAAACGGGATCGCCTGCGAAGATCTGGTTGTACTCGGGAGTTCTTGCGAACTTGACGCAGCGAAGCTTCATGATGAAGTGATCTACGAATTCCTGGATCTCTTCCTCGGTGAAGGTTCCGTTTGCAAGGTCACGCTCAGCGTAAATATCAATGAAAGTGGAGGTACGGCCAAGGCTCATTGCTGCGCCGTTCTGCTCCTTAACGGATGAAAGATATCCGAAGTAGGTCCACTGGATAGCTTCCTGTACGTTAGCAGCGGGCTTGGAGATATCGCATCCGTAAGATGCAGCCATCTCTTTCATCATCTTGAGAGCCTTGATCTGCTCGCTGAGCTCTTCACGAAGACGGATGACATCATCGGTCATAACGTAATCGGTGGAAAGCTTCTGCTCTTCCTTGTCCTCGATAAGTCTGTCGATTCCGTAAAGAGCTACTCTACGATAGTCACCGATGATACGGCCTCTTCCGTAAGCATCGGGAAGACCGGTAATGATGTGAGAAGTACGGCAAGCTCTCATCTCGGGGGTATATGCATCGAAGCATCCCTCATTGTGAGTCTTACGGTTTACTGCGAAGAAAGCGGATACTTCGGGATCCATCTCATATCCGTTATCCTGACATGCCTTCTCTGCCATTCTGAGTCCGCCCCAAGGCTGGAGTGAACGCTTGAAAGGCTTGTCGGTCTGGAAACCAACGATCTTCTCCTTGCTCTTGTCAAGGTATCCGGGGCCGTGAGAAACGATGGTTGAAACAACCTTGGTGTCCATATCAAGAACGCCGCCTGCTTCTCTTTCTTTCTTCTGAAGATCAAGGACCTGTGCCCAAAGATCCTTGGTAGCCTGTGTAGGTCCTGCAAGGAAGCTCTCATCGCCGTCATAGGGATGATAGTTTCTCTGGATGAAGTCACGGACATTTACTTCTTTGTCCCACTTACCTGTTTTGAAATCCTGCCATTCAGGTCTTTCCATTTAGTAGTACCTCCTATTGAAATAAAAAAAATTTGTTGGACGAAAACGGTCTCTAGTCCCACTTCGTCAAGTGAATTCATTATAGTTAAAATTGTATACATTAGTCAAGGCAGTGCCGTGTACTTTTTTACGTACAAAGCCCGTAAAATGGGAGTTTTTTGTGTATACAATCCTGTTCCGGAAGTCCTTTTTTCACGGTCAAAAAATTCCCTGTTGTTAAAATCACAACATATGGGATATACTGTCTATTCAGATACAAAAAACAGATTTTTTACGGAGATCATCATGAGCACCGAAAATATTGAAAACAACAATACAGATAAAGCCGAAGAGAATGTCCTCGAGGTATTCGGTATCAGACCCGACATGACTCTCGGAGAGATCATGCAGACCAAGCCCGAAGTCATTCCCGTTCTCATGGAAGCAGGAATGCACTGCATCAGCTGCCCCGCAGCAATGATGGAAACACTCGAAGAGGCATCCATCGTACACGGCATTCCCGTAGATGAGCTTATGAAGTTCATCAAAGAGTCACTCGAAAGAGAAAGCAGCAACTGATCGGACACAGACAAAAAGCCCGCCGGACCGTTACGGTCCGGCGGGCTTTTACTATGCGTTTTACGGCTTATCAGAGTGTGAACTGATTGATGATATCGTTGAGGTCCGAAACGACCTTCTTGCACTCTTCGACCTTGTTGATGCTGTCGGTGGTATCGGATGCCATCTCACTGCTTCTTTCGGCGATCTCTACGACACCGTGGGATGCCTCGGTAACGGTGGAATCGATTCCGCCGATCGCATCCGCGATCTTACCGATATCGGAAGCGAGCTGGCCGATGTTGGTCCTGATCTCATTCATGCTCTTTCCGAAGGTATCGGCATCGTTCTTGTACTGTTCGCTTACCTTGCCGAATTCCTCGTAATCCGAAAGAACGTTGGTCTCAAGGAAGCCCGTGGTCTGGGTCAGGCAGTCAGACATCTGTTCAACCGCACTGTTGACTTCATCAACGATTCCGCCGATGTTCTTGACAGCTTCGGAGGTCTGGGTTGCAAGGTTACTGATCTCGGATGCGACAACCGCAAATCCGCGTCCCGCTTCACCCGCTCTTGCAGCCTCGATTGAAGCATTGAGTGCAAGAAGTCCGGTCTGTGAAGAGATCGCCATAATGGTTCCGGTGAGCTCATTGATCTTGTTGACCGCCTGGGATGCAACGATTGCTTCTTCGGACTTAACCTTAACGCTCTCGTAGATCTCGATGGTCTTTTTGCTTGCTTTATCAGTTGTTGCGGCAAGTTCTCCGGCACGCTCGAGTACTTCGTTCGAAAGCTTCTTTCCTTCGTCGGCAAGCTGGTCAATGCCGCGTGCGTTATCCTGAACATTCGCGATATTCTGCGCGATGGTGGTGGTGGAAGCTGCAGTCTCCTGCATGCCTGCCGCAAGCTCCTGTGTTGTTGCGGAGTTGTCTTCGCAAACCCTTCCGACATTGTCGATCGTAGCCTGGAGAGATCCTACGTTGGTGTCGATGCTTGTACCCGCCTGTGCAATGGATTCGACCATGGTGCGGAGATTGTCTCTCGTCTTACCTATAGCCCTTGCGATTATACCGACTTCATCGCCTCTCTTTTCAAGAGCCTTGGAATTTGAATCCTCGGTAAAGTCATAATTTGCGGTCTTGTTGATAACGGGAACAAGATGGTCGAGTGCCTGGAGCAAAACAATGGTAAATATTGCAACAAGGATCACAGCTACTACGAGGAAGATGATTCCGGTAATGATGAGCGTTGTCTTCATTGAATCAACGCCTACCATCATCTTGTCCCTGTCGGCGGTAACAATGACTATGTTTCCGTTTCCGGTAAATGCGTAACCGGCTACCTTGTAGGAACCCTTGTATTCATACGTACATGATCCGTTGGGAACTTCTTTGCCGGCCTGGAGATCCGCCACGATACCCTTTACGGCCGCGTTCTCAACGGGCTGTCCGATCTTCTCGGAATTGGTGTGATAGAGCATCGTTCCGTCGGGAGAGACCATATATGCATAGGATCCCTCAACACCCGACATCTCGATCGCACCGATGAGTCTGCTGTAATCTATATTGATGAGCTTGTCATAGTCGGCGGTTACAAGAACGATATTACCGGTATCGGTAAAGGAATAACCTGCAAGCTTGAAAGCTCCCTTGTAATCATAAACGACATAACCGTCATTAACGGTCTTACCTGCCTGAAGGTCTGCTACGATGCCCTTTACCGCTGCATTCTCAACGGGTTGTCCGATCTTCTCGGGATTGGTATGCCAGAGCATTGTTCCGTCGGGAGCGACCATGTAAGCATATGAACCTTCGACACCGTCAATGGTGATATTTCCGAGAAGGGTATCATAATCGATCTTCATGAACTGGTCATAATCTGCGGTGACGATAAGGATATTTCCGTCCGCGGTGAATGCATAGCCCGCAAGCTTGAGTGCATCCTTATACTCATAAAGAACGGATCCGTTCTCCACGGTCTTGCCGGCCTGAAGATCTGCCACGATGCCCTTTACGGCCGCATTCTCGACCTGACCGCCGATCTTCTCTGCGGTAGGATGCCAGAGCATGACACCGGTGGGGGATACCATGTATGCATATGAACCTTCAACGCCGATTATATGAACATCCCTAAGGAGAGCGTTCAGATTTCCGCCGTCAGAAGCATCGATAGCCTTGGCAACTTCCTCTGCGAGGTTCTGCGCATAAGCCTTATAGACGGTCTCACCGAACTCTCTTGAGAAGTTAATGGAAATGGCTGCTTCCTGAGCGAGGTTCATGGCATATCCGCCGTAAGCCTTTTCACCGAATTCGGTTGCAAAGTCAACTCCTATTGCAGCTTCTTCCGCAAGATTCTGTGCATAGTTGAGATATGTTTCTTCCATTGCACCGGATGCCCTTTTGGTGGCAACCAGTATCTCAATGAGCACAAGCACAAATACGATCGCGCTGATCAGAAGCGTGATCTTGGTACTCATCTTCGAAAAAAATGTCAGTTTGTCGTCCCTCTTTAACGACGCTGTTCCGCTAGCCATTTTCTCCCCTCCGTTTTATTGAGCTATTTGTTGAGTATTAATATATTTTGCGACCGAATACAGAATAATACAGACAATTATCACAAAATAGATACATATTATAATACCTATTTATGCATATAAGTTCAATGGGATAATTCACAAAAATATGCCAAAAATTACAAATTTTTACACAATTTAAAGATATCAGAGGTTGAATTTTACCAATTTGGAAAAAATTAAAGCCCGGATCTTAACGATCCGGGCCTTATGTCTTGATCAAAACCTGAATTAATCCTGGGTGTAAGGAAGGATTGCCATCTGGCGTGCACGCTTGATAGCTGTGGTAAGCTCTCTCTGGTGCTTAGCGCAGTTTCCGGTGATACGGCGGGGAAGGATCTTTCCTCCCTCGGAGATATACTTACGGAGCTTATTAGCATCCTTGTAATCAATTACATTATCCTTGCCACAGAATACGCAGACCTTTCTGCGTCTGGCATGCATGCCGCCTCTTCTCTTGGCGGGGCCTTCAGGTCTCTCAGATTTGGTAAATGCCATGATTGCCTCCTGCAAATCTTAACGAGTTAACTGAATGGGAGCTCTTCTACAAGTCCGTCGGGAACGTTGAGGAAATCATTTCCTCCGTTTGAAGATCCCGATGAAGCGGATCCTGAAGAGAATGATCCATCGGATGAAGCATTCTTGCTCTCAGCGAATTCAATGTCCTCGACCATGATGCGGACATCGTAAACCTTCTGTCCTTCCTTGTTGGTGTAGTTGTTGTTCTGGAGTCTTCCGGAAACCACAACCTTGGTACCCTTCTTGAGATATCTCTCAACGAACTCGGCCTGCTTGCCGAAGGAAGTACAGTTGAAAAAGTCTGCATCAGGCTCGCCATCACGCTTAAACCTGCGGTCCACCGCGATACTGTACCTGGCAAAAGTCGTTCCTGTTGTTGAACTGCTGACTTCGGGATCTCTTGTGAGTCTTCCCATTAAAATAACTTTATTCATATAGTGTTCTCCTTATGCTTCGTCCTGTCTAATGCATAAGTATCTGATGACGCCGTCCATGATTCTGATGCGACTGTCGAGCTCGGAAATTGCGGTTCCGTCAGCATCAAAATGAATGAAGTAGTAATAGCCTTCTGTCATCTTCTGGATTTCGTAAGCGAGCTTCTTCTTGCCCCACTCTTCTACATCCGCGATCTGTCCGCCGAATCTGGTCACATACTTCTTGACCTTCTCAAGTACAGCGGCACGTGCGTCGTCATCAATTACAGCATTAATAACGACAGCTAATTCATACTTGTTCATGCTGTTACCTCCTTTTGGTCTCTGGCCCACCCCGAAGGTGAGCAAGGAAAATATATCACGGAGTTTCAATATATCATCTGAAACACGGCAAAGCAAGAGTTTTATTATCTAAAAATGCATTTATTAGGAAAAATAACCTTTTCCGGGTACCGATAACCGCATTTTTAAGCAGGATATACGATAAGTATTTCTTTTGATTCAGAAATATTTTATCGTGTTACGATAATTTTGTGTTGACATACAATATTCCGGGTGCTATATTGTCTCACGAAGGGCAGTCAAAGCCCTCACAGATCATGATCATTACCGGGCTCACCTTAACCCGGGCATAAACGGAGGCTGTTATGACACAGAAAAACTTAGCGAGATGGATACAGGGCATTTTGCTCGGATTCGGAGTATTCGGATTATTCTTCTGTGTGGGAGTCGTTTATTTCGGCATCATCCCCATTATCGGCAAGGATATAGTAATACGCAATCCGGAATTTTCGTATATGTTTACCCCCTGGATGGTATTTCTCCTTCTTACCGCCGTCCCCTGCTACATCTTCCTCTTTTTCGGATGGAAGATATCCAGGAACATAATGGACGATAACTCATTCTCGCAGGAAAACGCACACTATCTTAAGATCATGGCCTATCTCGCACTTGGAGACACAGTGTTTTTCTTCATCGGCAACATCGTTTTATTCTTCCTCAGCATGAATCACCCGGGAATGCTGCTTGGATCGCTGGTAATAGATTTTCTCGGTGTTTCCGTTTCGGTGGGCTGTGCCGCTCTGTCACATCTGGTTCAGAAAGCGGCCGAGATGAAGGCCGAGAACGACCTGACAATATAGGAGGCGGGCTATGGATGAAGACAAGATCATATTCAACATAGATGTAATGCTCGCCAGACGAAAAATGAGCGTCAGTGAACTCGCCGACAGGGTCGGGATCACTGTGGCGAACATGTCAATCTTAAAAACCGGCAAAGCCAAAGCCGTCAAAGTAGACACACTCTGCAAATTGTGCAGGGCACTGGACTGCCAGCCCGGCGACCTGCTCGAATACCGGAAAGGAAACTAATCTCAGGAGAATCATTATGGAAATCTTTCGATACAAACGATCATTCAAAAAAGCTCTTTTATGGGCGGCACTGGCCATACTGTTCATATACAGAAACCGGGCATCGGTAACATATCCGCTTTTCATGGCATCAACACTCGGGATCCTTGCATGGGACTGCAAGAGCATGGGCAAGAGTCTCATCAGAAATCTTGACGGAAAGTTTGACATCAAGCTGTTCTACTGCATAGTCCTTATGCTCCTTTCCATCCACAAGTGCATCAGTTCCTCCGTTGACCTTCAGTTCGGCAGCGGAATGGGAATACTGCTCATCTTCTCCTGCCTTCTCCTCAAGATCTACTCCAACCAGGAAGCAAAGGAGATCACAGCGATGCTCTGCAAACTGGGACAGCTGATGATCGTCCCTCTCAAGAACATCGCAAAGCCCTTCACGGACTCCAAAGCGGTAAAACAGGCCAAAGCCATGGCGGCTGCCGGAATGGGCGGTGAAGGTGTCGCGCAGGAATCTGCGGGTAAAAAGACTGTAAAGAGCGTCTTACTCGGTCTGGTCATCGCGATCCCTCTTCTCTGGATCATCCTGGCACTGCTTTCATCGGCCGATCTTGTCTTCGGAAACATAGTCGAAGATATCCTTGACTGTATCCATCTTCCCGAGCTCACCGAAGACTGGTTTGGTATCCCTTTCAAGTTCGTCCTGTCATTCCTTGCTTTTTACGCCTGGACGGCATGCCTTCCCGCGGAAATTTTCCCCGAATCATCCGCACCGAAGAAATTCGATGCAGTCGTTGCGATCACCTTTAACAGCCTGATAGCGGTTGTATATCTTCTTTTCAGTGGAATTCAGTTCGTATATCTCGTAGGACAGATGGAGCTTCCCAAAGGCTATACCTACGCCGAGTATGCACACGAAGGTTTTTACCAGCTCCTTGCGGTCACCATACTAAACCTGATACTCGTGTCATTTTGCAAAAAACACTTTGCCGATAATAAAGTCCTTAAGGCCATCCTGCTCATCATCAGTGTATGTACCTATGTGATGATCGCATCATCCGCACTCAGAATGTATCTGTATGTCGGAGTATACGGTCTTTCACACCTCAGGGTTTATGTACTCTGGCTCCTCGTGATACTCACCGTATGGACCACAATCCTGATCGCAGGAATCTTCAGGGAGAACATTCCCTACTTCAGGATCATCACCGTATTCGTAAGCGTATGGTATCTCGTATTTGCATTTTCGATGCCCGACAAGTGGATAACCGCATACGACCTGAGTCTGAAAAACGTACCCACGGATCTGGTATACGAGGTCTATCCCGATGCAGCGCCCATTCTCAAAGAGGACGGAAGATTCTGGACTGATTACTGCCGCTATCTTCATAATGACCTTGACGAATATCGTGAAAAGAATATCCTCAGCTTTGCGCGTGAGTATAACTTCTCCGAAGATTATGCAATGAGACTGATCGAAAAAGAAAACCTCGGTTCCGACGATTACGATTACAGATACGATCGCGATATGCTCTTTGGCTGATAAGCAGCCTTTCCGGTCAGATTCAAACGAAAACAAAGGGACGGTTCCGGTGTTTCAGAATTTTTTGAAACACCGGAACCGTCTCCGTTTTATTCATTATGTTTTTCTTCAGTCGACTATTCCGAAACCGAGGATCGTAAATCTCTTATCCTTTTCGGGAATCCTGATCTCGACATCTCTTTCCTTTGCGGGACCGCCCCTGAATGCGATCAGCGCATTGGCGTGCTGCCAGCCGATGATATGGGGATCTATGTCGAGCTTCTTTTCACCGTCCACATAAACCTCGGCACATCCTACCTCGGGTGATGCGGAATCCATGTATCCGATAAGGAGTGCGCTGAACTTCATCCTTGCCCTGAAGACAACATCCGAATCACTCTTTCCGTCGTAGAACCAGTTGCCGGCAAATTCGGGAGTCACGCTCAAGTCCATATTTCTTTCGACTGCCTGAACCTCGGGGCTGTTTATTCCAAATACGCCTTTATCATAGGAAATAACGGCAGGTGCAGAGTCGATATTGAATCTGTCGACAAGATAAACCCCTTCAAACTCTCCGCCCTTCGGAGGTGTGATGCCTGTGATATCAAGGTCTGCTTCATCCTCGGACTCATCGGCTATCTTAAAGATATTGATCAGGCCGTCCGCCATGATGCGGTGTCCCGTGTTGGTGGGATGATACATATCGTAGAAGTAGCGGTTCTTGCCGACTACGCCGCCCTCTTCCACACTCAGATAGAACTGGTCATAAACCGCATCCTTGATGCTGACCATGGGAAGGTTATACGCTTCGCCCACGGGCTTAAGTCTGTCCTGAAGATTATAGCCGTCCACAAATACGGAATAGATCAGGATAACTGCAGGCTTCTGAGGACTGTTGTAAATCTTTCTCACAAGAGAATCGAAGCACTCGCCCTGCGTTTCGTCTCCTTCGTCATTAACGGCAAATTCCACGACAACAACATCCGGGAGTTTCTTTCCATCTTCGGTGACATCGTGATCGTAACGCAGCATTCCGAGTTCGGAAGGAGTTCCGCCGACACCTGCTTTGGTATATCCCACGTTGTCTTCGTATCCCCTGCCCGCAATGTCACAGAATCCCTTGAAAGCATTATATGCATAGCAGCTTGTATTGATCGGTATGGCTCCGGCACCCTGGGTAATGGATCCGCCGATGAAAGCGACCTCAACCTTTTCTCCCTTACGTGCCTTATCGATGGCCGCCTTAAGACGATGGATGTTGCCCTTCTGCATAAGGGACTTTCCGATCATCTTCTTATAATTCTCGCTTGAAGTGTCAACTTCCTTGTCATCCTTAAGCTCGGGCGCGGTATATCCGTCGTTAAGATAGAATGCGACAGAGACCTTGGCCTGAAGGCCGGGCTCGGGGAATTCAAAACGGATCTGTCCGGGAACATTGTCATCATCCGACCAGTCGAAAAGAGAAAGATCCATGACCATCTCCATTCCGTCGGAATCGAGTTCCATTGCAAGTGTGGTTCCCGAGTTGTAGGGATCTTTCTTTCCGTACATCTGGAAACAGAACTTTACCTTAACGGGTTCACCGGACTTCTGTACCGATACGCCGATGCTGTGCACCTGCTTCTTAAGTCCCTCTACGGTATCGAGCTCGGCAAGCATGGATTCATCTTCGAGATTTCCGAAAAGCTTTGCGGCAGCCTTGAGTCTTCCGTCACTTTCAAAAATGAACTGTATACCCCTTCCGTCGGGCTGGGGATAGCCGAGTATCTCCTTATCCCTCATCACATAATAAAACGGTCTTTTGGCTGTGGGGTCCTTGGGTGCCACAGGTCCGCGTGATTCTGACATGTACATGTCCTCCTTAAATAACTCAGATCTCAATCTGAGAAAATACCTTTCCGATCGGAGCGGGTATGACGAGATCCGCGCTCGAATCCCTTCCGGTAGGCGCCATATTCACGACTACCAGTTTATCTCCCTTGAAATAATCGATGAGTCCCGCTGCCGGATATACGGCGAGCGAAGTTCCTCCGATTATGAGAACCTGCGCCTCCGAAATGTAATGAACAGACTCCTGAAGAGTGTTCATATCAAGTCCCTCTTCATACAATACAACATCGGGTTTGATATCTCCACCGCATTTTTTGCACTTTGGTACACTCTCGGTTGAGTCGGCAATGTAATCGATATCATAGAACTCACCGCACTTGATGCAGTAGTTCCTGAGTGTCGAGCCGTGAAGCTCCAGTACCTTCTTCGAACCTGCAGCCTGATGGAGTCCGTCGATATTCTGTGTTATAACGGCTTTGAGCTTTCCGGCCTTCTCAAGTTCCGCCAGCTTTATATGTGCGGCATTGGGCTTTACGCCCTTGACTATCAGCTTATCTCTGTAGAATTTATAGAACTCCGCGGTATGCCTTACATAGAACGTGTGTGAAAGTATTGTCTCGGGAGGATAATCATATTTCTGATTGTACAGGCCGTCCACACTTCTGAAATCGGGAATCCCGCTCTCGGTGGATACGCCGGCTCCGCCGAAAAAGACAATGTTGTCATATTTTTTCACTATCTCATTAAGTTCAGCTATCTCTTTCGAGCAATCTTTTTCAGCCATATCATTCCTCCTTCAAAATGTAAGGGCCTTCCGTAAAGGAAGGCCCTCCTTACCGGTACAGGGCCGGATCAAAGTATCTGTTTATAGGCGGGCACGAATACGGGGAAGGTCTTATCACCCTTGACAGACTTTCCGCTTGCGATATTAACTTCCTTGTCCATTATCGTGTATTCGATATCGCAGTTTCCCGCGATGACGGTATCCTGCATTACGATGCAGTTCCTGAGCTTGGTTCCCCTTCCGACATGAACTCCTCTGAAGAGCACGCAGTTACTGACTTCGCCTTCAATGACACAGCCGTCTGCGATAAGGCTGTTTGAAACCTTGGAACCGGTGCAGTATCTTGCCGGGTTATCATCCCTGACGGTCGTATAGACATCGGATCCGTCAAAGAGAGCCTTAAGATTCTCGGGATTGAGAAGCTTCATGTTCTCATCGAAATAGCTTACCATGTCGCTGATCCTTGCGGAGTATCCCTTGAACTCGTATCCGCAGATCTTCTCGGTTCCGATCATGGGAGCAAGAACGTCTCTCTCATAGAAAACATGTCCCTGCGCATATGCCTTCTCGATCTGTTCTATGAGCTTTTCCCTTTCGGTAAGGTAAAGGTTCATTGAAAGATTCTGGGGACCGTATTCCTTGGAATTCGTATTGATGGATACGACTCTGTCTCCGTCAAGATCAAGAGTGTAATACAGATCGGTGGTCTGTGTAAGCTGCATGTTCATGAAGCTGTAAGGGATCGCCTCATTCTTGTATGCGATCGTCACATCGGCACCGCTCTCCTGATGTGCACGGATCATATCCGAGAAATCAAACTTGCAAGCGATGTTTGAATCGGTCATGAACACATACTGCTCCTTGCATCCCTTCAGGAATTCAAGAATGCTCGCTACAGCCTCGACACGTCCGTTATAGACCTTGATGCCTTTCTCGGCATAAGGAGGAACGATGTTGAGACCGCCGTTCTTTCTTACAAGATCCCAGGGTCTTCCGCTTCCGAGATGCCTCATAAGGGATCTGTAATTCTTTTTAACGATTATCGAGACATTGTCGATACCGCAGTTTACGAGAGATGAAAGCGTGAAATCGACAAGTCTGTATCTTCCCGCAAAGGGAATTGAGGCCATAAGACGCTCGTTTACAAGCGAAGGAACCTCATTGTCATAGCTGTTGGCGAATATGATCGCCAGCGCATCGTGTTTGTTCGTCAGCATTTTCCGCCCTCCCCGACATCTTCCTTGACCATTGCAGTACCGCCGATGACAGCTCTGTTTCCTACGCTGACGCCGGGACCTACCGTGGCAACATTCTTCTCATTTCCGGGTTCGGGTTTTTCACCGACTGTCGCATTCTCACCTATGAATGCATTTTCGCCGATGATGCAGTGAGTGACCTTTGCACCCTTGGATATTCTGACGTTACCCATAACTACGGCATCTTCGACGACAGCACCTTCTTCGACTTCGACGCCCGCAAAGAGGATCGAGTGCCTTACGGTTCCGAAGATCCTGCAGCCGTTGGTGAGCATCGCATTGTCAATGACAGCTTTGTCGGAAATATACTGAGCGGCCTTTCCCGATGATCTCGAATAGATCTTCCAGTCATCATCGAAGAGATTGATTCCGCTGCTCTCGGGATTGAGAACCTCCATGTTGGCCTCCCAAAGGGATGAGATGGTTCCCACATCCTTCCAGTATCCGTTGAAGCGGTATGCGTACATCTTCTTGCCGTCCTTAAGAAGCGCGGGAAGAATGTCGTTACCGAAATCATTGGATGAATCGGGATTTGCTTCATCTGCTTCAAGATACTTTTCAAGAACATCGAAATTAAAGATATAGATACCCATGGAAGCGAGATTGCTCTTGGGTGCCTTGGGCTTCTCCTGGAATTCACTGATGCGTCCGTCGGAATCGGTTACCATGAGGCCGAAGCGGCTTGCTTCATCCCAGGGCACTTCCATGACCGCAACACTGAAATCGGCTCCCTTAGCTTTGTGGAACTCAAGGAAGTCATTGTAATCCTGTTTGCAGATCTGATCGCCGGAAAGGATGATGACATATTCCGGATCGTATCTTCTGAGGAAGCTTAAATTCTGATATATGGCATTGGCGGTTCCCTTATACCAGTCGGATCCCTTGGCCTGCTGGTAAGGAGGGAGCACATGAACACCGCCATGGAGTCTGTCGAGATCCCAGGGCTGTCCGTGTCCTATATATTCGTTTAAAACAAGGGGCTGATATTGAGTGAGAATACCGACCGTATCTATGCCTGAATTGACACAGTTGGAAAGAGGGAAGTCAATAATACGATACTTTCCGCCGAAAGGCACAGCCGGTTTTGCCAGCTTATCCGTCAGAGCGTAAAGTCTCGATCCCTGTCCCCCGGCAAGGATCATAGCAACCATTTCCTTTGACATCGCACGTCTCCTTTGAAAAATATTGCCTTAAAAAGACTAATATATTTTACCATGTGTAGTAAATTTTCACAATAAGAGTGCGAATTTTAAAAGTTTTTTGGCAATTATGACAGAAAAAGAAGAATATTTATGTAAAGAATAAAAACCCGTTACTTTCCGGGAGCAAATTCCATGATATCGCCGTCTTCCTTCGGGGCATCCTCGACAGTTATGACGGAACAGATGGCGGATATAACCTTATCGTATCTTTCCATCATATCATCGTGTCCGGCAAGGATGGCATCACCGTTTCCGGCATTTGCCGCAGCCTCAAGCTTTGCAGCCATTTCCGAAAGTACGGTCGCACCTATCATTTTGGAAGTGCTCTTAAGGGAATGAACGTGGATCGCGTAATTTTTCCAATCGCATTCTTCGAGACTCTTGCGGAGATTCTCGATCTTTTCGTCCTTGCCCTGGGCATACTCGGTCAGCAGAGTACGATAGAAATCATTATCGTTCTGGCAGTACTTAAGTCCCGTATCCGTATCGATCCCGATCCTCTTAAGAGCGGAATACTCAGTATCCTCGGGCTTTTCTTCGGAAACAGCTCCAACCTCCTCGATCACACGCTCAACCTTGTCCGCAGGAAGATACTTTATCAGCATGCTCTCAAGTGCGGCACTGTCAACGGGCTTGGTAAGATAATCCGTAAAGCCTTCCGAAAGATAGCGCTCCTTCGCACCTATTACGGCATCAGCGGTAAGGCAGATCACCGGTGCATCCTTGCTCGCGCCGTTTTCGGTTTCGCGGATCTTGTGGAACGCCTCGGTTCCGTCCATCTCGGGCATACGCTGATCCATGAAGATAAGATCGTAAGCATATTTCCTTGCCATATTGACGGCATCGGCGCCGTCCGTGGAAGTATCTATCTGCATCTTGGTATTCTTCAGCAGATTGACAACGACGGACAGATTGATTCTCGTATCATCCACGATAAGTATTCTGGCCTTGGGTGCATGGAACGACTCCTTGTATGAGCCGTTTTCCGACATGTTTGTCATAAAACGCTCACGTATGTCACCGATCGGTGCTTCGGATATAACCTTCTGGGGGAAGGTTACGGTAAAGACGGAGCCCTTGCCGTATACACTCTCCACTTCTATGGATCCGCCCATCATCTCGAGCAGGCGGTGAGTGATAACAAGACCGAGTCCGGTTCCTTCAACAGTGCTGTTACGGTCCATATCAAGGCGCTGGAATCTGGTGAAGAGCTTTTCCTTGTCCTCTGC
>JAEEQL010000019.1 GCA_016285265.1 Lachnospiraceae bacterium
GGAGTCAATCCAGTTGCAATGGGAATCATTCTTCTTGCGGCGAGAGTCTTTGATGCGTTCAACGATCCCATCATGGGAATAGTCGTTGCAAAGACCCACACCAGATGGGGAAGGTTCCGCCCCTGGCTCATGATAGGAACGATCACAAATGCGGTCATTCTCTTCATGATGTTCGCTTGTCCCGTGGATCTTTCTCCCAAGGGACTTGTGGCATATGCCGCAGTCACATATATCCTCTGGGGTGTTACATACACCATGATGGATATACCTTACTGGTCAATGATCCCCGCTTTCACCAAGGGTGGAAAAGAACGTGAAGGACTTACCACTCTTGCAAGAAGCTGCGCGGGTGTCGGAAGTGCGATCGTTATGATCTTCACCGTAATGATCGTTCAGAAGATAGGTGTTCTTGCGGGTCCCGATGTGACCGATGCCGCACGTGAGATCTTCGGGTTCAAATGGTTTGCGCTCATAGTCGCGGTGCTCTTTATCGGATTCATAACCTTTACCTGCGTTATGATCAAGGAGCAGAGCCTTGTCGATATGAAGACCGCATCCGTTAAGGATATGTTCAGGGCTCTTGTGACAAACGATCAGGCAATGACCGTTGTTATCGCCATAGTTCTCATTAACTCATCAATATATCTGACTTCGAATCTGGGTATTTATTTCTTTAAATATGATTTCGGAGGAACAACCTGGGGAGACAGCTATACTCTCTTCAATATGTTCGGCGGCGGAGTACAGATCATCTCAATGATGGCCTTCTATCCCCTTCTCAGAAAGTTCCTGAGTAACGTGAAGATCTTCTACGTATGTATCATAAGTGCGATTACCGGATACGCTGTTCTTTTTGCAATCGCATTTATAAATATGGGTTCGGTGCTTATTCTCTTCATTCCCGGATTCTTCATATTTGCGGCAAACGGAGTTCTTCAGGTTATCACCACCGTATTTTTGGCTAATACAGTTGATTACGGCGAACTGAAAAACGGAAGACGTGACGAGAGTGTCATTTTCTCCATGCAGACCTTCGTGGTCAAGCTTGCGAGCGGCATTGCGGCATTTGCGGCTTCGATCTGCCTTCAGATCAACAATCTTCAGGGAGGCACGGCGGATACTTCCGAGAAGATCGATTATTCCCTCGGTGTTGCGTCATCGGCGAAGTTCGGACTGCGCATGACGATGGCCGTGATTCCCATCGCAGGTCTCTTCATAGCTTTGTTTGTATTCTGGAAGAAGTACATCTTAACCGATGCAAAGATTTCAGAGATCTCCAAAGAGCTTGAGTCTAAGAAGGCAAATTAAAGTTTTCCGGGCAGGCGCATCTTTTTTTCAACGCGGACGCGCCTCCCGGCTCCGGTTCAGGCCGTAGCGGTACTAAGTTCGAACTGCGCACGGCTTGTTCTCACTAAGTACCGACGACCTTCACAGGGTCCGCTTATGAATAAAAAGATGTGCCTACCCTTAGGAGATTAATATGATTGACAGATCTAAAGTAATATTTGGAAATGAAATATCTTCTCGCGATTACAAGAAGGCATTGAAGTCCAAGAATAAATACATAAAGAAGTTCGGCGATGACAGTGGTGCGGATTATCCGGTAAGGATCGAGGAGAATCCTTATATAGGTGAAAGCCTGGGAGTTAAGAATGTACTGGTGGGCGATCTTTCGAAGAACGCTCACTACGATCCTTCGCGGAATGCCGATGCGCTTGAATGGGATGAAGAAAAGGGACTGATCGTCGGAAATATCCGTATGGGTTTCGGTCATTACAGGATTTCCATGGCGATCGCCTCCGCCGCGCATTCGATGGGTTATGTTCCGTACTGGATGGATCTCAATTCGTACGGTGAGACAACCTGCACCAAGGTTATCGGTGCACAGAACGATCTCTATTCACTCGGTTCGAGACTTTCGAAGAATCCCATATTCAATAAGCTTGTCTGGGAGCCTGTCAATTACGAAGGCTTCAGGGCACTTTCATACAACGCATCCGACCAGAAGAATGCCGAGCTTATGGCACCCGTCTATAAGAATGTTCCCAAGGATATCCCCGTCGTCGGAACCCATGTATGGCCGGCTCAGGCTGCGCTTCATGCGGGAATGAAATATGTGGTCAATGCGATCCCCGATAACTGGCCTATGGCGCTTCACTTTGCGGAGGGTGCGGTCCATGCCGTCCAGTGCCGCGATGCATATATGGGATACAGGATACTTAACGGAATGAACAAGGAGAAGGTGTGTAAGCCCATGCCCGAAGAATCCCTTGTTTACACCGGTCACTATATCGATCATGAGCTTGTGGCGGGTATCGAAGCCGACTGTGCGGCGAGAAAGGCGAGAAAAGCTTCCGGTAAGCCCATGCGTTTTCTGCTCACCATAGGCGGTGCCGGCGCCCAGAAAGAGATATTCGCTGCGATGATCGAATACCTGATCCCGTTCATCAAATCGGGAAAAGCAGCTCTCTTTGTAAATGTCGGTGACTACAGGAATGTCTGGGATGAACTCAAGGCAGAGATACCCGGCATGGCAGAGCTTTCCAAAGAGCATATGGATAACTGGGCCGATACCGAAAAGTTTGCCGCATCCGCACTCGATCCGGACAGGGATATTGTCGGCATCCACGGATTCTGGCATAAGAACATCTTCGAAGCGGTTTATTGCACAAACCTTCTCATGAGAGGATGTGACGTGCTTGTAACAAAGCCTTCGGAGCTTGCATTCTATCCGGTGCCCAAGCTTTTCATAAGAAGAGTTGGGAAGCATGAGATGTGGGGTGCGATACATTCCGCGGAGATAGGTGACGGTAGCCTGGAGTGCAGGGATATCCCCCACACCCTTCAGATGCTCGATATGTTTATGAACACATCCCTTCTCGATGAAATGTGCGACACCATATGTGAGAATAAAAAGACAGGCATCTATGACGGTGCATATAAAGTTGTGGAACTTGCGATGAATATGAAGCAGACTGCATCGAAAGACTGATGTGAACACGGATCGTTAACGCGAAATGTGCAGATAAGGAGATATCATGATTCGTCACATATACGATAATGCATGGGTCCTTGATACACCGAATACCACATATGCTTTTCATACCCTTCCCACAGGACAGCTTGAGCATCTTTATTACGGCAGGCATATCCTGATCCCGGAAGGGGAAGGCGCGCTTGATGCACTAATCGAAAAGCATGCCTACGCTCCCGGCAATACATGCGTATATGACAACGATCACTGGGGCTATTCCCTCGAGGATATGAGACTCGAAATGAGCAGTGCCGGAAAGGGCGACCTCCGTGACCTGTTTGTCGAGATAAAATATGCGGACGGTTCATCGACCAATGACTTTGTCTACGAAAAGTATTCGACAGACGAAGGGCAGCCTTCAAGCGATACGCTTCCCGTATCATATGATGAGAGCGGAAAGTGTGAGCATCTGTGCATCACGATGCGCGAGAAGGTGAAGAAGACAAGGCTTGAACTCCATTATTATCTCTATCCTGACTGTGACTGCCTCTGCAGGATGACAAAACTTTATAACGATTCGGATTCTGACATTGTTGTCGGAAAAATAATGAGCAGCCAGCTCGATCTCGATATGCCCGGATATGTATTCACGGGTTTCACCGGTGCATGGGCAAGGGAGATGCAAAGGACTTCCGTGCCTCTTCTTCGCGGAAAGCACGTGTTCTCATCAAGGAGCGGAGGCTCGTCGCACAGGGCCAATCCCTTTACGATGCTTCACCCGGCAGATACTACGGAAGATCACGGGGATGTATATGCATTCAATCTGATCTACAGCGGCAACCATATGGAATCCGCCGAAGTGAGCCCTTTTGGCAAGACGAGATTTTTATCGGGCATTAATCCCGAAGGCTTCGAATACAGGCTTGCTCCCGGAGAAAGCTTCGATGCGCCCGAGGCGGTAATGACATATTCATCCGAAGGCTTTAACGGGATGAGCCGTCATATGCACCGCTTTGTAAGAGAACATATCGTGAGGGGCGAATGGAAAAAGAAAGAACGCCCCGTTCTTCTCAACAGCTGGGAAGCCGCATATTTTGATTTCAATGAAAGCAAACTCGTAAAGCTCGCAAAGGCAGGCAGGGAAGTCGGTATCGAACTTCTTGTAATGGACGACGGATGGTTCGGTGAAAGGAATGACGATCACAGTAGTCTCGGAGACTGGGATGTGAACAAGAAAAAACTTCCCGGAGGACTTAAAAGCCTTGCCGATAAGATCACGTCTCTCGGAATGGGCTTCGGCATCTGGGTCGAACCCGAGATGATATCGTTCAATTCGAAGCTTTATGAAGCTCATCCCGACTGGGCTGTATCGATACCCGGAAGAGATCATTCGGAAGGCAGGACACAGCGCATACTCGATCTGTGCAATCCCGAAGTGTGTGAATATATAACGGATAAGATGAGCGAGGTCTTTTCATCCGCAGACATATCATATGTGAAATGGGATATGAACAGGACCTTCACGGATGTCTATGCTCCTTCGCTTCCCGCCGACAGACAGGGTGAGGTCTTCCACAGATATATCTGCGGACTGTATTCGATAATGAAAAAGCTGACGGAGAAATTCCCCCATATCCTGTTTGAAGGATGTGCATCCGGAGGAAACAGATTCGACCTCGGCATATTAAGTTTCTTCCCCCAGATCTGGGCAAGCGATGATACGGATCCTGTGTGCAGGGCGGCAATACAGACAGGCTACAGCTATGGCTATCCGATGAGCTGCGTATCCGCACATGTGTCGGCAAGTCCCAATCATCAGACGCTGCGTGAGACATCGCTCGAGACAAGGTTCAATGTTGCCGCATTCGGAGTGTTCGGATACGAGTGCAATCTCTGCGATATGAAAAAAGAAGACCTTGCCGCGATCAAGGCTCAGACGGAGCTTTATAAGAAGTGGAGGAAGGTTCTTCAGTTCGGAGAATTCTACAGAGGAAGGAATGCGGGCAATCTTCCCGTTAACGGAGTGTCCACAGATCCGTCATCGGCCGGAAATCTTACGGAATGGACGGCGGCATCCGAAGACGGTTCGTCCGCGGTCGGATTCCTTATGCAGCAGCTTGCCGTTCCCAATACTCAGTTCCATACTTATTATGCAAGAGGACTTAACGGGGACGATCTGTATCATTTCTACAACAGATCTCTCAAGATCGATGTAAGGGAGTTCGGAGACCTGATCAACATGGTATCTCCCGTGCATCTGAAACAGGACGGGCTTCTTGTCGACATAGTAGCGAAATTTGTTAAGATGGATACCGAGAATGAAGATCTGAAAGCATCCGGAGATACGCTCATGTATTCGGGAGTCCATTTAAAGCAGGCCTTCGGCGGAACGGGCTTTAACGAAGAGGTGCGCCACTTCCCCGATTTCGCATCCCGCATCTACTTTATGGAAAAAGAATAAAAGATCCGCAAACGAAATGATAGTAATGCCGAAATTATGATAAAATGAATCGGTATTACTATCATTTTTTTCGGAGCATATAAAATGAAAATTTTTGCGTATTCCCTCAGACCCTACGACGAGCAGGGATTTTTTGAACAGATCTGTAAAAAGCTCGGTGTTGAGTACGGCTTCACATCCGAATATCCTTCACTTGAAAATGCACATCTTGCGGAAGGGTACGATGCCCTGAGCATCCTGACCAACGTGATGGATCCCGCACTCCTCGATAAGTTTAAGAGTCTCGGCATCAGATACATATCGACACGTACGATCGGATACGATCATATAGATAATGCATACGCTCACAAGATCGGCATCCGAACCGCATCGATCTCCTACGATCCCACCGGTGTTGCGGATTATTCGATCATGATGATGCTGATGGGACTTCGCAGGATCATGCCCATCATCGACAGGGGCAATATCCAGGATTATTCCCTGAAAGGAAAACTCGGAAGACATATCCAGGACTGCACCGTGGGTATCATCGGAACGGGCAGGATCGGAACCAAGGTCATCGAGCATCTCTCGGGCTTCGGATGCAGGATGCTCTGCTATGACATAAAGGAAAACGAAGCGGCCGCAAAGTACGCAACATATACCGATCTCGAGACCATTTACAAAAGCTGTGACATCATCTCTCTCCACGTTCCCGGACTTGAGTCCAATCACCATATGATAGGAAAAGCCCAGCTGGATATGATGAAGGACGGCGTGATGATCATCAACTGTGCAAGGGGCATGCTGATAGATACCGCTGCGATGATAGACGCGATAGAATCCGGCAAGATCGGTTTCGCGGGACTCGATACGATAGAGCATGAAGCGGGACTTTATTACCTCGACAGGAAGGGGGACATACTGGACAACCACGATATGGCGATCCTTAAGTCCTATCCGAATGTCCTGCTCACATCGCACATGGCATTCTACACGGACGTTGCCGTAAGGGAGATGGTCGAGCACTGCGTTGAGGGCATCCTTGAGATGGATGAAGGTAAGGATAACCCCTTCGAGATCAGATAAAGATGCAATCTTAAGAAAAGGTTCGGGGATTTGCCCCGGACCTTTTATGTTAAAATTCTTTATATGCCGGAAGCTTACATCACAAACAGCATACAGCCCGGAAAAGAAAGACCTGTCTATTCCGACACCGGTGAAGACAGAAGGACTTTCATCGCTATAGACCTCAAGTCCTTCTATGCATCCGTCGAGTGTGTCGAAAGAGGCCTCGATCCCCTTAAGACAAATCTTGTCGTTGCGGATGTATCCCGCACGGAAAAGACTATCTGTCTTGCGGTCTCTCCCTCGCTCAAATCCTACGGTATCTCCGGAAGGGCGAGGCTTTTTGAGGTTGTTCAGAGAGTAAGGGAAGTCAACAGCGCAAGGAAGAGGGCTAACGGCGGCAGGGAATTTTCCGGAAAGTCGACCCACGATCCGGATATCAAAAAGGATCCTTCGCTTGAACTTGACTATATCGCAGCCGTCCCGAGAATGCGCTATTACATGGAGTACAGCTCGAAGATAGTGGGCATCTATCTGAGGTACGTCGCACCCGAGGATATGCATGTCTATTCTATCGACGAGGTTTTCATGGACGTCACGCATTACCTGAAGACCTACAAGATGACCGCTCACGATCTTGCGATGAAGATGGTCAGGGAAGTTCTTTTCGAGACCGGTATTACCGCAACGGCCGGGATAGGCACCAATATGTTCCTCTGCAAGGTTGCGATGGACATAGTCGCCAAGCGCATGCCTGCGGATAAGGACGGCGTGCGTGTCGCGGAGCTTGACGAAAAGAAGTTCAGGGAGATCCTGTGGGACCATAAGCCGCTGACCGACTTCTGGAGGATAGGCAGGGGCATAGCAAGAAAGCTTGAAAAGAACGGAATGCATACTCTCGGTGATGTCGCAAGATGCTCCGTCGGAGCAAAAGGAAGACATTTTAATGAGGATCTTCTTTACAAGCTGTTCGGAATAAATGCGGAGCTCATAATAGACCACGCTTGGGGATACGAGCCCTGTGAGATATCGGACATCAAAGCTTATGTTCCGAAGAGCACATCGGTCTCCACGGGGCAGGTCCTTAAATGCCCCTACACCGCGGAGAAGGGCAAGCTGATCGTAAAGGAGATGACGGAGCAGCTTTCCCTGGACCTTGTCGCAAGGGGGATCGTAACCGACCAGCTCGTTCTTTACGTGGGATACGACATAGATAATTTTGCCGATGCCGAAAGGATGAAGGATTACGACGGCGAGATCGTAAAGGACTATTACGGAAGGCTTGTTCCCGCACCCGCGGGCGGAAGCCTTAACCTTGGTCATTACACTTCATCCACGAGAACCCTCGTTGCTTCGGCGGCGCAGCTTTATGATGAGATCATAAATTATGATCTGCTGATCAGAAGGGTCAATGTGGTCGCAAACCATACGCTTCCCGAGGAGGAAGGCCTTGCCCTGAACCGGAAGGAGACGGAATACGTTCAGCTCGATCTGTTCTCCGATTATGAGGCGGAGGAAAGGCTCAGGGCGGATACCGAAAAGGACGAATATAAGGACAGAAGACTCCAGGAGGCTGTGCTTAATATTCAGCAAAAATACGGAAAAAATGCTATACTAAAGGGCATGAATCTTGAGGACGGCGCAATGACCGCAGAGCGTAACGGTCAGGTCGGAGGACACAGGGCATGAAGGATGATTACAGCGATATAATCAATATGCCGTTCCACGAACCGGATCCCGTAAAGCACCCGAGGATGGAAAGGGCGGCGCGGGCCGCACAGTTTTCTTCTTTTGCGGCTCTGACCGGATACGAAGATGTTGTCGAGCAGACTCAGGAAGAAGTGCGTAATGCCGTTCTTAACGAAACGGTATTTGAAGATATAGAAGACATTTAAAGGGGGAGAGTAAAATGCCTGCACCCAGAGGAAGACAGACAAATGTTACCGGCGGCGGTAAAGGAGTACAGAGGAGAGGCTCGGGACTCGGAACGGGCCCTGTCGGAAGCGGAAATTTCGGGGGAGGAAGAAGAACCTCATCCGGAAACGGAGTAAATATCGGTTCGCAGCCCCATCACTCATCATCGGGCTCGCAGCAGGGTTATCCCTATCCCGGCGGAGGAACCCGCATAGGCGGAGGCGGGGCAAGACTTATTTTCATAGTGATAGTCATCATCCTGATAATCGGAGGCAAGGGACTGTTCTCATCATTTGGCGGCGGATCTTCGGGAGGCGGCGGAGGTTCGAATATCATCTCCGATATGACATCGCTCCTCGGAGGAGGATCCTCGTCATATATTTCCGGTGTCTCTTCGACATCTTCGCCCTGGGGCTCGGACAGGAACACAGGTGTACTGAACCGTGAGGTTTCACCCGAGGCAAGGGATAAATACACTCAGATACTCGGAAACGGTAAGGATGTCGTTACCATAATGGTCTATATGTGCGGAACCGACCTGGAGTCCAGGGCCGGCATGGCTACGAATGACCTCATGGAGATGGCAAACGCTTCTCTATCCGACAATGTAAATGTCATCGTTTACACGGGCGGATGCAAGAATTGGAAGAACAGTATCGTATCCTCTTCGTATAACCAGATCTACAAGGTCATCGGCGGCGGCAAGCTCGAATGTCTCGAGAGCAATATGGGTTCGGGCGCAATGACCGATCCGAAGACTTTGGAGAGCTTCATTGAATACGCACACGAGAATTACCCCGCAAACAGGAACATCCTGATCTTCTGGGATCATGGCGGCGGTTCCGTTTCGGGTTACGGATATGATGAAAAGAATCCGAATTCCGGATCCATGGATCTTGCGGAGATAAGCTCTGCACTTAAGAATTCCGGTATTAAATATGACTTCATCGGCTTCGACGCATGCCTCATGGGAAGCCTTGAGACCGACCTTATGGCCGCGCAGTATGCCGATTACCTTATCGGAAGCGAAGAGACGGAACCGGGCATAGGCTGGTACTATACCGACTGGCTTACCGCTCTTTCCAAGGACACTTCGATGTCCACGCTCGATATCGGAAAGCAGATCATCGATGATTTCGTGGATACCTGTGCAAAACAGTGTGCCGGACAGAAGACCACGCTTTCACTCGTTGACCTTTCCGAACTTCAGGTAACCGTCGGAGATGAATTCAGGGCATTCTGCTCCGATACCCAGGGGCTTATCACAAGCGGAGATTATGCTTCCGTATCCGATGCACGTACAGGTTCGAGGGAGTTTGCGACAAGTTCACACATCGACCAGATCGATATGGTCAACTTTGCACGCCGCGTTGGAACAGACGAAGGTAACGCGCTTGCAGAGGTTCTTCTTTCCGCGGTCAAGTACAACCGTACCTCGGGCAATATGACCAATGCGTACGGAATCTCCATTTACTTCCCGTACAACAGCAAGTCCGCCAAGGTCGACAAGGCGGTAAGCACATATGAGAAGATCGGACTCGATGACGAGTACACCGACTGCATAAGGGAATTTGCCGGACTTGAAGCTTCGGGCCAGGCTGTTTCGGCTTCATCAGGTACCGACATCACCTCCCTTCTTTCCGGAGGATCGGCACAGAGCTCATACGGGTCCCTTTCATCGCTTGATGTAAACGATATGATGAACCTCATCTCCGGTTTCTCGGGAATGCTCTCCGGAAGATCGATGAGTGACAGGGATGCCGCCGATTACATTGCGGACAATTCTTTCGATGCATCCGTTCTTTCCTGGAAGGAAGAAGACGGAACATATTACATTCCCATCAGCGACGATCAGTGGCAGCTCGTTAATACAGTGGACCTTGCGATGTATTACGATGACGGATCGGGATATGTGGACCTCGGCCTTGATAATATCTTTGAGATAGACGGAAAAGGAAACCTCATCTCGATGGTCGACGGTACCTGGCTTTCCATAGAGGACCAGCCCGTTGCCTACTACCACACCGACACAATAGACAACGGTGACGACGATTATACCATCACGGGATATGTTCCCGCTTACTTAAACGGCGATCCCGTAAAGCTCGAGCTTGTATTCGATAACGATCATCCCTACGGCTACATTGCCGGCGCAAGGATCGATTACAAGGGATCGACCGATACCGAGGCAAGAGGCCTTATCGAACTTGCCGCAGGAGACGAGATCGATTTTGTATGTGATTATTACACATATAACGGAGAGTATGAGGACAGCTATTATCTCGGAGAAACCCTGGTCATATCCGACCCGGATAACATCAAGATAAGCAATACGTATCTCGGCGGGGATTTCCTTGCTCTCTACAGGATCACGGACATTTATAACGGTGAGTACTGGACCGAAACCGTGCCCGATTAACCCGCTATGTCACTCTTTTTAGAAGAGGAAGGAATATGTTATAATATTTATTCGATGTATCGCATTTTGCTTTTGATCCGGCCAGGGGGAAAACAGACCGGCGAAGCGGAGGATTAAAAATGGCTGAATACATGTTGACCACTTGCTCCACAACGGATCTTTCCCTTGAATATTTCAAGGAAAGGAATATCGGAGTAACCTATTTTACATTTGAACTCGGCGGAACGGAGTACCCGGACGATATGGGTATGTCCGTGACACCCAAGGATCTTTTCAGAAGGATGCTTGAAGGTGAGAATACCAAGACAAGCCAGGTAACTGTAGGACAGTATACCGAATTTTTCGAGCCTTTCCTGAAGGAAGGCAAGGATATTCTCCACATAGCTTTCTCCAGTGGTCTTTCCGGATCGTACAACTCCGCAAGGCTGGCTGCCGAGGAGCTCAGTGCACAGTATCCCGACAGAAAGCTCTATGTCGTCGATTCACTTGCCGCTTCCACAGGACACGGACTTGTTGTGGATGCCGCTGCAGATCTCAGGGATGAGGGCAAGAGCATCGATGAGGTCAGGGACTGGCTCGAAGCCAATAAGAACAAAGCTCATCACTGGTTCTTCTCATCCGACCTTACATTCTTTATAAGAGGCGGAAGAGTCAGCAAGACCGCAGGTGCCATAGGAACCGTTCTCGGCATCTGCCCCCTTCTCAACGTTAATGACGAAGGAAAGCTGATCGCAAGAGAGAAGATCAGAGGCAAGAAGAAGGTCATCAAGCGCATCGTTGATGTGATGGAGCAGCGCGCACAGGGCGGACTCGATTATACCGGCAAGGTGTTCATCAGCAATTCCGATTGCTACGAAGATGCCAGAGCGGTTGCAGACCTTATAGAAGAAAGATTCACCAAGATGAACGGCAAGGTGCAGATCTATTCGATAGGTGCCACCATCGGAAGCCATACGGGTCCCGGTACCGTTGCGCTTTTCTTCTGGGGAGACGAAAGAGAGCATTAGTATAACGTGGGTAAGACGTCGACACATCTGCTGAAACAATTCTATACCGCAGGTTCTCAGATGTGGTTTGCACCCGAGGGTCACCTGGATAAGAAACTCCGCGGATTCGGCTGCGGAGTAGTGGCTCTGCACGATCTTATCGAATACAAAGGAATAATAAAAGCGCCGAAAGGCAGAAATGAGTATATGGAGCAGATCCGTAAGATGGAAAAGGGTGGAATCTTTGTCTTCCCCGGGCTTGGGATCGCTCCATATTATTATCCCATCCTATGCAATCTTTTTCTGATGAGGCACGGATCGAGGCTCAGGATAGGATGGGGACGCACGGCACGTTCGCAGCTCAGGAACGGTGCACGCGACATAAAGAAGTGCCTGGACAATGATTTTCCGGTGATCTTCGCAGCAGGCCCCGGTTTTCCTTTTCTCTTTAAGGACAAATTCGTAACTCTTTACAACAGGGAACGCAGACCCTCCGGCAAGAAAACGAGGGAGCATTATATGACGGTTCTCGGAACTGCCGAGGCGGACGGCGAGATCTGGCTCGAGGTGGCATCCTGGGGCGAACAGTTCAGCATAAGACTTGATGAGCTCGTCGAGTATTCGAAATATGCGATGCCCTTTTCCACAAGATTCTATAACATTTACGAAAAGAAAAAATAAGCGGGAGATACCCGTAAATTACGGTTTTCCAAGGAGGTATGTTCATGGCAGTCGATGCAAGAAAAGTAGCTCTTATAGGTTGCGGTTTTGTAGGATCCGCTTCGGCTTTTGCACTCATGCAGAGCGGTCTTTTTTCCGAGATGGTCCTTATAGATGCCAACACCGCCAAGGCGGAGGGTGAAGCGCTCGATATAGCGCACGGTCTTTCATATGCCAAGCCAATGCAGATCTATTCGGGCACATATGAAGACATCGCGGATGCGGCGATAATCGTAATAAGCGCCGGAGCAAACCAGAAGCCCGGAGAGACAAGACTCGATCTGGTCAAGAAGAACATCGCGATCTTCAGATCCATCATGGGCGAGCTTAACCGTGTCAAGGTTGAAGGCATCCTTCTCATAGTAGCCAATCCCGTTGATATACTTACGGCTGCAGCCGTAAAGCTTTCCGGACTTCCCGAGAACAGGGTATTCGGATCGGGTACCGTTCTCGATACCGCAAGATTCAAGTATCTGCTCGGAGAACATCTCGGAGTCGATTCGAGAAATGTACATGCATTCATACTCGGCGAGCACGGAGACAGTGAGATAGCCGTCTGGTCGAGCGCCAATATATCCGGCATCCCCGTTCATGATTTCTGTGAGCTCAAGGGCCACTACGATCATGAGACTGCAATGAAAGAGATCGCGGACAATGTCAAGAATGCCGCATATGAGATAATCGAAAAAAAGCAGGCAACCTATTACGGAATCGCTATGAGCGTAAGGCGTATCTGTGAGGCGGTCATAAGAGATGAGAAATCGATCCTTCCCATATCGCGCATGCTTCACGGTGAGTACGGCATCGACGGTGTCGCTCTTTCGCTTCCCGCAATAGTCGGTGCGGGCGGAGTTGAGATCCCCGTGCCCGCGGAACTAAGTGACGAAGAGCTGTCCGCTCTCAAAAAATCGGGTGAGACATTAAAGGCCATACTCGACGAAAATCTTTGATCGGAGGAATTCCAAATGAGCATCACACAGATCTGTATCCTTGCCGTGATAGTTTTGTATCTGCTGTTCGTTCTGCTTGTGGGTATAAAATTTTCAAAGGGCAACAAAACCACTGAGGACTACTATCTCGGCGGACGCAAACTCGGTCCCCTGGTAACGGCAATGAGTGCCGAAGCTTCGGACATGAGTTCCTGGCTTCTTCTCGGAATACCGGGACTTGCCTATGCATCCGGACTTGCCGATCCTTTCTGGACCTCGCTCGGACTCGGAATAGGTACTTATTTCAACTGGCTGATCGTTGCAAGAAAGCTCAGAAGATACAGTCAGATAAACGGATCGGCGACGATCCCTTCGTTCTTCTCCAACAGGTTCGGGGATGAAAACAATGTCCTTTCGCTGATCGCCGCTCTTGTCATAATCATTTTCTTCGTTCCCTATACGGCGAGCGGATTCTCGGCATGCGGAAAGCTTTTCAATTCACTTTTCGGAGTCGATTACATGGTTGCGATGATCATCTTTGCACTCGTTATCATCGCATATACGACACTGGGCGGATTCCTTGCCGCATCCACCACCGACCTTATCCAGAGCGTCATCATGACCATCGCTCTTGCGACAATCCTTTTCTACGGTGCTTCACAGGCAGGCGGATGGGGAGCTGTATTCGAAAATGCCAAGGGTCTTGCGGGATATTTTGATCTGAACAATATGCATTCCGATGAGACCGGTCTTATCGCATACGGAACTCTCACCAAGGTTTCGACCATGGCATGGGGACTCGGATATTTCGGAATGCCCCATATCCTTCTCAGATTCATGGCTATCGAGAAGGAAGAAAAGCTTTCTGTTTCGAGAAGGATCGCAAGCGTATGGGTTTTCATCGCAATGTTTGCGGCTATCATCATAGGATTTGTTGCAAGGGCAATGACCGCAAACGGATCGATAGGAGTACTTGACGATCCCGAGACCGCGATCATTAAGATATCGGATCTGCTCAGCTCACACGGCGTGTTCACGGCATGCGTTGCCGGACTCATACTAGCGGGCATACTTGCAGCTACCATGTCAACCGCTGATTCACAGCTTCTTGCTGCGGCATCCAGTGCATCGGATGATATCTTCGGAAAGATGATCTTCAAGAAGCAGGATGCGAAGCGCTCAATGCTCGTTGCAAGAATTGCGGTTGTCGTGATGAGTATAATCGCACTTTTTATAGCATCGGATCCCAACAGTTCAGTATTCCAGATCGTATCATTCGCATGGGCGGGCTTCGGTGCCGCATTCGGACCTCTTATGCTCTTTGCGCTGTTCTGGAAGAGGACCAATAAATACGGTGCGCTCGCCGGAATGATAAGCGGCGGCGTCATGATCTTCGTTTGGAAGTTCCTGGTCCGTCCTCTCGGAGGCATATGGAATATCTATGAGCTTCTTCCCGGATTCATAGTATCCGCGATCTTCATTGTTGTCGTAAGTCTTATTACACCCGCACCCGAGGGTAAGGTAATCGAGGATTTCGAAAAAGCCGCTGAATAATTTTGCTTTTATGAGGGGGGCAGATTATGGCACAAAACGGAAAGACGAAAAAATCCGCCGGCATCCATTCTATCGCTTTTAAGCTGGTGGTTTCCATCGGTCTTGCTTTCACTTTTGCATGTTCGATCCTTCTTTTTATTGCGATCAGGAATTCGGAAGGATGCATGACAGAGGCTTATAAGAAGTACACCATGAATGTGGCCCAGTCTGCGGCCACTGCCGTTGATGTGCTCTGCCGTGAGGGAACCGGTGACGATTCTCGTGGCGCAGCCGTTGAAGAGGAGATGCTCTCCCTTATCGAAGCCGATGCCGAAGCAAACAGGCAGGTTCTATATGACTTTTACGGCCCGGTTCTCGGAGACATCGAGCTTACCGGAATAGACGGTTCATATGCGTATATGGTCAGTGCGGACGGAACGACCCTGTATCATCCGAGCGGCGAGAGGATCGGTAATCCTGTTGAGAACGCGGCTGTCAAGGGTCTTACCGCAAGGCTCGCATCCGGAGAAAAGCCTTCTTCCATCGGAGCGGGTTCGGTCGTATACGAATTCAAGGGTTCTGACAAATTCGCCGGATATGCATTTACCGAAGGCGGTAATATCGTGGTGGTTACCGGTGACTACAATCTGGTAATGAAACCTGTAAAGACAATGAGGAACAGGATGATCGGCGCATCTGCCGGTCTGCTTCTGACATTCCTCATTGTTTTCTTTTTCATAATCACTCTGATCTTAAAGCCCATAGGTACTCTCATAGAGATAATCGATGCCACGGCCTCGTTCAACCTGAGGCATAATCCAAAGTCCGGTGCCCTTCTGAAGAGAAAGGATGAATTCGGGCTTATTTCAGCGTCGATCGGAAATATGAGAGCCAGGCTCAGGGAGATCGTGGATGATATCGGAAGTGCGGCTGAGGAGATCGATGCCAATGTGACCGAACTCGATGAAACCGCTGAAGTAGTCAATTCGATGTGCACCGACAATTCCGCAACGACTCAGGAAATGGCTGCATCCATGCAGGAATGCGCGAATTCCGCAGATCATATGAACACGGATATAGCCAATATCCGCAATGCCCTTCATCAGATCGAAATGCAGACCAATGACGGATTCACCGTATCCGACGAGATCATGGAAAGAGCTACACAGCTCAGGGATACCACGGACAAGGCATCCGATACGACGGGAGGGATCTTTGCGGATGTTAAGGCAAGATCTGTAAAGGCCATAGATGATTCCAGGGTTGTGGAGAGGATCAATGAGCTTACGGATGCGATAATGGCGATATCGTCGCAGACTTCACTCCTTGCCCTGAATGCATCGATCGAAGCGGCAAGAGCAGGTGAAGCGGGAAGAGGATTTGCGGTTGTTGCGACCGAGATAGGTAATCTTGCGGATCAGACCTCAAGATCGGTCGGAGACATCAACGGTATCGTTGCAGAGGTTAACGTGGCCGTTACCCGGATGCAGTCCTGCCTTGAGGAGATGGGGGATTTCCTGGAAAATACCGTACTTAAGAATTTTGATTCCTTTAAGGATGTCGGATTCAGGTATCAGGATGATGCCGACGTCTTCAAGGATTGTATGTCCAGCATTAAGAACAGCGTGGATGAACTGACCGAGACCATGGCCAGCATGGCAGGCTCGGTGGCTTCCATAAGCGGCGCAGTCGGCGAATCGGCTGAGGGCGTATCCGATATAGCCGGCAAGACGACTGACATCGTCCAGGGAATGAGCGATACCGGAATAAAGGTCGGACAGTGCCGCGAGTATGTCGGCAAGCTCAGGGAGGTCATAAGCCGTTTCGAACTGGATTGAAAAAAATACCGATTGTTGGTGAGAAGTGCATTTAGTGCTATAATATTTGCAATGCTCACAATTATATAGTGCATGTTGATACATATCAGTTTTTTATGAGAGAGGGGAACGATATGAAGAAACTATTCGCGAAGTCTAACATGACCTTTATGGTCGCTCTGCAACTTCTTGTACTTCCTGCCGTCATTTGTCTGATCATCTCACTCATCATGATGGGAAAAGAGATGAACGGAACCTATAATGAGGCGGAAACTCTTTTCAGTGAGACCCTGTACCAGGCAAACAGTAAGCTCCTCAATGCGGACAGGGATCTTTACCAGGCTATGAACGCCGCCCAGCAGTATATATCCATATCCCAGTCCGACGGCGCACTTCCTCCCGAAGTAATGGAAGGACTTTACGCCGCCAGAGTGGCAACATGGGATGAAAACCTCGGACAGACCGTTGAAAGAGTCGAGGGAGCCCTTGCTATTGCCAAGACACAGGATTCCCTTTATACGGGAACTCTTGTAGAGGGTAAATCATTCAAGGATTATTACGAAGAATTCCAGGATGAGTATTCCGCATGGCTTGCTACGTATGATTTCACCACAAACGAAGGCGATATCACCGCTTTCAATGAGCAGTTTGAAGTGGCAAGAAACGGCATCTCCGGAATGACCGATGTCGTAGAAGCGTGGGCCGATGCACAGAAGACTGAGGCAAAGGCTTCGATTGCAGGCAAGGTCACGACCGTAACCATTCTCTTTGTCATCATCATAATAGGTGTATATGCACTCGTTATCGTTACTGCCAAGGCACTTTCCGATGGAGTAAAGAAGGTCGGAAACTCCATCGACAATATGTCCAAGGGCGATTTTGCAACTCCCCTTGAGGTTGAATCTTCCGTAAAAGAATTCAGGCATATGGCTGCATCCGCAGAGAATATGAGACAGAGCCTGCGTGATGCCCTTTCCAGGATCATAAACAGTGCGCAGAGCGTCGATGAAGGTGCATCCGATGCCAAAGAGAAGATCACGGACAGCCAGAGAGCTACCGCAGATATCAACCAGGCGGTATCCGAACTTTCGAACGGTGCAATGGCTATGGCTACGGATGTTCAGTCCACAGCTGACATCACCGTCAATATCGGAAATGCGGTTGAGACTGTACTTGATGCCGCGACCTCGAATCTTGAGAACGGACGTGCCGTTATGGAAGAGTCATCCAAGGTTCAGGGCGAACTCGGAGATCTGATGAAGTCGGGTGCCAACACCAGGGAAAAGGCAGACCAGGTTGCCAAATCCGTGGGCGAGACCGCAACCGTTGTTGAGCAGATCAATCAGGCTGCGGAACTGATCATTTCCATCGCTAACCAGACCAACCTTCTTGCTCTCAATGCTTCTATCGAGGCTGCAAGAGCAGGTGAGGCCGGCAAGGGTTTCGCGGTTGTTGCGGACAATATCAAAAATCTTGCCGAAGAGTCCAACGGTGCCGCTAACGAGATCACCGGAATGCTCAAGACGATCACCGGACTTTCCGATCGCAACAAGTCCCTTACCGAGGACATCAGGAATGCGACCGAGGCCGAAAGCAGCGCACTCGGATCGATGAGTGATTCGTTTGAGAATATGCTCGGTATGCTCCGTGAGACCGAGGAAGGCAATAAGCAGATTCTCGATCTTGTACAGACGCTCGATAACGATAAGAAGTCAATCATGGAATCCGTAGAATCCCTTTCTTCGGTATCGGAAGAAAATGCCGCATCTACCGAGGAAACATCCGCATCACTTACGCTGCTTGACGAAAACATGGAAAGTGTCGTAAAGCAGACGGAAGCTCTTTCAGCTGTTGCAGATGAACTCAGGGATAATGTCAAGATGTTCACGATCTAAATAGCTTATATTGTTTCAGGGAGGATGAATATGGCTAACAGTGTTAATGCAACCGGTAAGAAGAAAGGGGGATTTGATTTTCTGAAGATGCTGATGCTCTTCGGAATGGTTCCCATTATCACTGCGATACTTGTCGAGACCTTCGTCAGTGCCTCGAGAACCAAGCATTCGATGGAGGAATCGGTATACGACAGACTAAATGCCACCAATATGGCATTCAACCATTATGTTGAGGATGTCATCGCAAATGCCGGTGAGGATATATTCCTTACCGAGGATGCGGATCATACCTTTGTTGATTCGTATACTTCGGAGAACCTCGGTCTTACCATATTCATGGGCGATACCCGTGCCGTAACGAACCTCAGGGATTCACAGACAAATCAGAGACTTGAGGGAACCAAGGCATCCGATGCCGTCATCGCAGCCTGCTTAAACAGCGGGCAGCATTACCAGTCGGACGGCGTAATGATCAACGGAAAGCAGTACTATGTTGATTACCAGCCGATCTATGCAACAGACGGACGCATCATAGGAATGACCTTCGTAGGAGAACCTTATGACACTGTGCACTCCGCGATCCTTTCGGTCACCACTCCCCTGGTCCTTGTAGCAGTTATCCTTTTCGTTTTCTTCGCGGGACTTATATTCTTCCTTTCACTCTATGTAAGAAGAGCACCTGCGCTTATAAGTGAAGATATGGAGAGAATGGCTACCGGTGACATCATGTCCGATTCCGTGTCTCATTCGGCCATCACCGAGAACGTTAACATGATCACCGCGATCGGAAACATGAAATCCGTCCTTCAGGATACCGTTTCCAGGATCAAGGAATCGGCTGACGAACTCGGCGAGAATGCGAATGAGGTTATGTCGCTTTCCGATGCATCGGCAGACGGAGCAACCCAGATATCCACCGCTGTCGGAGAACTTTCGCTCACAGCCCAGAACATGGCGGAGAACGTTCAGGAAGTCAACTCCCATGCGGCTGAGATGGACGAAACCGTATCCGATATCGGCGGAAACGTGGAAAACCTCAATAAGAATGCCGAGACCATGAAGAACATAAGCCGTCTTGCTTCCGGCAAGATGAAGGATGTCATGAATTCCAGCCGTGGAAGCGTTGAAGCGGTTCAGACCATCAATAAGCAGATCAACCTTACCAACGAATCCATCGCCAAGGTCAACGAAGCAATTGATCTTATCATCGATATAGCAAGCCAGACCAAGCTCCTCAGCCTTAACGCTTCGATCGAAGCTGCGAGAGCGGGTGAAGCGGGAAGAGGATTTGCTGTTGTCGCAGATTCGATCTCACAGCTTTCCGAGCAGTCCAATAACAGCGCATCGACGATCAGGACGATCGCAGAGGAGATCCTTTCCAATTCCGAAGTATCGGTAAGGCTTGCCGGTGAGATCATGGACACCATGAATGCAGAGCAGGCTATCATCGAAGAGGCACAGGATGAGTTTGAAAAACTCGAAGCGGCCATCGCAGAGTCTGTTGACGGAATCAAGGGAATCGATGAGAAGACATCCTCACTTCAGAGTATCAAGGAGAGGATCGTTGCCAACGTAACGGATCTTTCCGCCATCTCAGAGGAAAACGCTGCATCCAATGCCGAGGTTTCCGCAAGCACGGACAACATCGCAACCTCCATCAAGGAGATCGCGGACAGGATAAAGGGTGTCAGCGCACAGGCGGACAATCTCAAAGAGATCGTTGCATTCTTCAAATAAAGACAATAAAAACATTTACCCGCGGATACATTTTCCGCGGGTATTTTTTACTTAAAAAGTATACTTTTACGCCTTTTGAAATGAGCCCGAATCCTTGTAAAAGTCGCCGTTTTGAGCTAAATTATTAGTATAAGACGAGGCCGTAAAAAGCATGATATCATATACCTTTATGATAATTCTCACAATCTTTATGGTGCTGTATGCGATGAGCATATTCGTGGTCACCACGCATGATAATCCTTACAAGGGATATATCACGTGTCTCCTTGTCGCGGCCTTCCCTCCTTTCATACTTGACGGCTGTGTCACAATGACCAGGCATTACGAAGTGGCAGAGATAGGATACAGTCTTCTGTATATAAGCATGGACATGATGCTGTTCTTCCTGCTCAGGTTCGTAATGAATTATTGCGGTATCCGGTACAGGCGTAAGGCATATACGATGGTCTTCCGTGCGCTCTGCCTTCTTGACTGTATTTCCGTAGCGCTTAACTTTAAATATCATCATGTATATACGATACGCACAGTGGATCCCGCCGAACTTCCCGAATTTGCCGGTACCCATATTATCAATAAGGTATTCTACGGAGTGACAGGAGGCTGGTACTATTATGTTCACGGCGCACTCTGCACCTTTGCCGTACTTCTCGGCATTGCATTCCTTCTGTGGAAAGCGAGCAGATATGCAGCCATATACTGGGTGAAGTATTACTGCATAGCAGGTTCCCTTCTCGTAACCGCTCTGTGGTATATCGGAGTCATGGCGTCTAACAGCCCCGTTGATGCATCCCTTATCGGATACGGTATAACGGGTCTTCTGATAGTGTTTTTCACAACGCTTTACAAACCCGCAACTCTTATCAATAATCTGCTCTCGGCATCGATCAGGTCCTCCGAGAGCGGAATAGTTCTTTTTGACAATTCCGGAAAAGTTGTATTCATAAATCACAGCTTTGCCGACTTGTTCGGTATATCCGACTCCGATTACGGAAAGGCTTACGATATTTTCAAAAAGCTTACGGAGAATGAAGAATCGATAAACCATTCATACTCATCGGTAAGGCGTATCACGGACGAAGAGACCGGCATCGATACGATCTATGAGATCGATGTGTGCGATGTTTATGACAGCCGCCATGATTACTGCGGCTTCTACGCCAAGATCAAGGATCGTACGGACGAAGAGGTTGAGCTGGAAAAGGAAAGATTCCTTGCGATGCATGATTCGCTTACGGGGCTTTACAATATCTCCGCCCTTTACAGACTGACGGATGAAAAGCTTTCCCGTAAAGACAGCAGGGAATATGTTGCCGTAGTCACCAATATCACCGGCTTTAAGAGCATCAATGAGGTGTTCGGCACAGACAGGGCGGACGACGTGCTGAAGGATATTGCGTGTAAATTTGCCGAGACCATGGGCCCCGCAAGCATTGTCGGACGCATAACCGGTGACCGTTTCGGACTCTTTTTGAAAAAGGATGATTTCGATCCGGTTCTTTTTACCAGGATCTGCAGTTCTCTTTACATCGACAGGGGTGATTACAAGTATCCGGTAACCATGCATGTCGGCGTCTGCAATGTCGATTCACCGGATCTTACCAGCCAGATGGTATTCGACAGGGCATTTCTTGCGATAGACGGGATCAAGAACGATATGCAGAAGGTTATCGCATATTATGACGATTCGGTCCGCGAGTCCATTCTATGGGAACAGATGGTAACAGGAAGCGTCGATGATGCCATGGAGGCCGGAGAGATCATTCCTTTCATCCAGGCGCAGGTAACCTCGGACGGAAAGGTAAGAGGCGGTGAGTGCCTTATCAGGTGGGATCACAGGACAAAGGGAATGCTTCCTCCCGGTAAGTTCATAGGCGTTCTTGAAAAGACGGGACTCATCGCAAGGGTCGACCGCTATATGTGGGAATATGCATGCAAGATCCTCGGAAGATGGAATGAAGAGGGATATGATGATATGTATCTGTCCGTGAACATATCTCCCAGGGATTTCTATTTTACCGATGTCTACGGAGATATAACAGCATATGCGGGAAAGTACGGTATAAAGCCCGAACAGCTGCGGCTTGAGATAACCGAGACGGCAATGATGGGAAATGTTGAAGCTGTTCTGGATGTGATCAGAAGACTCAGAAGCGACGGGTTCATTGTGGAGATGGACGATTTCGGAAGCGGATATTCATCGCTCAACACACTCAAGATACTTCCGGTTGATGTTCTTAAGGTGGATATGCTTTTCCTGCGCGACATCAAGGATGCCGATACACAGCTTAAGTCCAGATTCATTTTGTCCAACGTCATCAACATGGCGATCGATATCGGACTGTCGGTCATCACGGAGGGCGTCGAGACGGGAGAACAGAAGGAATTCCTCGAAGAATGCGGATGCCGCTGCTTCCAGGGATATTACTTCTCAAAGCCGATACCGGTATCGGAATTTGAAGAAAAGTACTTAATGGCCGATCGATAATACGAACCACGGGATACTGTAAAAGGAACGCCCAATAAGCGTTCCTTTTTTCTGAAAACCGTCTGCACCGCAAACTGTATGGATGAAAAAGAAAAGAAAAACGATACAAAGGAGATCCTTGCTCTTTCCTCGAAGATAATAGAGCTTGCGAGGGATGAGATCATGATGTCATTCCGCTTTCTCGACAGAAGCCTTATGGAGCTTAAAAGTGAGGCCCGTCCGGGATGCGCGAATGTCTATTCGGGTATCGGAAGGTTCGTATACGATCCAGTAAACATCATTCGCGCCGCACAGAAGGATTTCAGGCTCCCCGCGAGGATGATCTTCCATGTCATGCTGCATCATATCTTTTCCCATCCTTTTTCCGGTGAAAGAACCGACCGCGTCCTTTGGGACCTTGCCTGTGACATCGCGGTTGAAAACGTGATAGCCGAGCTTGACGAGGACTGCGTAAGACTCGATACCGATCTTGCGACGGCGGGAATGCTCAAGGTGCTGAAGGAGGATGTGGGAAAGCTTTCCGCAGAGAGTCTCTACAGATACTTCCGTAAGAATCCCCTTACTCCATCGAGGGTCATGGAATACGAAAGAGCCTTTGCACTCGACTCGCACGACCTGTGGAGACCGGACTCTTCTCCGGAGATACAGATGACGGAAGAGGAGTGGAAGAAGATTTCCAGGCAGGTGCTTGCAGAGATAAAGAGTTTTTCGAAAAAGGGTTCCTCGGGTGAATCGCTCGAAAAGAATCTGCTCGAAGGCTCCGCGGTCAAATATGATTACAGGAGGATCCTGGAGCATTTCGTGGTAACGGGTGAGCACACCAGACTCAGCGATGACGAGTTCGATTATATCTACTACACATACGGACTTGAGCATTACGATAACATGCCGCTTATAGAACCTCTCGAATACCGGGAGGACAAAAGGATCAGGGACTTTGTCATAGCGATAGACACATCGGCATCCTGCAGCGGTGAGACGGTAAAGAAATTCATAAGGCAGACCTTCGACCTTCTCAAACGGAGTGAGAGCTTCTTCAGGAAGATCAACATCCACATCATACAGTGTGATGCCGAGGTGGGAAGGGATGATAAGATCACCGATATCTCTCAGCTGGAAAGCTTTCTCGGAAACATGAAGCTGGTTGGCGGAGGAGCGACGGATTTCAGACCGGTGTTCGATTACGTAAAGACCCTGCAGGAAGCAAGGGAGTTCGACGATCTTAAAGGGCTGATCTATTTTACGGACGGCTACGGAATATATCCGGAGAGAAAACCTGACTTTGATGTCATATTTGCATTTTTGAACGAGGACACATCCCGCCCCGCTCCGCCCGTATGGAGCATGAAGGCAGTTATCGAGGAGGATGAACTGAAATGAACATAGCAAGCGCAAAACAGGTAATAAAAGACACGGTCCGCATATATCTCAAGAAGGACGAATACGGAGAATACTGCATTCCCACGGTAAGGCAGCGTCCCATCTTCATGCTCGGTGCACCGGGCATCGGAAAGACCGCGATCATGGAGCAGATCGCATCCGAGATGGGGATCGCATTCGTGTCATATTCCATGACGCATCACACAAGGCAGTCCGCACTCGGCCTTCCCTATATCACAACGAAAAAGTTCGGAGACACCGAATATTCCATAACCGAATATACGATGAGCGAGATCATTGCGTCCGTATACGAGGCGATAGATAAAAGGGGAGTGAAGGAAGGCATTCTTTTCCTCGACGAGATAAACTGCGTTTCCGAAACGCTCGGTCCCTCCATGCTGCAGTTCCTTCAGTACAAGACCTTCGGACGTCACTCGCTTCCCGAAGGATGGGTAATTGTTACTGCGGGAAATCCTCCCGAGTACAACAGGTCCGTAAGGGAATTCGATGTTGCGACCCTCGACAGAATGAAGGTGATCACCGTAGAGCCCGAACTTAAGGCGTGGATGGAATATGCCCGTGAAAGAAGTCTCCACGGTGCGATCCTCGCATACCTTGATGTGAAAAAGGAAGACTTCTATGTCATGGATATGTCTCCCGAGGGAAGGGCCTATGTTACCGCGAGAGGCTGGGAAGACCTTTCCGAGATGATGAAGCTCAGTGAGGAAGAAAAGATCACCATAGACGAAACGCTCATAAGTCAGTACCTCAGAAGCGAGAGAGTCGCAAAGGATTTTGCCGCTTATTATGACCTGTACATCAAGTACAAGACCGATTACCACATCGCGGAGATACTTGAAGGCAGGGCACCGGAGAGCATTTATGAGAAGATGAACGGCGCAAGCTTCGACGAAAGACTTTCAGTCCTTTCCATGCTGACCGAATCCGTATCCGGTGACATGAAGGAGACCCTCGTTGAAGCAGATGCCGTACGTACTCTCACTCCCGTCATGAAGAGCATAAAGGATATGTCGGAAAAAGGTGCGGATGACAGCGAGCTGCAGGGCATCATCAGAAAAGCCCTGGGTGCACAGGAGAATAACCTTAAGCTTTTGCAGGAGCGCGGAAATCTGAGCAGACACCGCAGGAGATCCATTGCCCTTACGATCGATTTCTATAATGACTGCCTGAAGCCGGGTGAAGGTGTAAAGGCAGAGGACGGAAGCCTCTCCTGCCTTGACAGCTACAATTCCGAAGTCGCGAAATTAAAAGAAAAAGCGATGACATCTTCATCAAGACTGTCAAATCTGATATCATTTGTCAGGAAAGCCTGTGAAGGCGGCAATGAGCCCATGATCCTTGCGACCAGACTGACCTCGGATACATGGTCCTCAAGGTTCATAAGTACGTTCGGAAACGAGGACTATGAAAAACTGGCCGGAGATATGGAGATATCCGAAAGAGGCCTGGAGCTGAAAGAACAGATAGCTAAATTCGATATCTGACGCATAAAGCGGAGGAAGATTTGGACAGAGAGACAGAGTACCCGGAAGGAAGCCTGGTATATTCGATAAAAGAAAATGAAGCTGTGCTCGGGGCGTGCAAGGGAAGATTTACTTCGCTTGTTCTTCCCGAATACCCTTTTGAAGGAGTAAAGCTTACCGTGATCGGAAAGAAAGCTTTCCTTGGGAAAAAGACTTTGAGAAAGCTGTCCGTGCCGTCATCTGTAAGGAGCATCGGTGATTTCGGATTTGCCCATTGCAGTAATCTGAAGGAACTTGAGATGCCTCTTTGCGAAGCGGGTGACGGGATCTTCACGGGATGCACCGCGCTTGAGAAGGTTTCTTTTCCCGGAATGTCCGAGGATAAGGCTGCGCTGTTTGCACTCTCCGTCAGATTTTCCGGACCTGCGAGGCTGTCGGATGTCGGGGGACTTGACGAAGAATGGTTCATACGTTTTGACGCGTGGATATCATCATTCCTTTTACAGCCCGATGATGAGGGCTTTACCAACCAGATCCTCTGCGGAGAGGAAGAGGTGGGACTGAGCGACCGCGATGCATATATGAGCGGCCAGAGGGTCATAAAGGCTTCGCTCTGCATTCAGAGACTTCTTCATCCCGAGGGACTGCTTCCGGGTTATGAGAAGACCTTTACGGAATATATCAAGGACCACAGGCAGGGCTCGGAAAAAGGGAACGAGAGCTGGCTTGCGGTAAGGGACAATTATCCCGACAAAGCGCATTTCGGCATTCTTGAAAAATACGGCTGCGTCGATGACGGCAACAGGCCCGCCATGCTTAAGAGCCTGGGTGATGACAAGCAGGAGCTTAAGAGCCTTCTTATGAAAAATGCCGGAAATGAGGCGTTCGACAGATTTTTCTCGGGACTTGAGATCTGATCCCGGGAAGAATTATCTGACTCCGGGAAAAACGTTTTTTTGCTTTTTTCGCGAAATGTATATCTTTGAACCCCTGTTTTCCCTAAGAAATCGGTATTTTCCCCCTTGTTTTTGGAATAAAAAAAGGTTAAATTAATCTTGTAACGTATGGTTTACATATGTTGCTGAGGAGGGGGAGGATATTATGGGAAAAGAGATGAAAAAGAATAGGGGTTTTTCGCTGGTAGAACTGATCATAACTATAGCAATAATGGCCGTCCTCGTCGCCGTTCTTGTTCCTGTGTTCATTAAGTATGTTGAGCAGTCGAGGAGATCGAGGGATATTCAGACAGCCGATCAGATTAGGGAAGCGTTTCTTGCGGATATTGCCGAAGGCTCCAGAGTAGGAACCGGAAGCGTTGAAGTAGAGATCAATAATGCGTATCTTCCCGGAACGATAAATGAGACACCTACCGTATCGGGACATGTATTCACACCGGGCGGAACGTTCATGGCTGTATATGATGCGAATGTCAACTCCGTAAAAATCTATGTCAAGGAAGATTACGACCACGGAAAGCAGTATGATCTTACCAAGGAAGCGGATATTGAGGCATATAAGGCAGCGTAAGCATTTCCCAGAATTAAGTTAACACTCACCCGGGAACATACTTCCCGGGTGTTTTTATGGATTAAAGGAGAGAAGTAATGAATTTAGAACAGGCAAAGGCTAAACTTGAAAAATACGGACAGATGCAGGTCCTCAGATACTACGATGAACTGGACGATGCACAGAAGGAAGCGCTCCTTGCACAGATCGATGCAACCGACATGAGCATCCAGGAAAACTGTGCGCATCAGGAAGAGCTCGGAAAGAGGGGAGTCATCTCACCCCTTACCTGCATGGAGATACCCGAGATCGAAGCAGGCAGGGAAGAGTTTGACCGCATCGGACTTGAAGCCATCAAAGCCGGAAAGGTAGCGGCACTCCTTCTTGCGGGCGGCATGGGTACCAGACTCGGATCAGACGATCCCAAGGGTATGTACAACGTAGGAAAGACCAGGGATCTGTATATCTTCGAATGCCTTTTCAATAACCTCAGAGAGGTGACCGACAGGGCGGGTGCATTTGTACACATCTACATCATGACCTCCGAGAAAAATAATGACGCAACCGTCAGATTCTTAAAGGAGAATAATTACTTCGGATATCCCGAAAGCCATGTTCACTTCTTTATGCAGGATATGGCTGCCGCAACCGATTATAACGGCAAGATCTACCTTGAGGAGAAGGGCCGCATGGCTACCAGCCCCAACGGAAACGGCGGATGGTTCATTTCACTTGTAAATGCCGGACTTCTCGATAACGTTCACGCAAACGGAATCGAATGGTTCAATGTATTTGCGGTCGATAACGTGCTCCAGAGGATTGCCGATCCCGTATTCGTGGGTGCAACCATTGCAAAGAACTGTACCGTAGGTTCAAAGGTCGTAAGAAAAGCGGCTCCCGATGAGAAGGTCGGTGTCATCTGCCTTGAGGACGGCAAGCCCTCCATCGTAGAGTATTACGATCTTACCGAGGATCTTATGAATGCGAAGAATGAAAAGGGTGATCCCGCTTACAACTTCGGCGTTATCCTCAATTATCTCTTCTCCACCGCCCAGCTTGAGAAGATCCTTAACGGAGCACTTCCTCTCCACATCGTTGAAAAGAAGATCCCCTGCCTCGATGAGAACGGAAATCTTTTCAAGCCCGAAACCCCCAACGGATACAAGTATGAGAACCTCGTACTCGATATGATCCATCAGTGTGACAGCTGCCTTCCTTTTGAGGTTGTCAGGGAGAGGGAATTCGCACCCATCAAGAACAAGACCGGTGTCGATTCCGTCGAAAGTGCACAGGCACTTCTCGAAAAGAACGGAGTGATTCTCTGAAGATTTCTTTAAGAATCGCACTTGACTCTTCCCTTAGGGCATCCGTTAAGGTTTAATAAGCATATGGCAATTCATAAAGGAGGTTTTATGGGTAAGATACTTGTCACCGGCGGTGCCGGATTCATCGGAAGTCATACGGTCGTCGAACTGCTTGACTCCGGAAAAGATGTAGTCATTTTAGACAATCTCAGCAATTCCAACGAGAAGGTTCTCGGAAGGATAGAAGCCATCACAGGCAAAAAGCCCGGATTCTACAATGCGGACATCAGGGACCGAGGGGCGCTTGAAGAGATCTTTTCAAAAGAGGACATCAGTGCGGTCATCCATTTCGCGGGACTCAAGGCAGTCGGCGAATCGGTTGCAAAGCCCTGGGAATATTATGATAACAATGTTACCGGAACTCTTACGCTCGTCGATGTGATGAGAAAGCACGGATGCAAGAACATCATCTTCTCATCCTCCGCGACCGTTTACGGAAATCCCGCATTCGTTCCCATCACCGAGGAATGCCCCAAGGGACAGTGTACCAATCCTTACGGCTGGACCAAGTCCATGCTTGAGCAGATCCTTTCCGATATCCAGAAGGCCGATAACGAATGGAACGTGATTCTTCTCAGATATTTCAATCCCATCGGTGCTCATAAGTCGGGAACCATCGGAGAGAATCCCAACGGAATCCCCAACAACCTTATGCCTTACATCACCCAGGTTGCCGTGGGCAAGCTTCCCGAGCTCGGAGTATTCGGAAACGATTATGACACTCCCGACGGAACCGGCGTCCGTGATTACATCCATGTGGTCGACCTTGCGATCGGACATGTTAAGGCTCTCGACAAGATCGATGAAAAGTGCGGACTCAAGATCTATAACCTCGGAACCGGAACGGGCTACTCGGTACTCGATATCGTCAAGAATTTCGAGGAAGCTACCGGAGTAAAGATTCCTTACTCCATCAAGCCCAGACGTCCCGGTGACATCGCTTCCTGTTACTCGGATGCATCGCTTGCCAAGAAGGAACTCGGATGGACCGCGAAATACGGTATTAAGGAGATGTGTGAAGATTCCTGGAGATGGCAGAAGAACAATCCCAACGGATATGACGACTGATATTATTAAGCATCGGGGCAAAACAAATTGTCCCGATGCTTTTTGTATGTTATAAAAAAATATATGTATCTGATTTCTTCCGGATTGGGGGTAATTTCTATGAAAACTAAAATTGCAATAGCAGTTGGATCTCTTGCTGTTCTATGTTGTCTGGGTTTACTCTTTTGGAAAATGAATTATTCCGGAACATCGTCTTCGGATTCTGCAACGACTTCCGAAGTCTCTGACGTCAATTCCGGAAGCGCTGAAAACGCAGATGATACGGGCACTTTAGTGGAAAATGGGGGGGTAACGGCAACTCTGATTTAAATAACTCTCCTGATAATTCCGAAGAAATTGTAACTTCTGAATCCGAAAATCCCGATCCTGAGCCGGTATCTGAACCTGATCCTGATCCCGAACCTGTCGTAGCTGATCCTGAACCGGAGCCTGCTCCGGAGCCTGATCCCGAATCTGTCATAACTGATTCTGAACCGCAGCCGGTGGTTCCCGCAACTCCCGTTTCGATTTCGGCAACAGTACAATCCACCGAGCGGCATGTTGGCGATCAACTGAACACAAGCGATTTTACGGTTACCGTCACCATGAGTGATGGCAGCACTGTTAATAATCCGAGCGGATGGACGGCAAATCCGATGACGCTCGCATCCGAATCGAACGTTATCACGATTTCCTACAGTGGCCTCACGACCAGCGTAACCGTGCCTGCCACAATGGCAAGCATCAGCGCGCCTCCGCTTTCACCTGGGCCTCAGCCCGTTACCGGTCTGCCTGTGCGTCCGACATCTGAGAGCCAATTTTTCGACTGGGCAGTTGCTAATTATGGCTGGTCGTATAATGCAAGGTTTATTAACGGAGACTATTTTTATACAATAAGAAAAGGGAATTATGAGGTGATTTTAGTAGTCTTTGGACCGGGTGATTATGATGCATCTGTCCATATTCCTGGAACTGATCAGTTTCTGTATTACGGACAGTACCTGTCAGATCTTACTGAGCTATGCAATTATATAATGACTCTCTAATATAATGGCACCACGTTGTGGTGCCTTTTCTCAGCTCGTCCGAAAGGACTATTTATATAAATACGGCAAATAGCCGAAGAAATAAGAAACAAGCAATTGATAAATTATCATTGAATTTATTATATGTCTTCTTCGATGACGAGAATTTCGAGGTAGTCGAAGGGGATCTGTTCTATGAAGGAGCCCTGGCGGAAGCGTGTCTTGGACGTCTTTTTGAATGAGTCGATATTGTCTTCGAGCCAGATAGGTACGGGCAGATCGAATTCCCTGCAGGCCTTCTCAAGGCTGTTCATGATCTTATGGGTTCTGGTTTCTCCGGAACCGTCTTCGATCACTATGTCCTTTATCATATGTGTTTCTTTGAATTCCCTTACCCAGAGTCTGAACACTTTCGTTTGTACCCACCTGTTATTTATCACTACACAGAATTAAAGTGTTGTGGTAAAATATACTTTGTATGCACATGCACTTTTGTACCCGGAAGGATTTACGTTAACCGTTCTTTCCGGACTTTATAACCGTGATTATATTTTATAGATCGGAAATTCGCAATGGATAATGATATCAACGATATAGTGCAGGGAAACGGGATCGAGACCTGGCAGGAGGTTACTCTTGTCTACAATGCCGCAATGAGGCAGATCCAGACCAAGATCGAGATCCTGAACGAAGAGTTCCAGCACATTCACCAGTACAATCCCATAGAACACATCAAATGCAGGATGAAGACGCCCGAGAGCATCGTTAAGAAGCTTAAGCGTCACGGTCTTGATTCCACCATCGAGAACATGGTAAACAATGTCAACGATATAGCCGGAGTCAGGATCATCTGTTCATTTTCATCCGATATATACAGGATCGCCGATATGATCGAGCACCAGCAGGATATCAAGATCCTGACGGTCAAGGACTATATCACCTTCCCCAAGGCAAGCGGATACAAGAGCTATCATATGATAGTTACGGTACCCGTCTATCTTTCCGACAGGGTTGTCGATACCAAGGTCGAGATACAGATCAGGACCGTAGCAATGGACTTCTGGGCAAGCCTCGAGCACAAGATCCACTACAAGTTCGAAGGCGATGCTCCCCAGCATATCAAGGACGAACTCGTAGAGTGCGCGCATCTTGTTTCCGACCTCGATGAGAAGATGCTCAGCCTGAACGATGAGATCATAAAGCTTTCGTCGATCGCTGATGCTCCCGATTTCTGAGCATAAAAAAACTCCCCAAGAATGAGGAGTGCCCAGAAACCTTTCGGCTCCCGGGCTATTATGAAAAAATGATCGATTTATCTCTGCTCTTGTTTACAAGACTCATTATAGTCATGCTGTATGAATAAAATATGAACGTCATGTAAAAAATAAGTAAATGTTTATAAATGCAGCTCTATATAATGTGGTTTTATAGACAAAATACACAAAAAATAACG
>JAEEQL010000116.1 GCA_016285265.1 Lachnospiraceae bacterium
TCTTTTTTGAGACCGGAACCGCGGCTATGATATCGGGACGCACCCCATGTATATAATCTGCTAATTGACGGTATGTCAATTCACTGAAAATCTTGGAATATTCACTCCTTCCGAGGTATTTATACCTGTACATCGCTTTGCTTAAAGGCCCGTATTCAAACGCTCCCCTGCTGCGCGCAAAGGCGTGGCTTATCCTCCCGCAATCAGTGCAAAAGCGCATGCCGGCACTTACCTTCTTTCCGCATTTTTCGCAAAAAGGTGTTCTTATCGGTTTTAAGGTTTTGAGACACGAAAGGCATATCCTTTCGGAGCTTGGCCGGACCGGCCTGTCACAGACGGGACATCTGGACGGATAGAGAAGCGCAGCGCCTTTAGCGAGCGCACGCTTCAAGAAGCCTTTCGGCAAAAGAAGAAAATCTTTCATTACTGCCTCTGTTATCGATCATACGACAGACTGTTTCGGAGCTTCCGAGGATGACGACGCAGGACTTTGCCCTGGTGATCCCCGTATAAAGCAGGTTTCTGTAGACGAGCGGTGCTGAAGGGTCGAGTATGGGAATGATCACCGCCGGATACTCGCTTCCCTGTGATTTATGGATGGTCATCGCATAGGAAAGATCGAGTTCGTCAAGTTCGGAGAAAGGATACCTTACCACCCTTCCGTCATCGAAAAGGACCGTCATGGTCCTCGAAGCTTCATCGATCCTCCTGATCCTTCCGAGGTCGCCGTTAAAGACTCCGCTTCCGGACATGGCCAGAGAGCTTAAGGCTTCATCTGTCGTCCATTCGAGCTTGTAATTGTTCTTGGTCTGCATGACCTTGTCGCCCTCGCGGAAAAGAGTATCCCCGTAAAGGTACTCATTTTTTTCATGCGAAGCGGGATTGAGGACCTGCTGAAGGAATCTGTTAAGCTCATAAACTCCGAGTGCACCCTTTTTCATCGGCGTAAGGACCTGCACGTCAAAGGGACCGCATCCGACATATGCGGGGAGCTTATCGGAGATCATCCATCCGATAGTCTGCTTTATCACATTCGAGTCGTCCCTCTCAAGGAAAATGAAATCCCTGATATTGGACGACAATTCTATATGCTCGCCCCTGTCGATCTTGTGGGCGTTTATGACAATGCTGCTCGTCTCGTCCTGGCGGAAGATCTTCTCGAGCTTCACCACCTTAAAGGAAGGACATGAACAGATATCGCTCAGTACCGTTCCGGGGCCAACGCTGGGAAGCTGGGAGGCATCTCCGACAAGGATAAGTCTCGAAGCAAGCGGGACAGCGGAAAGAAGCGCCTTGAAGAGCATTATATCCACCATTGACATTTCGTCAATTATTATGACATCCGCTTCTATCGGCTCTTCCGCGTTCTTCTGGAAGATGACGCTGCTGCCGGTCTCGTCCTGTATGGAGGCAACTCCGAGAAGCCTGTGGATCGTCGCCGCCTCATACCCGGTCGTCTCGGTCATCCTCTTTGCGGCTCTTCCGGTCGGTGCCGCAAGAACTATATCGAGACCCTGATCAAGAAAATACCTGATTATCATATTTATGGTCGTGGTCTTTCCGGTTCCGGGTCCTCCCGTCAGGATAAAGAGACCGTTCCTGATGCATTCGCGGACCGCACTTATCTGTAAAGGGTCAGCCTGCATGCCGTTCGCCTCCGCGATCCTTTCGATGTCACGGTCGATCTTCTCATCCATGCCCGGAAGATCCTTCATCATCGGGATGTTCTTTTCCGCAAGCATCCTCGCACAGGAAAGCTCGGCATAATAAAACGCGGGCAGATAGATCCTGTCCTTATCCCTCTTAAGCTTTCCGGCATGGACCATATCCTTGAGTGACGCAGGCACATCCGCATGCTCTTCACCGAGAAGCTCCGTTGTCATCCTCACGAGCATGTCTTCGGGAAGGTAGCAGTGACCCTCTGCGGAAGCATCGGAAAGGACATACATGAGCGCAGCTTTACAGCGGTCCTCGCTTGCCGGATCCATTCCTTCTTTAAATGCGATCTCGTCCGCCGTCTTAAAGCCTATGCCGCGGATATCCTCCGCGAGCTTATAAGGGTTGGTGCGGAGGACCGTTACATACTCCGGTCCGTAATTGTCATATATCCTTACCGCCATGGTCTGGGAGATGCCGAGTCCCTGCATGGTCACCATCGCATCACGGAGGTCTTTCTTTTCCTCCATGGCGACTGCGATCTCCATGGCTTTCCTTTTACTGATACCCTTGATCTCGGCAAGCCTTTCCGGCTCCTCTTCTATGATCCTGAAGGTATCGTCACCGAACTTGCTGACGATGCGTGATGCGAGCTTTTCGCCCACTCCGGTAACCGCACCGGATGCAAGATACCTTTCCATCGCCTGTGAATCAGCGGGCGGGATTATCTTGTAGGATGATACTTTAAGCTGCACTCCGAAACGCGGGTGATCCGTATACTCACCCGTGACCTCGACCGTGTCGCCCTTCGATACATCGGGCATGCGTCCGACAACCGTCTCATCGAAACCATCGGAAATGAGAGCCAGCGCCTTAAACCCGGTTTCGCGGCTCTCAAAGATGACATGGTCCACATATCCTTTTATTGTTGCTTTTTCAGAAAAATCCAAGATCCTTAATTCTTACGAGCGTTCATAGATACAACCTGATCTGCGGGAATGGAATTTTCATCGAGACCGTAATTGCGGCGGAGCTGCTCGTAAAGCTGCTGCGCAATCCCGAGTCCCTGCGTTTCGGTCGACTGAGCGGAAAGTTCCTGAAGAGCCTGACCTTTGAAATAATCCACAAGATTTTCTGTAGAAGAATCCTTACTTTCATCACCGTTTCTGATAACGGTCTTGTCCATGTTCTTGAAGACCTGCTCGAGCAGGTAGCTTTCGAACTGTTTGCATACGCTCATCAGCTCATCGTCGGTCCTGGCATTTTCAGCCTTGTTCGACAGTGAGTTTGCAAGCTCCGTTGCCCTTGCCTGTCCGGTAACGGAAGTGTAGTAATCTGTGAGATTAGAGATGCCCGACATATCCATTTAATTATCTCCTGAGATTGTTGGCTTCCTCGAGCATGGTATCGGAAGTGGTTATTACCTTGGAGTTGAGTTCGTATGCTCTCTGGGTGGTGATCATGTTGACCATCTCATCCGCAACCTGAACGTTGGAGCCTTCAAGGTATCCCTGGTTAACGGTACTCTTTTTGAGATTCGTATTTGTAGCTTCGTTGATGGGTCTTCCGCTGGCTGCGGTCTCTTTGAAAAGGGTCTCGCCTTCGCGGTTAAGACCTACGGGGTTATTGAACTGCCACAGTCCGATCGTCTTTCCGATGGGCTGGGGGTTATTCTTTTCATCGGGATAGCAGATCTGTCCGTCGCTTGTAACGGTGATCCTGCTGGTCACATACTTCGAATCGAGGATGATGGGATTTCCGCTTGTATCGAGAACGGGATATCCGTCGCTTGTGGCGAGCATGTTGCCGCCGTTTGATGCGAGGGTCCATCCGAAGTTACCGTTTCTGGTATAGTAGGTTGTTCCGTCCGCACCCTTTACTCCGAAGAAGCCCGATCCGCCGATAGCGAATGCGGTGGGTGATTCGGATGCGAAGAACGCGCCCTGCGTAAAGCTTGTATTAAGCGAAGATACTCTGGTTCCGAGTCCCACCTGCGCACTGCCGGGCTTGGTATCGCCGTTTGCGGATGTGGTCTTGGTCTGGAGCGTCTGATAGAGCAGGTTCTTGAATTCAACAGACTGGGATTTGAATCCGGTCGTGTTGACATTGGCAAGGTTATTAGCGATAGTATCGAGACTGGTCTGCTGAGCGAGCATTCCGGTTGCGCCGGTCCATAAACTTCTTACCATATCTTCCTCCTTAAGAAACTACCTGTCAGACTCTGCCAACCTGATTGACTGCTTTTTCAAGAGTCGAATCGATAGTCTGGATCACTTTCTGGTTACTCTCATACTGTCTTGAAATGGTGATAAGATTTACCATCTCGGTTACGGTCTGCACATTCGATGCCTCGAGGTATCCGCTGTAGAGCTGGCCCGATGCCTTCTTGAACTGTGCGCCTTCGATCGGCTCCCAATAGGTCTCGCCGTATTTTTTCAGATAATCGTAATTCTCGAAATCCTGGAGCTGGATAGTTGCGAGGACTCTGCCGTCCTGCATTACCCTTCCCGCCCTGTCGATCGTTGTTTCCTTTAACGGATCGATGGTGATATGTCTTCCGTTCGTATCGAGGAGATAATCTCCTTCGTGCGTAACGATGGTTCCGGTCTCGTCGAGCTGGAATTCACCCGCTCTCGAATACTTGGTACTGGTCTGTCCGGCCTTGTTGGTAAATTCTATTGCGAAGAATCCGTCTCCGCCTATCGCGATGTCGTAGGTATTGCCTGTGATCCTGAACGAACCCTGGGACCAGTCGGTGTAATTCTCACCTATCTTGACACCCCTGCTGTTGTAGCCTTCCCTGGTTGCGAGATTATAGCCCACTGTCGAATCCTTGATCTTAAGATCGAGTACTTCGTCAAAGGTCTGGCTCGTTGAGCCTTCCTTTTTGAAGCCGACGGTCGTGACGTTGGCCATATTGTTACTGAGAACGTCCATACGGTTCTGCTCGTTGATCATTCCCGTATAAGCTGTATATAATCCCTTGACCATAAATCCTCTCCTGAGCTGTCTGCTGTACTTCCGGTCTCAGAGCAAACCCGGACCAAAAGCTTTACTCGATGGAGCTTCTGAAGGTTGAGATGAACTCGACATACTTTCCGGTACCGATCGCAACCGCGGTCATGGGATCCTCCGCAGTCATACAAGTGATTCCGGTACGGTCGGTGATGAGATCCTCGAGGCCTCTTAAGAGCGAACCGCCTCCGGTAAGAACGATACCGCGGTCTGCGATATCTGCGGAAAGCTCGGGGGGAGTTCTCTCAAGCACGGAATGGATAGCCTCAACAATGCTGTTGGTGGAATCCTCAAGTGCCTCTTCCATCTCTTCACTTGTTACCTCGATGGATGTGGGAAGTCCCTTTACGATGTGACGTCCCTTGACTTCCATCTTGTCGACTTCAGGTCTTCTGAAGCATGTTCCTATCTTGATCTTTACATCCTCAGCGGTTCTTTCACCGATGCTGAGGCTGTGGTTTTTTCTCATGTACTTAACGATCGCGTCGTTGAAATCGTCTCCCGCAACCTTGAGAGATGCACTCTCTACGGCACTTCCGAGTGAGATGACTGCGATATCGGTTGTACCGCCGCCGATGTCAACGATCATGTTGCCGCAGGGCTTGGAGATGTCGATTCCGGCTCCGATAGCTGCCGCGATGGGCTCTTCGATGATGAGGGTCTCTCTGGCGCCTACCTGGTAAGCCGCATCCTCAACCGCCTTCTTCTCGACTTCGGTAACTCCCGAAGGTACGCAGACGGCGATCCTGGGCTTTCTGAGGAGTCTGTGTCCTACCGCCTTCTGTACGAAGTATTTCATCATCTTCTCGGTTACCTGGTAATCCGAGATAACTCCCTGCTTGAGAGGTCTTACGGCTACGATGTTGGCGGGTGTACGTCCGAGCATGAGTCTTGCGTCTTCGCCGATCGCCTTGACCTTCTTGGTGTTCTTATCTATCGCTACAACCGAGGGCTCCTTGAGGACAACGCCCTTGCCCTTTATATAAACCAGAACGGAAGCCGTTCCGAGATCGATACCAATGTCCAGTGCTGCCATTTCTTTAAAACCCCTTTCGGATAAATCTTTACATAAATAATCAATTTATTATATCCGATTTTACCGAAAAATAACAGCGTTTTTTGTTGACATTGTGTCATAGAGCAGGGACTTGGCTCGTATATATATTTCCGCTCATGGTCGCTGCGTCATGCATTTCTAAGGAATGCATTTAAACCGCCGCAAGTCACGGTGTCGCTCGCAAAAGACATCCTGTCTTTGTGCTCGCTGATTTCGCCATCCGGGCGAAATCCCACCTGATATAGGATTGCATTCCCAAGAAATGCTATGACTCGCTCTAAATCGCGGAAATATATATACGAGCCAAGCCCCCAAGAATGACAAAATGCACGGAAAACAGCGATGCTTCCATGCATTTTGAGTATAGTTATCCTTTACATGATGTATATCGGATAAATTGAATATTTAATTTAGGGGGAAGGTGAAAAAAATTGAAATATGTTGCGGGCGAAGGATCAGCTCTGGTTTTTGTAATATTCCTCAAGCTTCGGGCGGGCGTTTACGTAGATCTTCTCGAGGGCGGGATCGAACTGGGTGCCCATGCCTTCCATTATGATGCGGTCGGCCTTTTCGAAATCGAATGCATCCTTGTAGACACGCTTTGAAACGAGGGCATCGTATACATCGGCAATTGCCATGATACGTGCCTCGGTGGGAATATCCTCACCCTTAAGGCCTTCAGGATAGCCGGATCCGTCCCATCTTTCGTGATGGTAATGGGCGACATTCTCGGCAACAACCTTGAAGGATTCGTCATCGGTATTCAAAAGGATCTCATGGATAACACGCGCACCCTCGGCTGCGTGCTTTTTCATTTCATTGTATTCTTCGTCAGTGAACTTGCCGGGTTTTCTTAAGACCGCATCGTCGACCGCGATCTTGCCGAGATCGTGCATGGGAGCCGCCTTGATGACATCGTTGCAGAATTCGGGATCGAGCTCCATGGCTTCTTCCGCAAGAATCTCTTCGATGAGGATCCTTACTCCCTCGCTCGTACGCTTGATGTGACCGCCGGTTGAATTGTCACGGCTTTCAACCATCATCGCAAGACTCATGATCAGATTGTCATGCATCTCAACGATATGCGCCGTCTTTTCCTGTACTTCGCTCTGCAGCTTTTCGTTATATGTATCGAGCAGGCGGATGTACTTTCTGTTTGCGGTATCATCCGTAAAGGTGATGATATACCCTCTCTTTCTGCTTCCGTCGTACAGATATCCAACATCCACTTTGAAGATCCTGTCATCATCGGGATTTCCCGATTCGCTGTGGAGCGTAAAAAGGGATGTGTTTTCTTTTTCATCCTTTTCGAATTTATCGATGAAATGACGTATCTTTCTTTCCGCAGGCTTGTAGCCGAGAACCTCATCAATGATCTCGTCCTCAA
>JAEEQL010000117.1 GCA_016285265.1 Lachnospiraceae bacterium
ATTAAAGTTTTATTAAGCAGGACCCGCCTGCCTTGTTTAAAAGTGCGAAAAATGGTAAAATTTAACAGAATTTATAGATTTTTTTAGGAGATATCTGTCTTGAACAGTTTTAAGAATAAATTACGCAAGTTCGCCATACCTAATCTGACACTCTTGCTCATAGCAGGATATGTCGTCGGTTTTATGATTCAGATGGTAAAACCGGAGTTTATGTATTATCTTGCCCTTGATCCGTATAGAATCATAAATAGAAAAGAAGTCTGGAGACTCATCACGTGGGTGCTTATTCCTCCCAATTATATAGAGGGAGATTCCATGCCAAGCTTTATGAGTCTTCTTTTTATTATCCTTATGCTTTATTGCTGTTACTGGATAGGGACAATTCTGGAAAGAACCTGGGGTACTGAAAAATATAATCGCTTTATTTTCATGGGGATTCTATTTACTGTAGTCTTTTCTTTTATCTGTTACGGTTATCTGTGTATTGTGTACAAACCGGATGTCATAGAAGCCCTTGAGAACTATAAAGCTATAAAACTTACCGGGGTTGGTACAGTTACGGATGCACAGGATTATCTGGTATATGTTATGTCTCATTCACCCGCTTTGGGAGGAGCTTCATATTTCTGGTACTGGTTCAGTACGTATTACATCAATATTTCTCTGTATCTGGTATATGCACTGACTTTCCCTGAAAGACTTATATACATTTACTTTGTCATTCCCATCAAGATGAAATGGCTTGGTGTTGTTGACAGTGTATATATGCTTTACCTGTTCCTTTTCTGCGGCCCCATTTTAAGGTGCGCGGTCGCGGCTGTTATCATAAATGTTTTGATATTTTACTTTTTGAATATCAAGGGCAAGAATCTTAACCCTTACCAGATCCACCGCAGGAACAGCTTTAACAGAGCCTACAGGCAGGGAATGTCAAATGCCGGCAGGACAAGAAATACGGGCGGCGTAACCTCCTCTACTTCGGATGTGAAGATGAATCCGAGATCGCAGACGAGGCATAAATGCGCCATCTGCGGAAAGACGGAGGTCTCGGATCCCGATATGGAATTCAGATACTGCTCCAAATGCGCAGGCAGCTATGAATACTGTTCGACTCACCTTTTCACTCACACCCATGTAAGGGGATAAGATGGATAAAGAAGTACTTTTCGGAAGAACGCTCGAGGAACTTCGCCGAAAGGCTGCCGTTCAGGGCGGATACATTGATAAGAATGAAATACTGGAGAAGCTTGCTCCTCTCGGACTCGATGAAGAGAAGACGGGAATGGTCTTTGATTATCTGAAAGGCAGGGGCATACGTTTCGACATAACCGTATCCGAGAATGCGATCCCCGCAGGCGAGATCGAGCTGGATGGTGTGACCCCTTCCGAGAACGAAGCGGTAATATCGGAATTCGCACTTGATGAGATCGATACGGATTATCTGAATGCATATCTTGAAGGCCTTGAAGAGCTTCCCGTTTATTCCGACGGGGAAAAGACCGCGTTTACGATCTCCGCGATGGCAGGAGAAGAGCGCTCGAAGGAAAAGCTCATAGGCTGTTATCTTAAGGATATAGTCGGCATTGCAAGGATCTACACCGGACAGGGTGTTCTTCTGGAGGACCTTATCGGTGAAGGAAACGAGGCACTTGTACGCGGAGTATCCATTCTGGATTCCCAGGAAAATCCGGGCGACTGCGAAGGCTTTCTTATGAAACTGGTTATGGATGCCATGGAGGAGCTTATTCATGAAGCGTCTTCCGAAGGAGAGCTTGAGGACAAGATCCTGAAGAAAGCGAACAAGGTTTACGACAAGGCGATGGAACTTGCGGAAGAACTTGAAAGAAAGGTCACCGTAAAGGAAGTCGCAGAGTATGCCGGCATCTCCGAAAAGGCTGTAAGGGAAGCCATGGAGATCAGCGGATACAAGATCGAATGTATTGAGGACGATATAGAGTCGTGACAAAACAGACTTACGAAGATTATAAATACTTTATTCAGGATACCGGATATTTCTATGTGGGAAGCAAGTACACCCTGCAGGAGATAACCGAATGCGAGGACATCCTTTTTAAGTTCCGCAAGGTTGTCGCAGAAAGCATCATCCCGAAGTATACGAACACGGATACCCTTGAGACCGTGCTCTATTATCTTGAAAAGGAAAGCTTTGTATTTCAGATCCTGAAGCAGATGAATGCGCAGGTGCGCGTCAGCATTCTTCAGACGAAGAAGTCTGTTTTCGGAAAAGAAAAAGAAAGCTATGTAACGAAATACATCGGCATCAAAGATCTTGTCGCGATAAGTGAAGAAGACAAGAAGAAACTCAGTGTTGTCATACAGGAATTGAAAGGAAGCAAACTGGCGCTCCTTACTGTATGATCTTTGACCGGAAAAGGAACAGCTATGGAACTTGAAAAGCTTAAAAGCTATGAGATACTTGAAAAATATGATCTTGCGGATATCGCATCCGTCGGCTACCGCATGGTCCATAAGAAGACCGGTGCGAGGGTTTGCCTGATCGAAAATGATGATAACAACAAGGTCTTTTCGATAGCATTCAGAACTCCGCCCACGGATTCTACGGGCGTTGCACACATTCTCGAACATTCCACACTTTGCGGTTCCAGGGAATTCCCTTTAAAGGATCCGTTCGTTGAGCTCGTAAAGGGTTCTCTCAATACATTCTTAAATGCAATGACATATCCGGATAAGACCGTTTATCCGATCGCGAGCACCAATGATGCGGACTTCAGGAATCTGATGCACGTTTATCTTGATGCGGTTTTCTATCCCAATGTCTACAAGAACGAGAGCATCTTCCGTCAGGAAGGATGGCATTACGAATATGATGAAAACGGAAAGCTCATCATTAACGGTGTCGTATACAATGAGATGAAGGGTGCGAGATCGTCTGCCGAAGACATCATTTCGTCAGAGTCCATGTTCTCTCTTTTCCCCGATACCGCATACGGTGTTGAGTCCGGAGGAGATCCCGACTGCATTCCCGCACTGACATATGAGCAGTTCCTCGATTTCCACAGAAGATATTATCATCCTTCCAATTCCTATATCCTTCTGTACGGAAATTGTGACATGGCCGAGAATCTCGAATTCATCGACAGGAAATACCTGTCCAGGTTTAATGCTCTCGAGATCGATTCTTCCATAAAGCTTCAGGATCCATTTAAACAGCCCGTTCATGTAAATAAGCAGTGCCCGCTTTCGCAGGGAGAAAATGCCGATGAGAATACATTCTTCTCGGTCAACTTTGCGATGGATGCGGATCTTGACGGCAAGACAAGACGCGCGTTCGACATGATCGATTATGCACTTGTTTCATATCCCGGCGCCCCTTTGCGTAAGATCCTTACGGAGCAGGGTGTGGTAGGCGATGTATCCAGCCGTTTCGAAACCTCGGTAAGGCAGCCCTTCTACAGCATCATCGGCAAGGATGCCGCCATGAGCATGGAGACGAGGTTCGGCCAGCTGATAACCGAGACTATCGAGTCCGTTGCAAAGAAGGGTTTTGACAAAAATGCCCTCAGGGCTGCGATCGATTCCGCCGAATTCCGTTACAGGGAAGCCGATTACGGAAGATATCCCAAGGGACTTATGTACTGTCTGAACATGTATGATTCATGGCTCTATGACGATACCAAGCCCTTCGATTACATCATCGCGGGTGATGATTTCGATTTCCTCAGGGAAAATATCGATACCGGATATTTCGAAAAGCTTGTCAGAAAGTATCTGATCGGCAATAAGCATAAGAGCTATGTATGTGTACGTCCCACAGAGGGGGTTCTCGAGGCCAAGGAAAATGAGCTCCGCAAAAAGCTCGACATCCTTCAGGAGAGACTTTCACCCGAAGAGAAAAAGGCAATCGATACCATAAAGGAAAAGCTCGATAGATTCAGGGATACACCCGATTCCGAAGCTGCGGTCAGATCGCTTCCGATGCTTCAGAGAAGTGACCTTAAGAGAGAAGCGGAAGACTATACGAACGATATTTCTGATGTGGACGGAATTCCTTTTGTATTCCACGATATCGATACCAGACGTATCGGTTATCTGAGGCTCGCATTTAAGATAGACGAGATAGGAACGGATTTTGTTCCGTATGTCGGACTTCTCAGGGACATACTGTCCATGGTCGATACCGACAGCCATAAATATGAAGAGCTCAGTCCTCTCATCGACCTGTGCATGGGCGGATTTTCCGTTTCCACCGAGCATTATCCCATATTCGGAAAGCCGGATGAGTTCACCGCAACCTTCGAGATGAAAGGAAAGTTTTTCTTTGAAAGATCAGATGAAGCCTTCGATCTGTTCAGGGAGATACTCCTTACATCCCGCTTCAAGGATCTTAAGAGGATCAGGGACATTCTTGTAGAGATCAAGAACGGAATGCAGTCCTCCTTCCTTTCCGCGGGACATTCCGTTGCATCCGCAAGAGCACTTGCATCCGTATCAAAGGAAGCTGCATATAACGAGCTCATGTCGGGAGTTACCTATTACAGATTTATCTGTAACCTCCTTGCCGATTATGATTCGTCCAAGGCAAACCTGCAGGAATGCCTTACATATGTAACGGGACTTATCTTCAGACCCGAAAATCTGATAGTTGATTACACGGGAAGCGCGGAAGAGGCCGATAAGCTCAAAGAGAGGATACTCAGCTTTAAGGAAGAGCTTTATACGGAAAAGCACCGTCCCGCCAAGAGGAATATCGAGCTGATCAAAAAGAATGAAGGCCTAACCACCTCGGGACAGGTCGTATTTGTATGCAGGGCCGGACTTTTCAACAGGCACGGGCTTGAATATGACGGCGTTCTCAAGGTGCTCAGGGTATACCTCGGATACAATTATCTCTGGGTGAACGTCAGGGTCAAGGGCGGTGCCTACGGAGTCATGAACAATTTCGGAATCAACGGATCCGCATTTTTTGTTTCATACCGTGACCCGAACCTCACAAAAACCGTCGATGTATATGAAGGGGCAGCAGATGATGTTGCAGCCTTTGATGCAGACGAACGGGAGATGACCAAGCTTATCATCGGGACCGTGAGCGAACTCGATATACCTCTCACCCCCTCCGCGAAGGGAGCCAGAAGCTTTGCCGCATATATGACCGGCATAACCATTGAAGAGGTACAAAGGCAGAGGGATCAGGTTCTTGACTGTACACCTGCCGACATGAGAAGGATGGCGGATTATATCAGGGAGTTCATGGCCGATAACAAGCTCTTTGTGGTCGGTAACGAAACACTTATAAGGGAGAACGAAGATCTTTTCGGAACCGTTGAGAGTCTGCTGTAACCATATTTACAGGAGGAAACGTTATGAAAAAGAATTCGATGTTCAAAAAATTAATTGCTGCAGGTATCTGCTCAATGGCATTTCTCGCCGGCTGTGCAAGCAGCGGTGATTCGGCAATGGGCGGTAACGGTTACTACGCTACACCTACCGCAGAAGCAAGCTACGATTATAAGACCGAGGACTATGACTACGGCTATTATAATGAATATGTAATTGCCGACGCCGAAATGGCCGTAAATGGCGGAGAATCCGGTTCGACCCGTGTCGGAGATTCGGGTGCGACCACTCCCCAGACGGCAGATCTGAACAGAAAACTCATCACCACCGCCACCATTGATGTCGAGACCAAGGAGTTTGATAAGCTCTACAACGATATCGAGACATATGTCAGAAGTGCAGGCGGATACCTTGAGTCCATCAATACCTACAACGGAAGCCGTTATTACGGCCAGGTAGTCGAAAGACATGCAAATCTTACCGTAAGGATCCCTGCCGACAAGCTCGACGCATTCCTCGAGGAGATCGGAAATGCCGGCAACATCACCAACAGAAGCCAGAACGTAGAAGATATCACTCTTACATATGTGGATCTCGAAGCTCATAAGAAGACTCTTATTGATGAGCAGGAACGTCTTGAGGAGTTCCTCAGGGAAGCGGAGACCATCGAGGATATCATATATATCGAGGACAGACTCGCTAACATCAGATACCAGCTCGAGAGCATGGAAAGCCAGCTCCGTACCTACGACAACAAGGTCAATTATTCAACCGTATACCTCAACATCGATGAAGTTGTCGAGTATACTCCCGTTGTTTACGAAGAGCCCACTGTCTGGGAAAGAATGAAGGAAGGCTTCGGCGATTCCATCGATGATATCAAGAGAGGATTACAGAATTTCGCAGTATGGTTTGTATCCAATGTGATCTACCTTGTATTCTTCGCAGTCATCATCTTTGCTATCGTAAGATGGATCATCTACATGAGCTCCGACAAGAGAGCAGCCAAGAAAGCAGCCAAGCTTGCCAAGAAGCAGCAGGCACAGTACGAAGCATATCAGAATACAATGAACACTCTTACAAACGCAGAACCTGTTACCGGTCAGAACACCGCTCAGACCGAGGCGCCTGCCGAGAATAAAGAGAACAAATAATTATTTACGGGTGAACGCAGGTGAGATTCCTGCGTTCACTTAAAAGGAAGTAAATGGCTGAAAAGAAATCGGGTTTTGTCGGCGTCATCGGAAAAGCCAACGTAGGCAAATCAACACTGGTAAATTCAATAGTCGGACAGAAGATCGCGATCACCTCTCCCAAGCCCCAGACCACACGTAAAAAAGCAAGGGCTGTGTTTACCGATGACAGGGGACAGATCGTATTCCTCGATACTCCCGGCATCCATAAATCAAGATCAAAGCTCGGCGATTATATGATGTCGAGCGCATGGAGCACATTTGCCGATGCCGACGTTATCCTGTGGATGGTCGAGCCTTCAGATGTCTTCACTGAGACGGAAGAGCTTATCTGTACCAAGCTGAACACCTTGGAATGCCCCATCATCCTTGTCATCAACAAGACCGACACCATTTCCAAGGACAAGCTCCTGGAATTAATCGCTTCATACAGCAAGCATATGGATTTCACCGAGGTGGTTCCCATTTCAGCCCTGAAAGGAAAGAATGTTGACGACCTTGTAGATACGGTATTTAAGTATCTTCCCGAAGGCGAGCCTTTCTATGATGAGGACACGATAACCGACCAGCCTGTTAAACAGATAGCTGCGGAGATCAT
>JAEEQL010000118.1 GCA_016285265.1 Lachnospiraceae bacterium
CCTTCGCCGATAGTCTTTTCTACCCGTATTCCTGTAGCAATACATGCTCCGAAAACGGCTGACCATATCAGATTGATCACATCTTTTGACTTAATCTTCATAACAGGATATATTTTACCATATCGGGGCATAAACTATGGAGATATTTATTATATAGGAGGTACATATGGACACCAAAGCAATGTATAAATTGTCATACGGATTATTTGTTCTGACCACAAAGGCCGGCGATAAAGTTAACGGCTGCATTACGAACACCGCCATTCAGGTTGCTTCGGAGCCTAACCGGATCTCCTTTGCGGTCAATAAGGCCAATTACACTCACGATCTCGTGATGGAATCAAAGAAGGCTAATATCTCTGTTATCAGTGGAGAGGCATCCTTTGACCTGTTCAGGCATTTCGGCTTTCAGTCGGGCAGGGAAGCGAACAAGTTCGAGGGATTTTCCGATTTTGCATATGCGGAAAACGGAATTCCTTACATAACCAAGGGAACAAATGCGTACTTTTCAATAGATGTGACTCAGACTCTGGACCTTGGTTCGCATACCCTTTTTATAGGTGTTCCCACTGAGATGGTTGTGTTATCGGAGGCGTCTTCCGCCACATATGCTTATTATCAGGACAATATCAAGCCGAAGCCCTCTGCTGCACCCGCGGCTGAGAATAAGCTTCCCGAGGGAGTCCATAAGTGGCGCTGCAAGATATGCGGATATGAGTACGTGGGCCCTGTGCTTCCGGATGATTTCATATGCCCTGTATGCAAGCATCCCGCAAGTGATTTTGAGATGGTGGAGTAATGGGTTTTACGGATAAGAAAAAGAGTTTTTTTATTGAAGCGTTGATCGTTTCGGGGCTTTTTGCCACGGGGCTTGTTCTTCGTTTCCTTTTCCTGGGAAGTGAGACGGCTGATACGGGTAATTTCATACTCTGGTTTAATTATGTGAGGGATATCGGTAATATCTCTGCTTTTAAGGATTTTATCGGCGACTACAATGTGACCTATGTGGCGCTTTTGTATCTGTCCACATTTCTTCCTTTTTCTGATATAGTCTGCGTTAAGCTGACGGCGATAATTTTCGATCTGCTTGGACCTGTTGTGGGTTTTCTTTTCCTGAGGGAGATGGCTCTGGAGAAGGGAAAGAGTGCGGATGCTGCGAGGCACTACGGCGAGCTTGGTGCGGCACTTGTGTGGCTTTCTCCGATCACGATAGGAAACAGCGGGTATCAGGCGCAGCTGGAGGCACTTTGGGCATTCACGGGATTTTTGTCCCTGTATCTTGTGTTGAAGAAGCATCCGGTGTGGGGGATGATACTGTTCGGTTTATCCTTTGCAATGAAGCCGCAGGGAATCTTTTTCCTTCCCGTTCTGGTATGGCTTTATTACAGGGAAAAGTCATTTTCGATATTGCATTTTCTGATCGTTCCGGCGGTGGTGCAGGTTCTGTGTATTCCTTCGATGCTGGCCGGAAATTCATTTTTCCATTTCTGGAAGCATTTCCTTGGGGATCAGGCTTCCATGTACCCTTATGTGTATTACTACTATCCGAATGTCTGGATCTGGCTGAGGGATCTGCCTTACTGGGTATTCGGGAAAGTGGGCATCGGGATGATGCTGACGGCACTTGCACTGGTGACGGTGCGCTTTGTAAAGGACTGCAGGGAGAGGACGTGGACTTTCGCACAGGACCTTGAGCTTACGCTCTGGGCGCTTATGACATGCGTGATGTTCCTGCCCGCGATGCATGAGAGATATAATTTCCCCGCGGAGGTTATGCTGCCCGTGCTTGCGGTCTTTGACAAAAAGTACCGGGTGCCCGCCGGAGTGCTGGTGGTTTCCGGATTCCTTTGCAACGGAATGGCTTATTACGGATGGGGGAAGCCTGAGTTTTACGGTCTTTCGCTTTTGAATATGGCGGTTTATGCAGTCCTGACGGCCGGAACGATCGGAACGTTATGCGGCAGGTCTTCGGTTGAAGCCTCCTGCGAGAAGGGAGGTGCCGTATGACGAAGCTTGAGGAGAAGCTGTTGGATTTTCTGGCATCGCACAGGATCCTGCTTGCGTATGTGATCGTTACGGCGCTGAATCTGCTGCTTCGAAAGATTGCGGTATGGTGGAGCATAGACGGGATCGTAGGTTATTATGACGGTCATGATCATATGATCCAGGGACAGCTCTGGTGGCTTCTGATGAGGATAGGGATATATCTTCCGGTCATGCCTGTGCACTTTATGAAATGGGTCTCTGCGGCCGGGGATTTTGCGATGGCGGCAGTTGGCGCGTGGGCACTTGGCAAGGGTACAGACAGCTGCGGTAAGAAACAGACCGGCAGCCCGGAGAAGGGACTTGTTTTCTATTCGGTAGTTCTGATCATGCCGTTTACGCTTCTAAGGGGTATTGTATGGAGCATGACGGATTCGCTTGGAATAGCTTGCTTTCTGTGGGCATATTGTTATGGGTATAAGAGCCGCATTGCGAAGGTTGCGGCTTATGCGGCAGGCGTTTTGTTCTGTCCCGTGCTTCTTTTGGCTCTGTGTGCGGAGACGGCATGGAGTGCATGGAAGAATGTGTCAAGCGCAGAAGACGGTTCACGAGAGGGGCAGGAAGCGTGCACTGATACGGGATTGGATGCTTCGGTGCTGCTTTGGACGGTTACGGTTGCTGCTGTTTTAGCCGGGATTCTGGGAGCGGTAAATGGATTCGGATTCTTCAGTGGCGTGCTCGGGCAGGTCAATTTCCTTACATTTGAAGCACTGACCGGAGCATCGTTTAGTGACGGCATATCCTGGATGCTCTCACATATGTGGCTCCTTTGTCTGCCGGTGAGTGTATGGGGGATTTATAAGTTGATTTCGAGGTAACTGATCAATAAATGCCTTTCTTTTTATTTGACGCGCGTCAAATAATTGTGTAGTATTAATGCATGGTTATTTGACGTGCGTCAAATATTTTGCAAAGGTATTTGGAGATGGTTATTAACGAAAAACAGGATCTGACATATCTGAAATGGTCTCATATAAGGGGTTCTTCCGGTACGGCAGGAACCTTCTTAAAGTCGTCCTCTGAACTGGGCGGGATAAAGAAGTATTATAAACTTTCAAATTTTGATCCAAATATGGGCGTGGTCGGGCATGAATGCGTTAATGAGATAATTGCGGACAGACTTTTAACGATCCTTGGAATTGAGCATCTGGGATATGATCTGATCAATGCAGATATAGAGATCAACGGACAACAATACAGTACATATCTTTGCTCTTCTGTAGATTTTAAGGTTCGGGGCGAAAGCAAGATTGCTCTTGATGATTATTACAGAACGGAATCCAACCCCGGAGAATCATCTTATGATTTTTGCGTTCGAAAAGGTTTTGGTGAATACGTAGACCGGATGATAGCTTTCGATTTTTTGATTTTGAACCGCGACAGACACGGAGCGAATATTGAAGTGCTAAGGAATAACAGGGAGCATTCTGTCAGACCGGCTCCGCTTTTTGATCACGGGCTTTCTCTTTTATGTTCATGCAGCTCTGATGAAGAGGCGATTTCTTTTGATGTAATGGCAGACAGAAAATGTGGGAATTTTATAGGCGGAAGTTCATGCCTGGAAAATCTGTCACTTATAAAGGATAAGAGCAGAGTGTTTTCGGGGAAACTGAAGAAATCGGATAGGAAAGTGCTTTTTGAGGGACTTGAAGGGATTATGTCCGATGTGTTATGTGACCGAATTTGGGAGATGATATGGTCCAGGTATAAAGCGTATGAAGATTTATGAAATGATCGATGATGAGAATAAGGCTTTTGTGGGTGTTCTTTTGTACTACGAAAAAGAGAAGACCTTTATTTGTGAACTGCCGGAAAATCTTGACGAGTGGACGGCCCCTTTTCTCTTTTCCGGATTTGTCAAGAGAGGAATATATACCATTCCGAGAGATGAGAGCTTAAACTGGGTGAGGTCCAGGATCATTCCTCCCTCGAGGCAGAATATCGATTTTATTCTTAGAAATCACAAGCTGAAGGAATACGATGAGAACATTTTTCTGGAGATTTCACGTGGAAAATGTTCTCAGGACAGTATATATGTAAAACCGCTTAAGGAACTCCCTGAATTTGTCATCGACAGACAGAAGAGAAATCTGATCGGAGTTGTCAGACTGACCGGACACAACCTTCTATGCATGTTTAATGATGGCATAGTCAGGAAACTTAATCTTGACGGTATTTCGGTCAGTCCGAAGCTGCAGCCGGATCTTGAAAAGGTTCTCAGAAATGACGAACTGTTTGCTTCATGCAGGCTTGGCACGGGAGGTTATTTTATTACTTTTAATAATTCTATAGATATCCCGGCCCGGCTGCTTTATGTTGAGGGGGAAAAACTGCCGCTTTCGACAGATGACCTCCGGATGATTTTCAGAACTGCTATGGTAGATACATCCTCAGCCTGTGAGATGATGAACTGCTCCAGACAGAATCTGTCTTATATGATAGGCAGGGGCCAGATATCACCGATAATGGATGATGTTAAGGGAAATCTTTTCTGCAGGGATGATGTTGTCAGAAATATGTGGTAAGTTCCGCTTCGGATATGAGCCGTTTATGATATAATCCATATATGTCGCGTATAAACCCAAGATCAGGAGGTGCCGTTATGTTTGAACAGATCAAATTGCCCTATGCATCAGATGCCCTTGAACCTGTTATAGATGCCGCAACCGTAGAGACTCACCACGGTAAGCACCACGCAGCATATACCAAGACTTTTAACGAGCTTGTCGAAAAGGCAGGACTTACCGGCAAGAGTGCCGAGGAGATCCTTTCAAATCTTGATGCGGTTTCGGATCTCACTCTCCGTACCGGACTTCGCAACCAGGGCGGCGGATATCTTAACCACAACATCTATTTCGAGCAGCTGAGGCCCGAGGCAGAGGCTAAGAAGGCTCCCGAAGGTGCACTTCTTGCACAGATAGAGAAGCAGTTCGGTTCCGTAGACAAGCTTAAGGAAGAGCTGAATGCACTTGCGGCTTCACAGTTCGGTTCCGGCTGGGGATGGCTTGCGAAGAAGGCTGACGGTACGCTTGTTACCTTCAAGTCCGCAAACCAGGACAACTCCTACAGCCTCGGAATGGATGACGTAACTCCCATCCTTGCACTCGATGTTTGGGAGCATGCTTATTATCTTAAGTACAGAAATCTCAGAGCCGATTATCTTAAGGCTCTCTGGAATATCATCGACTGGAGCGTAGCTGAAGAAAGATATAAGTAATGCTAAGCTTTGCATATCTGTTTTCCTTTGCCGTCGCGGTGATCATACTTTTATTTATGGTCACCCGCGGCGAAGGTTACTCGGTAAACCAGATACTTCTGATCACCGTCATAGTCATCGGAAGCGGCGGTTATTATGCATTATCCGTATCCGAGAATCTTCCGCAGGCACTTTTGGCGCTTCAGCTTATCTACGTCATCGGTATCTTTGCCCCGATGATGCTCTTTGTTAATGTCTGTGAGATCTATAAAGTTTCTATACCGGGATGGCTTCTCTGTATCATGTATGCCATCCAGTTCTGTATCTATGGCTTCGTCCTTACGATCGGCCATTCGGACCTGTTCTACAGATCGGCGAGGTTAAACAGATCCGGTGAGATAGTATATCTGACCAAGGAATACGGACCCATGCATACGGCATATGCCGTTTCCATGTATCTGTATTTTGCTCTTCTTATCCTTGTTTCCTCGGGCGTCATAAAGCGCAGGAGAAGGATATCCACTGTGGATGTAAATGCCATATTTTTCCTTGAATTCTTCACTATAGCCGTTTATATCGCGGAGCGTATGGTGGGACTTAAAGTGGAGCTGATGCCGTTTGTCTTCGAAGTGGCGGCCGTGCTCCTGATGATACCTATCACTAAGCTCAACACCTTCTCACTGACCGGACATAACGAACTCATAAGAAACCGCCTTGAGAAGGAAGGTTATATCTTCATCGACAGGAAACTCAGGTTTATGGGATGCAATGACAGGGCTTACGAATTCTTTCCCGAGCTTAAGGAGTGGGAGCTTGAGAAGAAGCTTCCGGGCAAGGGAGGAAGATTCAATACTTACCTTCGCCAGCCTCTGTATAAATATATCGAGCAGGAAGAAGACGAGCTGCTTGGCGGAGCGTTTGAGCTTAAGGACGAAAAGCTTATATACCGCATCGGTATCATCAGAAACCGTTCGGGTGTAAAGCAGGGATATATCATAGAGCTTGATAAGGCACAGAGATAAGAATGAAGAAGTATCTTAAGAGATTTAAACCGAAAAGATTCATAGATTATTTCTCGTATTGTTTCATCATGTTCACGGCCATCATCTTTCTTATGGCCTTTTTTGACAACGGTGAAAAGGGTGAAGCTTATACGGGAGATTTCGGATCGTTTTCCTTTGACGAAGGCTGGACTTTGGAACTTGGCGGCGTAACCTCGGAGGTCACTCTGCCCGCATCCACAGGTGCCGGGGATGGTGATACGGTCATCATCAGGAATACGCTTCCCGATGATCTTGAAGGAAACAATACGATCCTGTTCCGTACGAGGATGGAGGATCTTTATATCTATATCGGCGGCGAACTGAGAGAAAGCTATTCTTCGGATGGCTTTGAAAATGTTTCGTATCACATCCCGAGCGCATATGTTGCCTGTGATCTTACTCCGGAGGATGCGGGTAAAGAGATCGAGGCAAGGTTTGTCGTTAAGAATGTCGGCACGATTGAAAGCATCCGTATAGGAAGCGGAAACAATGTCTGGTTTGGGGTCCTTAAGGACAACATCATACTGGCTGTTGCTTCACTTATTATCCTGATAGTCGGAATCTTCGTCGTGGTCTTCTATAAATTCGCAGCGGCCAGGTTTACGATCGACAGGTCGTTCTTCTACATGGGACTCTTTATGTGTTCCCTTTCGATGTGGATGCTCTCGGAGAGCAGGCTTCGTCAGCTTATCTTTGCAAGGCCGTCACTCAGTAATTACTTTTCCTATTTTGCGATAGAGATAACGGGAGTGGTTGTCTGCGTAT
>JAEEQL010000020.1 GCA_016285265.1 Lachnospiraceae bacterium
TTTTAAATGCACTTCGTAATGCCTGTGTTCTGGCAGCTTTCTCGGTTTTCATACAGCGCCCTTTATCCCTTGGACTTGCGCTCGTTCTCGGACGCGGAATCAAGGGTGAGAGACCTTTCCTTTCAATCTACTTTATGCCCGTGCTGATCTCCACCGTTGTTATCGGTCAGTTATGGCTGAAGATCTACAACCCTGATTACGGTCTTCTCAATTCCGCACTCAATGCACTCGGACTTAACAGCCTTACCAGGATCTGGCTCGGTGATGTCAAGACAGCACTTGTGGCTGTATTCGTCCCGACGCTGTGGCAATATGTCGGTTATCATATGCTGCTGATGTATGCGGGTGTTAAAGGCGTTTCGCCCGAACTCCGTGAAGCAGCTCGTATCGACGGTGCAACTGAGGGACAGGTTAACAAGTACATCGTTATCCCTTCGATCAAGCCCATCATCAAGGTCAGCGTTATCTTCGCGGTAACCGGATCACTCAAATCCTTCGACCTTATCTATGTCCTTACCAACGGCGGACCTCTTCATGCTACCGAAGTTCCTTCGACTGTCATGATCGAGATGCTCTTCCAGCGTAACCGTTACGGAATGGGTTCAACCATCGCAGTGATGATGATTATCCTCTGCTTCGCATTTGCACTGCTTATTTCCAGAGCATTTAAGGAGAACGACTGACATGGCGATCAATAATAATAACAGTTCCGATCATTCGGTACAAAAATTCGGTATTGGAACACTGGGAATCTATATTCTCCTGGTGATCTGGGCACTGATAAACCTTTTCCCGGTTTATTGGATGTTCACATTCTCACTCAAGACCAACGAAGAGATTTTCGGTAAGAACCTTATCGGACTTCCCTGGGATTGGAAGTGGTCTAACTATGCATCAGCATGGAACACCGGAAATATGCCCAGATACTTCGTTAACTCGGTCATCGTTTCCGCAAGTGCGATTGCCCTTGTAATAATCGCATCCATGATGGCAACTTATGCCATCACCCGTCTCGTATGGAAGGGAAGCTCACAGACGAATGCATTCTTCATGCTGGGACTCACCATCCCCATCCATGCATCGATCGTACCCGTATTCATCACCCTGAGAGATCTGCACATGCTCAATTCACATTTCTCTCTTATCTTCCCTTATGCGGCATTCTCGCTGGCAATGGGAATCCTGATCTGTACCGGTTTCATGGTGGAGATACCCAAGGAACTTGATGAAGCTGCACGAATCGACGGATGCGGACCCTGGAAGACATTCGGTGTCGTAATCATCCCTCTTATGAAGCCCGCACTTGCAACCATCGCTATCTACACATTCCTTCAGTGCTGGAACGAGCTGATGTTTGCTAACGTATTCATAAGTGATTCCAAGTTCAAGACACTCCCCGTTGGTATCCAGGCTCTGTCCGGACAGTACACCACCGAGTGGGGTCCTATAGGTGCCGCACTTGTTATTGCTACCTTCCCTATGCTTCTTGTTTACATCTTCATGAGTAAGAGAATCCAGGAAAGCTTCGTTGTCGGTGCCGTCAAAGGTTGATTTAAAGGCGGTATTGTTCAATGCGGAGAGGATCGCTGTCAAGAAGACTACGTTTTATGCTCTTTATCGTAGTTGCGGTTATGACCGTGGCATTTATTGTTTCCACCTTCCTTATCATCAGGAAGGAGGAACAGGATTCTGCGGTCAGAGAGGCAGAGATCAGGCTCCTCGGATTATCCGGAAGGGTCAGTTCATCATTTGAGAGTTATCTGGAACTTTCCAGACTCATCATAATGGATGATGATGTAATGCGTTTTTTAAGGACCTCTTCGGGCGAAGTAGGCCCCGATCAGGCTAATGACGCAAAGTACGGCATTCAGGCTATACTGAATGTTACTACGGGCGTGGACTCCGTATATATCTTCCGTAAGGACGGTATTTACACATGCACAAAGCCCAAGGTATATACGCTTAACGATACGATCTTTTCTCAGGATCGCTGGCCCGTAAGGGTTCTCAGCCTTGAGGGAAGACCCGCACAATATGTTAACGGTAATGGCGCGCTAATGAAGATAAACAATCAACCGTTTGTCTCCATTGAGCGCGCTATTTATGATATTAATAATCAGCAGCTTTCCGGATATATGATGATGATGATCTCCAAAAGTGTCCTCGACCAGGACCTTATGGCATATCCGGAGAACAATATCTGCATCATCAGCAGGACCGGTAATTATGTGACCGGTAACAGGGATCTTGTAAAGTACTACAACATCTCACTCGCATCATATGACTGCGAACACCAGATACGCGAAGAGGGTGACGAGCGCCTCATGGTTTCCGGAATGGGCATAAAGGGGACATCCCTTGTGCTTCTCAGTGTCGACCGTATGGAAGGAACCGCTATTCCCGGAGACACCATGAGGATATTCATATTCCTTATGGCTGTCATAATCATTTCGCTGACTGTCATCGGAAGATACATAACCCTCAACATCACAAGACCTATCTTCAAGCTCTCCAGGGCAATGGAAAGTGACCGGAATGCCGAAGAGCTTGTTCCCATTGAAGATAAGCTTCCCAGGAATGAGATAGGACTTCTCGTTGATTCGTATAACTCCATGGTTACGCGAATCAAGCATCTTATAGAAGAACTCCTCAGTAAGGAGCAATCTGTCCAGAGAGCGGAGATGAGAGTGCTCCAGGAACAGATCAAACCTCACTTTTTATATAATTCGATCGGAACCATAAGTGCACTTGCGCTTGAGAGCGGTTCCGAAGAAGTAAGTTCGGCACTTGAAACGCTCGGAAGATTTTACAGGAACTTCCTCAGTAAGGGCGACAGGGAGATAACTCTCGAAAAAGAAGTAGCGATCGTAAGAGACTACCTCTCTCTCCAGAAACTCAGATACGGCGATATCCTCGATGATGAATACGATGTCGACGAAGAGGCCGGCGACTGCATTGTTCCCAAACTGATCCTGCAGCCCCTGGTAGAGAACAGTATCTATCACGGTATCAGGCAGAAAGGCGAACCCGGAGTCATCAAGATCTCCGCTCACATTGTCGAGGGAATCCTTCATCTTTCTGTTTATGACACCGGTGTCGGAATGAGCTATGAGACCGCACAGGAGATCATGTCCGGCAAGAAGAAGATAACCTCCGGAGTCGAAGACAGTTTCGGACTGTGGGGAACAATAGAAAGAGTACGTTACTACTCCCATATAGAAGATGTAGTTAAGATAGAAAGCGAAGAAGGCGAATTCACCAAGATAGAACTGCTTATTCCGGCGGTCAGACGCAGGGAGGTATCATAAATGTACAATGTTATGATAATAGACGATGAAGCTTCTGCCAGAAAGCTTATGAGAAATTCCATAGCATGGGAAAACTTCGACATGACCGTTGTCGGCGAGGCTGCCAGCGGGATCGAGGCTATCAACATAATCGATGATATAAAACCCGATCTTGCGTTCGTTGATATTTCCATGCCCTTCATGGATGGCATTGAATTTTCCGAGATCGCTTCCAAGAGATATCCCGATCTCATAATAGTCATCATGACGGCATTTGATAAATTCGAATATGCGAGAAAGTGCGTAAGCCTTCCCATTTTCGAATATATGCTCAAGCCCATGGTCAGATCCGAGGTCAATGAGGTTCTCGCAAAGGTTAAGACAAAGCTGGATGAAAGAGTATCCTTCTACCGTTACGACAATGAGAATGAATCGGGCCAGATGTCCGCGACCGATTCCGTAATGAAGTACATCCAGGAAAATTATACGGACTCGACTTTGAATCTTACATCCGTGGCGCAGGCGTTCGGCTTCAGCTCATCCTACCTCAGCCGAAAGTTCAAGACGGAGACCGGAAAGGGATTTGCACAGTACCTTACCGAGTGCCGTATGGAAAATGCAATGAAGCTTGCTTCTCCCGATGCCAAGATGTTTGCCGTATCGGCCAAGGTGGGGATCCCCGATCCCAACTATTTCGGAAGATGCTTCAAGAAATACACCGGAAAGAGCTATTCGGAATATGCATCCTCAAAAGCTCCTTCGGATACGCCGGAAGAAGACGCTTAATATCAAAGTAACCGGTTTCATGACGAAACCGTGAAATAAAGATTTATGGAGAAACAATATGGAAGACATGATTGAAATCAGATGGCACGGAAGAGGCGGCCAGGGTGCGAAGACCGCAAGCCAGCTTCTCGCCGATGCGGCATTTATGTCGGGTAAGTACGTACAGTCCTTCCCCGAGTACGGCCCCGAAAGATCCGGTGCGCCCATTACGGCTTATAACAGGATCTCCGATGAAAGATGCCCCATCCACTCTAATATCTACGATCCCGACTATGTTGCAGTCGTTGATGAGACTCTTCTTGAGAGCGTGGATGTTACTGCGGGACTGTCGGAAAAAGGTGCCATTATCATCAACTCTTCCAAGGATCCCGAAGAATTCAAGCCCCTGCTTAAGGGATATGCCGGAAGGGTGTGCACGATAGATGCAAGAGCTATTTCCATCGCATATCTCGGAAAATACTTCCCCAACACACCGATGCTCGCAGCGGTTGTAGAGGTGAGCGGATGCGTTGACAAGGAGCAGTTCCTCAAGGATATGGAAAGCTCCTACAGACATAAATTTGCCAAGAAGCCCCAGCTCGTTGAAGGAAATCTTCAGTGTCTGAGAGCGGCTATGAAGGAAGTGAGAGGTTGAAGATGGGATTAAAAGCTGAAGAGATAAACGAACATATAGCATGGCAGGATGTCACCATTGGCTGTGAGATCTATGAAGCCGGGACGAGCAGGCTTACCAAGACCGGTGAGTGGAGATCCAAGACTCCCGAGTGGATCAGGGAAAAGTGCAAGCAGTGTCTTCTCTGCGCACCTTTCTGCCCCGATGCATCCATTCCCGTTACTGACGGAAAAAGAGATGAATTTGATTACGAACACTGCAAGGGATGCGGTATCTGCATAAAGGCTTGTCCTTTCCAGGCAATCCGTTGGAAGGAGGAAGGCTGATGAGTATCAGAGAAAGACTTTCGGGAAACGAAGCGATCGCTACCGCGATGAGACAGATCAATCCCGATGTATTCGCTATGTTCCCCATAACACCCTCGACCGAGATCCCTCAGTATTTTGCACAGTATGTTGCTGACGGCAAGGTCGATACCGAATTTATCTGCGTTGAGAGTGAGCATTCTTCACTTTCCGCATGCCTCGGTGCGGAGGCTGCAGGCTGCAGGGCAGTCACCGCTACTTCATCAGCGGGACTTTCATTCATGAACGAGGTCCTGTATGTTGCCGCATCCTCAAGGCTTCCCGTTGTTCTTGCGGTAGCATGCCGTGCGCTTACAGGCCCCATCAACATTAACCACGATTACTCCGATTCGATGGCAGAGCGTGATTCCGGATTTATCCAGATCTATGCCGAGAATAATCAGGAAGTATACGATAACTATCTTCAGGCACACCGTATCGCTGAGCACCCCGATGTAAGACTTCCCCTTATGATCTGTGAGGACGGCTTCATCACTTCTCACGCTATCGAGAATATCGAACTTGAAGAGGACGAGACCGTTAAGAATTTCGTCGGCGAATACCATCCCGAAAATTACCTTCTCAAGGAAGAAAACCCTCTTGCGGTAGGCCCTTACGGAATCAGCGCTTACTACATGGAAGCAAGGGTCGCACAGGCTCATGCGATGATGAATGCCAAGAAGGTCATCCTTGATGTTGCCGCAGATTTCGAGAAGACCTTCGGAAGAAAATACGGACTCATCGAAGAATACAGGATGGAAGACGCAGAGATCGCCATGGTCATCATGGGATCGAGTGCGGGAACCGCAAAGGCCTGCGTGGACATGCTGAGGAAGAACGGAGTTAAGGCCGGTCTTGTCAAGGTAAGAGTATTCAGACCCTTCCCGGGTGAAGAGATCGCGAAGGCTATCGCAAACTGCAAGGCGGTCGCGGTAATGGACAAGAGCGAAGGCTTCTCCGCATGCGGCGGACCCTTATATGCCGAAACCTGCGGTGCATGCTACAACATGAAGAACAGACCTCTTATGGTTGATATTGTGTTCGGACTCGGCGGAAGAGATTTTACCGTAGATTCGGCCAAGACTGTTTTCGACAGACTTGCAAATATCGCCGAAACCGGTGAGACCGGCGAGATCTATACACATATGGGACAGCGTGAGAGGTAAGCGAAATGGCATATAATCTTAAAGAGGAAATGAATAAAAAAGAACGCTTCAATCCCGGGCACAGACTCTGTGCGGGATGCGGAGCGGGAATCGTCTGCCGTGCGATGATGCGCGCGGTGGATGAAAATGACAAAGCTGTCATATGCAATGCGACCGGATGCCTTGAGGTTTCATCCTTCCAGTATCCTTACACCGCATGGGACGATTCATATATACATACTGCTTTCGAAAATGCTTCTTCCACCGCATCGGGTGTATGCGCTGCGGTTGAAGTCATGAAGAGAAAGGGCAAGATAAACCCCGACACCAATTACAAGATCCTTGTTATCGGCGGTGACGGCGGTACCTATGATATCGGATTCCAGTCACTTTCCGGTGCTCTCGAAAGAGGACATGACTTCACATATTTCTGCTATGACAACAATGCTTATATGAACACCGGAACGCAGAGATCGTCCGCAACCCCGAGATTCGCTGCGGCCACCACAACCCCTTCCGGTGTCGAATCGGTAGGTAAGAAGCAGGACCAGAAGGACCTTACACAGATAGTTGTGGCTCACGGCGTGCGTTATGCCGCACAGACCACACTCTTCGGCAATCTGAAGGATTTCAGTGAGAAGGCTCACCGTGCGATCTACACCGAGGGACCTACATTCGTTAATGTCCTTACTCCCTGCCCCAGAGGATGGGGATATCCCCAGGAGGATCTGATAACCATCTGCAAGGCGGCCATCGATACCTGTGTATGGCCTCTCTATGAGGTTGTTGACGGTGAATACAGACTTACATATGAACCCAAGAAGAAGCTCCCTGTTGAGGATTTCATGAAGCTTCAGACCAGATTTGCCCACTGCTTCAAGCAGGGCAACGAATGGACCCTCGAAGCGGCACAGAAGTATGTAGACAAAAAGTGGGAAGATCTCCTTTCCAAGTGTAAGTAAGGAGGCGGATATGTCAAAACAACTTTTCAGTAATGACCACATAATCAGCTGGCTCCAGTACTTTTCGGCAAATACCGATATCGACCTTGAACATGTCAAGATACTCGATATCACAAGAAAGAACAAGAATCTGATCCCCACCGTCGAGGCGCATCGCTGCACTCTCGTATTTACCGAGGCGGGAGATCAGGATATATTCTACCGCATGTGGAGCGTCGGACTCGGTGAGTGCGAAGTCATCTATAACGAAGGCTCCGAGCCGGTGGGCGAGATCAAGAGAAAGCTCGTCGCCGATATGATCGACCGCGGGATCAATGCGAGTGCGGGAATGGTCGTTCTCAATCCCAATGCACGTTCCGTCATCAAATTCGGAATGGACAACAAGAATTTTGCGACCGGCTCCGTAAAGTATGTCGGCAGCGAGATCCGTTCCGTCATTCTTTCCAAGATGCAGGTTGCGGAAAATAAGAACTACTGTGTCATCTCGGGTGAGTCGATCGCCGTTGAGACCGCAATGCTCTGCGGAGAGGGTTCCGTCATCGCGGTTGAGTACAAGGAGAGTGACCGCGAGACCCTTGAGGAGAATGTGGGAAAGTTCGGACTTAAGAATATCTCCATAGTCGATCATGTCGATGCGAAGACCATGAAGGATCTTCCGGTTCCCGACTGTACGATGCTTGTCGCAAGCGCGAGCATGGAGCAGGAGATCTCATATCTCACACAGATCAATCCAAACATGGAATTTGTGATCTATACACTCGATTTCAGAGTAGCTGCTTCAATGAGGGATATTCTTGCAAGATTCGGAATGAATGAGGTTAACATCATTCAGATCTCCGTTTCAAAGCTTAACTCCAAGAATCTCTTCGAATCACAGCCCGCTCCCTGGATCATATCCGCAAAAGCGGGAGAGTGAGAATCTTAAGAAAGTCTTAAGGCGTGACAAACAATATTGATGTATAATACCTTAGAAGATGTCGGGACCGGAAAAGCCCTTTATCCGGTCCCTATACTTTTGTGGTGGGGAGAAAGGTTTTTGTCGTGCTTTTTAATTCGATCTCTTTTATTGTATTTTTTCCTGTCGTCACGCTTTTGTACTTCGTGATACCGCATAGGTTCAGATATATCTGGCTTCTTATCGCAAGCTACTATTTCTATATGAACTGGGATGCGAGGTATGCCCTGCTGCTTGCGGGATGTACGCTTGTGACGTACGGCTGCGGTATTCTTCTGGGACGTACCGAAAAGAAAAAGCTCAGGAAGGCGCTTCTTGCACTTTCCCTTTTGCTCATCTTCGGTATTCTGTTCCTGTATAAATATCTCGGATTTTTTATAAACAATATCAATACGGCTTTATCTGCACTGCACGCGGAAATTCAGGTTCCTGCGTATAGTCTTGTTCTTCCTGTCGGAATTTCCTTCTATGTATTTCAGGCTGCGGGATATGTCATCGATGTATACCGCGGTGATCTTGAGCCGGAAAAGAATCCTCTCAAATATGCGGCATTTGTTTCGTTCTTCCCACAGCTTGTTGCGGGCCCCATCGAACGTGCGGGAAAGCTCCTTCATCAGTTTGATGAAAAGCATTCCTTTGATGCGGACAGAGTAAAGAACGGACTTCTTCTCATGCTCTGGGGATTTTTCCTGAAGATGGTCATTTCAGACCGCATAGCGATCTTTGTCGATGCGGTATACGGAAATTATGAAACATACGGTGGATGGTATCTGGTGATAGCATCAATGCTCTTCGGCGTGCAGATCTATTGCGACTTTGCGGGCTATTCGACGATCGCGGTCGGAGCGGCATCCGTTATGGGATTTACGCTCACCGAGAATTTCCGTCAGCCCTATCTAGCGGCATCTGTCAGGGATTTCTGGAGAAGATGGCATATATCCCTTACAGGATGGTTCAGGGATTACGTTTACATTCCGCTCGGCGGAAACAGAAAGGGAAAGCTGAGAAGCTCCTTCAATATGCTCTTTGTCTTCCTGCTCAGCGGTCTGTGGCACGGTGCGATGTGGAACTATGTTGTCTGGGGAGGGATAAACGGCCTGTATCTTGTCATCTCCGGTCTGTTCAAAGGAGTACGTGAAAGAGCGGAGAAGGTGATCGGCTGGAAGAGCGATGTCCTTTCAAACAGGATACTCGGAAGCATAATCACATTCCTGCTTGTTGATCTTTCATGGATATTCTTCCGCGCACAGGGAACCGACAAGGCGATCGAGATCATCAGACAGATGGTGGGCATCCGCAACATCGGGATCCTCACCGACGGAAGCCTTTATACGCTCGGACTCGACCAGAGAAATTTCTGGTTCATGCTTATCTCCGTAGGCGTTCTTCTTTTCGTGGATATACTTCACGAGAACGGGATCCATGTCAGGGCGTGGCTGGAAAAACAGAATCTGTGGTTCAGGGTGCTTTTCCCCGTTCTGATGATCGAGGCGATACTTGTCTTCGGTATCTGGGGAACGGAGTATGATGCCGCCGCATTCATATATTTCAGGTTTTAGAAATGAAGAACAGAGTATTGAAAACAATCGTATCATGGCTTTTGTTCACGGTGCTTCTCCTGACATCCACCATAGCCGTGGACCGGTTACTTCGTGACAAGGAGAACTGCTCCAAGTACGACAGGTTCTATTCGGAAAAGGAAGATTTTGACGTTCTCTTTTTCGGATCGAGCCGTGTCATCGACGGTGTTGTTCCTCTTCAATTATGGGAAGAGTACGGCATACGCTCATACAATATGGCGCAGCATAACGAGAATGTCATCGCATCATACTGGCAGCTGCAGAATGCGATCAAGTATCATCCTCCCAAGGTGGTCTTTTTTGATATCTCACTTTTCAGTATTAATGTCGTAACACCGGATTCCGATAAGGGACTGCAGGCATATCTCCACAAATCGCTGGATCATATGCCTCTCAGCATGCTCAAGATCCGTGCGGTGAATGAACTTACAGACGGATATGACCTTAACGAATACCTCTTCCCGCTTGCGATCTATCACAACAGATGGAGCTCGCTCGGAGAAGCCGATATCTACGTAACAGCGAATGCATTCATGGGAGGGGAGGACCGCGTCGTTCACGAAGGACAGCCCTATGCCGAGTGGGGCGGGGATGAAACTCTTTCAAGTGATTCGTTCAACCCCGATATGCTTCATATCGGTGATGTGATCGACCTGTGCAGAGAAAATGACATAGATGTCGTATTTACATGTGCTCCCGCGCCCGGAATGAGATACCAGTCATACAACTATCCCGCGATCAATTCCTTTGAGGCATATTTTGAGGAAAAGGGTGTTCCCTTCCTGAACTTTTGCAGGGACGATACCTTCCTGAACAACAGGACCGATTATGCGGATTCGACACATCTGAATCCTTCCGGAAGCAGAAAGCTCACACACGAGATAGGAGAGTACCTTGTTGCTAATTATTCCTTCGGAGAAGTCAGTGACAAACTTCGCAGGCAGTGGGATGCAGCATACGATGAGTATCTGCTCACCAGGTCGGCGGAGATACTCGGCTGTATCGGAAGCGGAGATGTCGAAGGATTCCTTTCGCTCGTTTCGGGAACGAAGGAGTACGGCCTCAAGGTTGTTATTCCGTCAGAGGATTACAAGATCGATAAGCAGATCAAGAACTTTTTGTTCGACATGGGATACTTCCCGGATGATTTCATTGTAGACCCTTCCGCACATACCCTGATGTTCAGGCTGGTCGACCGGAAAAATGCGATGATAGTTGCGGAGCTTCGCTGCCCGTACTGATACGGTCAGGCAAAGCGGGAAGTGCCGGAGGCCGGGATTATGCGCGCCGAAGAGTCCGTATAGACATGAAAGGCACGCCGGAGAAATCCCCTGCAGGCTCTCTTTATGTATGAAAAAAAGAACAAGACAAAAGCCCTGCGTATGATATAATGCGCTTGGATGTAATAGTGCATCGGGTTGCGCCGTATCCCGCAAAAGCTTTCGCGACATGAACGGATGTCGTCTGAGCAACGGAATCGAGGAGCGGCAGCAAAGGAGTGAAAAATGAATATCAATAACAAGACACAGACTATCGTAGGACTCGGATTGCTCACAGCTATCGTTGTCGTTCTTCAGGCACTTTCGCTCAGCATTCCCGTGGGTATCTTCAGGATCACCCTCGTACTTGTACCCATCATCGTTGGTGCGGCTCTTTACGGAGTATTCGCTGGCGCATGGCTCGGATTCGTATTCAGCCTTGTCGTAATGTTCACCGACACGGCTCTTTTCATGGCGGTAAGTGTTCCCGGAACCATCATCACCGTTATGCTCAAGGGTACCATGGCGGGAATCGTTGCAGGCCTTGTCTACAAGGCTCTTGCCAAGAAGAATAAGCTGATCGCTGTTCTCCTTGCAGGTGTTGCAGCTCCCGTTACCAACACCGGACTTTTCCTTGTAGGATGTGCATTGTTCTTTATGGATACCATCAATGAGTGGGCAGCAGCCGCAGGATATGCGAGTGCGGGAAGATTTATGATCTTCGGACTCGTAGGAATGAACTTTGTAATCGAGCTCATCATCAATCTTGCAATGAGCACCACCATTGTGCAGCTCATCGGAATCGGCAAAAAGAGCGGAGCCGGAGCAGTTGAAAATAAGGCAGAATGATCTAAACAGGCGGAGCCTAAGGGCTTTGCCTGTTTTTGCTTTTATGAAAGGAGAAAGATATGATACTTGCATTTGATGTCGGAAATACCAATATCGTCATGGGCGTCATCGACGAAGAAAAGACATACTTCCTCACCAGATTTGCCACAGATCCCGGCAAGACCCAGGTAGAATATGCGGTCCTTGTCAAGAACATCCTTGAGATCAGGGGCATAGATCTGACCAGGATCGACGGCGGTATCATTTCTTCCGTTGTTCCTCCTCTAAACAACATCCTCAAGGAGGTAATCGAACTTCTGACCGGACATAAAGCACTGGTCGTAGGTCCCGGACTTAAGAGCGGACTCAACATCGCTGTCGGCGATCCCGCAGAGCTCGGTGCAGACCTTGTCGTAGGTGCCGTTGCGGCCATTGCAAAGTACGAAGCCCCCATGCTCATCATGGACCTCGGTACGGCAACGACCATTTCCGCCATCGGCAAAAAGAAGGAATTCCTCGGAGTCATCATCTTCCCCGGAGTCAAGATCTCATTTGATGCGCTCGTCGGAAGAACGGCACTTCTTTCAAGCATCTCATATGATGAGCCCGCACATGTCATCGGAACGACCACAACCGATTCAATGCAGTCCGGACTTATCTACGGAAATGCTGCAATGCTGGACGGACTCATCGACAGATGCGAAGAAGAGATGGGAGAGGTCAAGACGATAATCGCAACCGGAGGTATCTCATCAAGGATAGTTCCGCACTGCAAGCACGATATCGTATTTGATGACGATCTTCTGATCGACGGGCTGAGGATCATCTATTACAAAAATGCCAAAACGGCAAAAAAGAAATAATCTCTGCGCATTTTTGCGAAAACGCATGCGGTATGATAAAATCGCAACAGGAACGACATTAATCGATAATGTATTATGGTTGTAAGCGGCAGAGATAATATATGTAAAATGCGGTTCAGGGGAGGCAGTATGATCAAAAAATACGCGGTTTCGGCTGCACTGGCTCTCCTGTACAGTGTGTTCTATACCGTAATCGGACCGATGATCCTGTCCCAGGATATTTCCGCGGACCGTTCCATGATCATTCCGTTTACAGTCTGCTTTATCATAAGCTTTTTATTCATCAGGATTCTTCTTTTTCTTAAAGACAAACTCTGTATTTTCGATAAAAAATTACGTATTACTTCATGGCTTGACAAGTTAGGAAACCGCAGGCTTTTTTTTGTTGTATGGATCTTTATATTTCTGTCCTGGGTTCCTGCGTTTCTGATCACATTTCCGGGTGTGATCTCGTACGATATGATCTCGCAGCTGGACAGTGCGGTTAATGTTATCACCTCTAATCATCATCCGGTACTTCATACATGGCTTATAAGAGTCTTTCTGAGATTCGGTGAGTCATGCTTTTCAAGCTATGAAGCGGGATTGGGATTGCTTTCTGTTTTGCAGATGCTCCTGTTAAGCTATGCTCTTACAAGAATGATCATTCTTATAAGAAAGCACGGGGTATCCGATGCGGTCGTGATCGCGGTCACGCTTTTTTCTGCATTCTGGTTTGAAAATGCATGCCTGTCTGTCTCAATGATCAAGGATACACTTCATGCGGCATTTTTGATCCTGTTTGTGTGCCATTTTACCGCGATCGTCTTAAGCCCGGACGAATACAGGACTCAAAAGAGAAATTATATCCTGCTTCCGCTTGTGGGATTCTTTATGTTTGCATCCAGGAACAACGGACTCCACATATATCTGTTTTCCTTTGCGTTTCTGCTTTTGCTTCGCATCAGGGAGATCAAAAAGGCAGGACGGTTTATACCTCTGATGCTTATCGGTGTTTTGCCGGTCATACTTTTTAAAATATATACCGGGCCGGTGTTTTCGGCACTGAATATAGAACAGGGGCAGGTGAGGGAAGCACTCAGTGTTCCGATACAGCAGCTTCAGCGTGTTGCGGTATATAATATATCGGAACTTGATGAGGCTGACAGGGATAAGATGAATTACTATATAGACAGTCTTGAATGGATAGATCCATATCCCGGACGGCAGTATAATCCCTTTTGTGCGGATCCCGCAAAAAGCTGTTTTTATTCGAACAATTATAGCGAGGATCCTGCAGAGTTCTGGAAGTTCTGGTTCAAGCTTGGCAGGCGTTTTACGAAGCAGTATGCGGTGGCGTTTTTGTCAAACTCAGCCGGTTTCTGGTATCCGGATTATTACGGCTTTTCATATGTAATGTTCAATAATTATACTGTGGATGAGCTTACGGTTCCCGTCACCAGGAAGAGCATATGGGCTCCGGAAGGACTGACTGCCGCTTATGAGAGCCTGTGCCTGAATTCAAAGTGGCGCGAGATACCGGTGATACGTGTGTTTTTCGTGCCGGCTTATATATCATGGGCTCTTCTGTGCGTTATAATATATGCCAGGAGAAAGAAAGCATATTTTACGAAAGTACTTCCTTTGTTCCTTCCGCATATCGCCCAGCTCGGAATAATGCTGTTATGCCCGATCTCATCTTTCAGATATGCATGGCCGCTTTATCTGATCTTCCCGATAACTTTTATAGGATTAAAAAATGAAAAAGCTTTATGAAGAGATAAAACCAAAGACATGTGCATTTTTATTCGCAGGGATAATTCTCCTCGCGATCGTCATGAGACTTGTTGGGATCAGCTGGGGAATGCCTTACGGAAATCTGCACCCCGATGAGGGAATAGTTTATTATCCTGCATATCAGTGTGCTCTTGAAAGGAATATTGATGTACACGGCTCTTATTACAGACCCGACCATGTTTCCATTAAGGCGAGTGCACTTATTTATATGGCAATACAGGATTTTTATTTTACGCCAAGGGGCATGGAGGATTTTGCTTCCAACTACGGCAATAATTTCAGCCTTTTCATGACCGCTTCAAGAGTGTTTGTTGCCATGCTCGGGGTCGGCGTTGTTGTCTGGACATTTCTTATCGGACTGTTCTGGGGAAGAAGGCAGGCGCTTCTTGCATCTCTTCTTGCGGCGATTTTCCCGGGATTTATAGAGCATTCGCATTATCTTACTCCCGACATACCGCTTCTGTTCTTTTTGATGGGGGTTATGTGGGCGGCACTGAAATATCAAAAGGCTCCGTCGGTCAAGTGGCTTTTCTGGATGTCCTTATTCACATCCTTTGCAATATGTGAAAAATATCCCGGAGCATACGGCTGCCTGATAATAGCGGTAGCTGTCATTTCTGCACATACCAGGGATATCAAAAAGATCATATTGCAGGGGCTGCTGGCCATACTGCTTGTCTTTCTCGGGATAATGGCTGTCTCTCCGGTGCTGATCACGGATCTGAAAAATGTTTTGGAAGTAATGGCCGGTCAGAACGGTATGTATCATATCGGAGGAGACGGACTGAACCACCGGCAGATATTTATCTATTATCTTGTAAATGCCGCAAACCGCATGGGACTGGTTCTTGTCCTTGGCAGCCTTTACGGAGTTGTCAGATCGTTTGGGAAGAAACCTAAGGAGACACTTATCCTTTTCCTGCTTTTGGTGTACCTGTTACCGATATCCATGCTGAACCTGCACTGGGAACGTTATGATCTGCCCGTATATGAGGCGGGAGTTATGTTCGGAGCATTCGGACTGCTGTACTTTCTCGAGGATATGCGAGAGCGCATCAGCAGCAGGAAAATCTTCGCGGCAGGAGCTTTTCTGATCTTTGTTCTGCTTCCCATCGGAAATCTGTTTGCCGGATCCGTTGCGATGGATGCGCATTTCCTTGCTCCCGACAGCCGCATCTCATGTAAGGGTGACATAGACGCAATGGGGCTCACCCGTGAGAATACCGTTTGTGACTGCAATACCCCGCTCGATCCCGGAGGATATTACGGAGCCTGGGGGGATTACGAAAACGCCGATCCCTCACAATATAAATGGGGACCCGCACCTAAATTTGTCATGACATCTTCCGGAATGAGGGATCTTTTCCTGGAAGGTAATCAGGATATTTACGGCTGGATAGCGGAGTTTTACAGAAAGCTTGATGAAGAGTATCCGATGATCTATATTTACACACCAGAAAATCCGAATTATCATGTTCTGGAGGTTCAGAATATTTATTGTGCCGTAAGAACCGTGGTCCGTTATCTGAGAGGAACGTCAACGGGATGCGAGCTCAGAGTTTACGTGATGCATCCGTGAGCCTTTCGATATTAATTGCCGGAGTGAATGGAAAAGTTGAGATTATTTGCAGACATCCTAACCGAAATGAGAGTAAAGAGCTGGCTTAAGAACCTTTTTGTTCTTACGCCGATTGTATTCTCTTTGGAATTGTTTGAAACCGATAAATTAATCCGTGCACTTATACTTACGGTTTCTTTCTGCCTGATCTCTTCGGCGGTATATGCATTTAACGATATCAAAGACATAGAAAAAGACAGAAACCATTCGGTCAAGAAAAACAGACCTCTGGCCGCAGGACGTATCTCGGTCACCTGCGCATGGATCATGATCGCCGTGCTGGCTTTCGGCGGTCTGCTGCTTGCCTTCGCCGTCGATCTGACAGCATTGAGCTTTATCCTTTTGTATATCCTGATCAATATACTTTATACGGGATGGCTGAAGAAAAAGGCCGTGGTCGATTGCTTCTGCATCGCAGCGGGTTTTGTGCTTCGTGTTCTTGCCGGTGGAACGGTTGTTGAAGGCGGAGTATCCGATTGGATGTTCCTGACTGTGATCTCGTTCTCACTGTTTATGGCTTTCGGAAAAAGAAGAGGAGAGCTTTTGACACACAGTGACCGTGATACAAGGACGGTGCTGGACTCCTACGAGATCCCGTTCTTGAACGGTTCCGTATTTATGTGTGCCGGATTGACCATGGTATTTTACTCCCTTTGGTGTCTGTCACAGGGGGATCACCTTGTATATACCGTTCCTGTCATAATGTTCATAGTTATAAGATATCTGATGATAGTTTTTTCCGGATTGTCCGACGGCGACCCCACAACGGTCATACTGTCGGATAAGACCATTCTGGTTGCATGCGGTGTCTGCGGACTTGTCCTGCTGGCGATCCTCTATGCTCCGCTGATGCTGTGATCCCTTAAAAAGTAATCAAATATCAATGCAATGTTAAAGGCGCCACCCGATCTTCATCGAATGGCGCCTTTAGTGGATGGGTTCCTCAATATCCATTGGCAGATACCTCCTTTTTTATTTTATGGTCCGCTTCCCCGCTACTTTATCGATCAATTCAGCTTCATTCTTCATACGGCTTTCTCATCCGAAGGCATATATTAAACGGAGCATTCTGCGTTCATAGGATGAATTACACTTAATGTGCCTATGCCGTGTTTTCACTTCTCTTGATCTTCGTACCCCGGGTACTGTGGGCCGTGGGTAGGTTTATTAACTTCAGTACATTGGACTGCCCTCCAGGTTTGTTAACGGGTTGCTGTTTAGTTTCCCATTGGAGTGTACTTCCTTTCTAAAAGCTCTCTTTTATTCTTCGCTTTTGTTTTATGTGCCTATAATAATCTAAAAAATCACCTCTGTCAATATATTTTTCAAAAAATAAGTAAACAAACTATGAACTTTTTCGATAACGTTTTAGAATAGAGAGAATTTTCTGAAAACTTATCGGAAGCCCCGGGTCCAAAGTGCCCGAAACCCTTGAATTTTAAGGGTATCTTAAGGTTTTCACACCCCCTAAAAAGGTTCACTTTCAGGGCATTTTCTGTTATTCTATAGGTTGGGTTTAAAGGTTGATTTTACGGCAGTTTCAATGCTTTTTTCCCTAAATCGGAAACTGAAAGGAAAGTTTGACCATGTATATTACTTGTCTTGATCTTGAGGGCGTACTTGTCCCCGAGATATGGATCGCATTTTCGGAGAAGACCGGCATCCCCGAGCTCAGAAGGACCACAAGGGATGAGCCCGATTACGACAAGCTTATGAAATTCAGGATAGGGATCCTGAAGGAGCACGGACTGGGACTTAAAGAGATCCAGGAGACCATCGCTTCGCTCGATCCCCTTCCCGGTGCAAAGGAGTTCCTTGACGAGCTCAGGAGCCGCATGCAGGTTCTCATCCTCAGCGACACCTTCGAGCAGTTCGCTTCACCCCTTATGAAAAAGCTCGGCATGCCCACCATTCTCTGCAACACCCTTGAGGTAGGCGAAAACGGTGAGATCACCGGATACAGGATGAGATGCGACAAGTCCAAGCTCACAACCGTCAGGGCTCTTCAGTCCATCGGCTATGAGACCATCGCAAGCGGAGATTCCTTCAACGACCTCGGAATGATCGAAGCCAGCAAGGCGGGATTTCTTTTCCGTACCACCGAGCAGCTTAAGAAGGATTATCCCCAGTACCCCGCATTCGAGGAGTATGACGAACTCCTTAATGCGATCGCTGAAGTTACAAAGGCATAAAGGTTGACCAATTACAAACTGATAATCAGATACGACGGAACCGGATACCGCGGATGGGAGCATCAGCCCGGTGAGGACAAGACCATCCAGGGCAAGCTCGAGACCGCGGTCATACGTATGCTCAACCCCTCCGGGGTAAAGGAAAAAGATCCTGATGATGCAGCCGGCCGGACCGTTCCCCCTTCCGACTGTCTCGGAAGTTTTGAAGGCGAGATCCCCGATATCATTTCCGCGGGCAGAACGGACGGCGGAGTATCGGCCGAAGGCATGTGTGCAAACGTAAAGCTTGAGACATCGCTTTCGTGCATGCAGATAAGGGATTCCCTTAACCGCAATCTTCCGGATGACATATGTGTCATAAATGTGGAGAAGGCGGGGGACAGATTTCACGCAAGATACAATGCCACCGGCAAGACGTACAGATACACCTGCTATGCGGGAGAACTCAAACCCGTCTTTGAAAGAAAGTATGTCTACGAGCTCGGAAGCATGCCCGACATCGCGGCGATGAAGAAGGCTGCGGGACTGATGATCGGCGAACATGATTTTACTTCCTTTTGCGGGAACCCGCGCATGAAGAAGTCCTGTGTCAGATGCGTAGACCGTATCGACATAGAGGAAAAGGAAGGATTCATTTCCTTCACTTATCACGGAAACGGCTTTTTGCAGTACATGGTCCGCATCATGACCGGAACACTCATCGAAGTCGGACTCGGAAAGAGAACACCGGAATCCGTGAGTGAAGTCCTGGAAGCAAAGGACAGGGCGGCGGCAGGATTTACCGCACCCGCAAGAGGCCTTAAGCTGGTAAGCGTCGATTACGACTGACCCGCGCGACCTTAGGAGAGATAAATGCCTGATACTTTGTATATAAGAGCGGATATGAATTCCGAGATCTCCACAGGGCATGTCATGAGGTGCCTGTCGGTTGCGGATGCCGCAAAGAGGATGGGAAAGAAAGCTGTCTTCATCACTGCGGATGATCAGCCAAAGGAACTCATCGAGAGCAGGGGACATAAATGCATCGTCCTCGGAACTGAGTGGAACGATCTTGAAAAAGAGATCCCGGCACTTTCGAAGGTAATATCCTCTGAGAAGGCTGAGCGCATCCTCATCGATCACTACAGTGTCACCGCAGAATATCTGAGGAAAGTAAACAGCCTTACGGAGGTTATATACCTCGATGACCTTAAGGCATTCGATTATCCCGTAAGCGGTATTGTGTGTTACGCGGTATATGCGGAAGAGCTTTACCGGGATAAGGATCCGGACAGGAAATACTGCCTCGGATGTGACTACGCTCCTTTAAGGGAAGCGTTTGAAAACCCTCATCCGAAGAAGATAAAAGAAAGACCCGAAAACATACTTATCATGACGGGCGGTTCGGACCCCTTTGACATTGCGGAGAAAACGCTCGGTGCACTTGACTTAAACAGTTACAAAAACGTAAGCGTGCTCTGCGGAAGATTCAGCGGAAAGAAAGAAAAGCTCGAAGCACTTTACGGAAAGCACGGAAATGTTCATATCCTTCCGTTTGCGGAGAGGATATGGGAGCTGTATGAAGAGACCGATGTAGCGATATCCGCGGGAGGTTCTTCGCTTTACGAACTGGCTTCGATGGGTGTTCCGGTGATCACATATTCGCTTGCGGATAACCAGATCCCGAATGTGAGCTCCTTTGATAAGAAAGGCTTCATGCCGTGTGCGGGCGATGCAAGGACGGAAGACATATATGCGAACATTGCAAAGCTCCTGGATGAACTTGAACCGGCGGCAAAAAGAAAAGAGATCTCCGAAAAGCTTATGAAGCTTGTGGACGGAAAAGGCGCGGAGAGGCTCGCAAAAGCACTCATAGAAGATTAAATACCAAGCTGCCGGGGCAAACCCTGTGCAGAAAAAATACGCGGAAGCTTCCGCGGGAAATGCAATAAATGCGCAAGATATTCGGTAAATTAAATAAGATACTTTCCGCTTCGCAGAAAAAGAAGATGGCTCTCCTTACGGTAATGATGATCATCGGAGCGCTCCTTCAGACTGCCGGAGTGGGAATGCTCGTATCCGTGGTCAACATAGTCATTGATCCCGTCAAGAGTGCGGAGAGCCCTTATGCACAGATCTTCTACGATGTGATGGGAACGGATATGGAACACGGTTACAAACTGTTCCAGTACACCGTGATGATCGTGATGATAGTCGTCTTCATAGTCAAGAACTTCTATCTCTATCTTCAGCAGAAGGCGATGTATGCATTCGTTTACAGAAACCAGTTCTCAACATCCGAAAAGATGATGAGGAATTTCGTCCGCAGGGATTATGAATTCTATCTGAACGCCGACACCGCTGTCGTGCAGCGTTCCATCACCTCGGACGTAAACAACATGTATGCGCTCATTCTTTCTATACTGCAGCTTATCTCCGACGGATTCGTCTCACTCTGTGTATGTGCATTCTGTCTTGCGCAGAGCGGACTTATGACGATCATCCTTGCAACGGTTCTCATCATTCTTCTTGCGATCATCAAGAAGGTGCTTAAGCCGATCATGTACAAAGCCGGCAAGGATAACCAGGATTTTTACAGCGGGCTTTTCAAGTGGATCTCGCAGAGCGTTATGGGGATCAAGGAAGTCAAGATCTTCGGACGCGAGAAATACTTTGTGGACAGCTACAACAAATGCGGAAACGGCTACGTGAATGCCGTTCAGAAGTACAGCCTGTATAACAGCATACCAAAGCTTCTCATCGAAGCCGTATGTGTTTCCGTGATGATGATCTATATGATCGTGATGATCGCACTGGGCAGGAATTCCGAAGCGCTCATCAGCGATTTCGCAACTCTTGCCGCTGCGGCACTCGTTCTTCTTCCCGCAGTCAACAGGATCAACAACCAGATCAACTCGATGTCGTATTTCGAGCCCTTCCTCATGAACGTAAGCGACAACCTTCAGGAAGACATTGACGAAGCAAATACCGATATGTCCTATGCGAAGGAAGTTCCGAAGATGACCCTTAAGGACAGCATCGAATTTGATGACATCACATATTCTTATCCCGGATCCGAAGTGAAGATACTTGATAAGGCGGACCTTAAGATCCCCGTCGGATCGAGCGTCGGAATCGTGGGAACAACGGGTGCCGGAAAGTCCACACTCGTTGACATCATGCTCGGACTCCTTAAGCCGGGCGGAGGAGTCATCAGGGCTGACGGCGTTGATATCAGGGACAATTACAGAAGCTTCCTGAAGAACGTCGGATACATCCCCCAGATGATCTTCATGCTCGACGATACGATCAGGAACAATGTCGCATTCGGAGTGGCTCCTGAAGAACAGGATGAAGCAAGGATCTGGGAAGCACTTAAGGAAGCTGCACTTGATGATTTCGTAAGAGGCCTTCCCGACGGACTCGATACCGGAATAGGCGAAAGGGGAATCCGCATCTCCGGAGGACAGCGCCAGAGGATAGGTATCGCAAGAGCGCTTTACGACGATCCCGAGGTCCTTATCCTCGATGAAGCAACATCCGCACTCGACAACGAGACCGAGAATCTGATCATGGAATCCATCAACAGATTCATGGGAAGAAAGACTCTCGTGATCATAGCACACAGACTCCAGACCATCGAAAAATGCGATATGGTCTTCAGGGTCGGTGAAGGACGCATTACCAGAGAAAGATGAAGAGCATTTCCGCCAAAAACCTAATCCCGTGGATGTGCGGTGCCGTGCTTGCGGTGATCGCCTTAGCGGTGGCATTCCTTATCCTGAAATCGGGAGCTCCCGCCAAAGAAGGACATCACGTAGTCATATTCGGAGACAGCATCATCTCCTACGTGCAGGATGAGACCTCGGTTGTGAATATGATCAAAGACAAGACCGGAATGGATGTCTTCGATCTTTCCTTTGGCGGAACACAGATGGCGATGAGCCTTGAGACCGAGACACTCGGCAACAAGAGAAATTACCTCTGCATGTATTCGATCGCACAGTCATTTTATACAGGCGATTTCTCACTTCAGAATTCATATATTTCGACCGATATCACCACGGATTATTTTCCGGACAGGATCGCACAGTTTGAAACGGTCGACCTTGCGGATACGGACATTTTGATAATCGAGCATTGCCTTAATGATTATCACAGCTGCACCCCGATAACATCCGATGACGGAAGTGAGTATTCGTATACCGGTGCACTGACTGCGGTCGTGTCATATATGAGGAGCATCAATCCCGATATAAGGATCATAATCCTTTCGCCCACGAAGAAATGGATCGAAGAAGGCGTAGAAGCTTACGATCACGATTACGGTTCGGGAACTCTCGCTCAATACCTGGATGCTCAGAGAAGGACCGCGGACCGGCTCGGAGTCGAATATCTCGATATGACCGGAATTTACGATGCCGAATATGTAAACGAACTCGGCGAAGTTATAACCGGCTACGGATACACGGCTGACGGAACTCATCCCAACTGCTACGGAAGGATGGCAATAAGCGATTTTATTTCGGAATATCTGAAGGAAACCGAAGATGACGGTAAGTAATGCAATAGAAAAAATCAAAGACAGGATAAGCCCGGAAGACCGTACTGCATTTATATCAGCTTTTATCTGCGGACTTCTGATCCATATTCCCGCAATGCTGATGGATGTCCCCAATCACGACGGACTCGACAGCATGTATTTTTCACAAAATATGATCATATCCGGCAGGTGGTTCCTTTCGGCCGTGTGCGCGGCATCATCTTTCTATACCGTACCCTGGATCATCGGACTTATCGGAATACTGGAGCTCGCGGTCACTGCGGTTCTGCTCGTGCGCATTTTTGAGACAAAGGAAAAAGTATCCATATGTCTTATCTCGGGACTGCTTGTCGCTTTTCCTTCGCTCGCATCGACCTTCGCATATGTATTTACCCTCGACGGCTATATGGCAGGCATGCTCTTATCCGTACTTGCCGTATATCTTGTCAGGAAGGATCATTTCATACTCGGTGGCATCTCGCTTGCCTTCAGCCTCGGCGTATACCAGGCATACCTTCCCTTTGCGATGCTCCTTTCCGTTTACGGAGTGTGGGATGTTATGGCGAAAGGAGAAAAGGGCAGTGTCAGGAAATGCATGAATTATCTTTACATGGGCATCACAGGCTCGGTACTGTATGTGATCATCCTTAAGATCCTTCTTATGATCGAGGGAAAACAGATCGGAACGTACCAGGGCGGCGACGCCGCTGCCTCGGCCGGACTTTCGGACAGGTTTGCATCCCTGCCTTCGATGTACGCGGATTTCGTGAACTTTACATTCTCCAAGGGATTCCTTGCAGGATATGCTTGTGCGGCTGCGGTGCTTGTTCTCTCTGTCTGCACCGTGATCTCCGTTATCGCTCTCATTGCAAAGAGCGGAGTGTACAAGAAGATGTGGTTCTACTGGGTCGCACTTCTGACCGCCGTTCTCGTACCTTTGTCAGCGAACATCGTCATGCTCATCATTCCCGGCGTGAATTACCATCTGATCATGAGATATCAGTGGGTGCTTTTCCTCATCGTCTGTGTTGCAATCTGTGACAAATGTGTCACAAAGGAGATCGTAAGTAAGGGAAACGGAATTCTTTCCTTTGCGTTCGTGATCGCAGCAGCAGCGGTCGTCATTTCATACGGCGTCGCCGACAATATAGGTTACACCAATCTTCAGAGAAAATACGAGAAGACCTACGCCTATGCGCTTCGCCTTCTCGACAGGATAGAGAGCACCGAAGGATATTATCAGGGAATACCTGTTGCAATGATGGGAGTCATAAGCGAGGATGAGTATCCTTCAACCGACATAACCTCACCTGCGACCTCCGAGATGATAGGGCTCGGCGGAGAGTATGATTACCTGCTTTACAGGGCGGATAATTTTGAGGCGTTCTTCAAGTACTACATGGGTGCGACATTGAATTTTGTTTCCGAAGAAGAGGAAACACAGATCTATTACTCTGACGAATATATCGGGATGGAAAGCTTCCCCGGGGAAACAAGTGTGAAGCTTGTTGACGGAGTCATCTGGGTGAAGACGGAAAATGCGAGAAGATAAAGGAAAGGGACTGATATGATCTCTGTAATACTTCCGGCATACAACGAAGAAGAAAACATCGAACCTGCGGTAAAGGAGATCTCTGCAGTGCTTGAGGGCTGCGGCGAGGATTTCGAACTCCTTTTCATAAGCGACGGTTCCACCGATTCGACATATGAGAAGATCCGCACCATATCCGGATCCGATGCAAGGGTAAAGGGCGTGGAATTCTCAAGAAACTTCGGCAAGGAGGCTGCAATCTTCGCAGGACTTTCCGTATCGGGCGGTGATGCCGTGATCGTCATGGACTGCGACCTGCAGCATCCCGTGAGCGTTCTTCCCGGGATGATCGAAAAGTGGAAGGCGGGTGCCGAGGTTGTTGAGGGCATCAAGAACAGCCGTGGCAGGGAAAGCATCTTCCATAAGATGAGCGCGGGTATTTTCTACGGCATCATGAGCAAACTCGTCAAGATCGATATGAGTTCTTCATCCGATTTCAAGCTCCTTGACAGAAAGGCAGTCAATGCGCTTTTAAGACTTCCCGAGAGCAACACATTCTTCAGGGCGCTTTCATTCTGGATCGGTTTTAAGACCGACAAGGTTTACTACGATGTTGAAGAAAGAAGGAACGGAAAGAGCAAGTGGTCCACAAGGGGACTGATGAAATACGCGATCAACAACGCGACATCCTTTTCAACATTTCCTCTTAAGATCGTAACCGCGATGGGATGGATATTCATCGTATTTGCGATCGTGCTCGGCATACAGACGCTTGTCAGATTCTTTATGGGAAACAGTGCTGACGGCTTCACGACGGTCATACTGCTGCTTCTTATCATCGGCGGATTGATGATGGTCAGCCTCGGGATTGCCGGACACTATATCGCAAGGATTTACGAAGAGGTCAAGGGCAGACCCAGATACATAATAAGAGATACGACCGGCGAGCTTGCCGGAGACCTGAAAGGACAGTGGAAATAATGAAGATCAATTTTAATGTTCCTCCCTATGTTGATACTGCTATCGGCTATATAGAGGAATGCGTTAAGGCTCAGAAGATATGCGGCGACGGTGCATATACGAAAAAGTGCAACGAATGGTTTGAGAAAAGAACGGGAACCGCAAAATGTCTTCTTGCAACATCCTGTACTCATGCGACAGAGCTCGCTGCAATTCTCTGTGACATACAGCCCGGTGATGAAGTGATACTTCCTTCATACACATTTGTTTCCACGGCAAATGCATTCGTGCTCCGTGGAGCTGTTCCCGTATTCGTAGATATCAGACCCGATACCATGAATATCGATGAGCGCAAGATCGAGGATGCGATCACCCCCAGGACCAGGGCAATAGTACCTGTTCACTATGCGGGTGTGGGATGCGAGATGGATACCATCATGGACATCGCAAAGCGTCATAACCTTTATGTTGTGGAGGATGCCGCTCAGGGCGTGATGGCGACATACAAGGGCAGGGCTCTGGGGAGCATCGGTGACTTCGGTGCTTACTCATTCCATGAGACCAAGAACTACAGCATGGGTGAGGGCGGAGCTCTCCTCATCAAGGATCCGGGGGCCGCAGAGCGCGCCGAGATCATAAGGGAAAAAGGAACCGACCGTGCAAAATATTACCGCGGTCAGGTTGATAAATACACATGGGTGGATCTCGGATCGTCATATCTTCCCAGTGACATGAATGCCGCATATCTCTGGTCACAGCTTGAGGTTGCGGACAGGATCAACGACGACAGAAGGGCAAGCTGGGATCATTACTACAGCAGACTCACTCCTTTAAAGGATGCCGGAAGGATCGACCTTCCCTACGTTCCCGAAGAGTGCGTTCACAACGCCCATATGTTCTACATCAAGTGTAAGGATATCGAGGAAAGGTCAAGGCTCATCGATCACATGAAAGCAAATGACATCCTTACCGTTTTCCACTACATTCCTCTTCACTCCGCACCGGAGGGAAAGAAGATCGGACGCTTTAGCGGCACCGATGAATATACCACGAAAGAGAGCGAGCGCCTGCTCAGACTTCCCATGTTCTACGGATTAAAGCCTGATGAGGTGGATCTTATCTGCGATAAAGTCATGGAGTTTTATGCCGAATAATGCCGGTAAAAAAATTAGCAGGATCTTCGGATCGTGTGTTTTTCTGCTCCTGTCCGCACAGATCGTTATCGGCTGCGCGTGGGGTATATTAAATTTCACCTCTTTTCAGGAATTTCCCGAAAGTGCGAAGATGATCCTGCTCAGTTCCGGGCTTGCCCTTAAATCCGACACGAGTGTCATTTATCCCGCTCTGCTTCTGATCGTCAGGACGCTGACACTGAACGGTCCTATCAGATTCTATGAGGTCATGTACAGTCTTCAGCTCGTGCTGGCATTCGTGGCATGGCACACCTTTGCGGTAAAGCTCCTTCCGTTTGAGAAAAAATGGCTACGTATCTGGTTCACACTTGCGGTAGTGACCAACCCTTTTGCGATGCAATGTCATCTGGCGGTTCTGGAGTTTTCATTTGTTTCAAGCTTCCTGTGTCTTCTTGTGACGTTCACCGTAAGATTTTCACTTGAATGGAGAATGATCGGAAACCGCTTGGGTCTGAAGACGGCTGTAAAGCATATATGTACCGCATCCCTTTTCTGGATGCTTGTTTCACTTACGAGAAAGGAATTCGTCTTTATCGGATTCTTCTGTATCCTTCTGCTTCTTTACAGGATCTGCATAAATCTTAAGGCGGGCACAAAGCTTTCGAGGCTTTCTCCTGCGATAGTCTTTATTGTTTTCTTTGCCGCAATAGAATTGATCGACGGTGCATTCAGGGTATCAAAGCCGCTTCTTCCTTCCGATATCATCAATAGAAGCCCATACATCAGGATCGCGTGGACCGAGGATCTTGTCGATAAATATAACTGGCCTGCGCATGTCATCAGCGCAGTGGGCGAAGATATGATGGGTCAGGCTATGTCCGATCCGGGCCTTGTAAGAACTGACTTTACTGACGCCGCTCAGGAGACATTCGGAAGAAAACAGATTTCTGTTTATTACATGGAGTGGTTCCGTTACTCTTTCGGAGACAATAAAAAGGGAATCATCTTTGATGCACTTGCGGATCTTGCAGGATATGTATTTCCACCCGCAGAAAATGAAGCGGCTCTTTCGGGTATGGTCCTTCCCGGATTTGCAACGGGCAATCTCGACGTCATGAGAAGACATACTCCTTTGTTAACGGAGTTTTACCTCAGACTCTCCGCTGTCATTTACATCTTCCTTGCGGTCGCATCGGCCGCGGTACTTATCATCAGAAAAGAACTTTTGAGGAGACTTCGCGCATTTGCACCCGTGTGGATGATCGCGGTTCTTTCATCGGTTGTCTATACATTCTACGGAGCGAATGTATGGGATCATAAGAAGGCTCTCTTTGCTACCTGCATCTGGGTAGGACTCTTTGCGGCTCTTGCCGTAAGAGGCATCACCGGAAAGGAGGAAGCATGACGGGGGGCATATTGATACTTATCGCAATGGAACTTCTTCTTCCTGTACTCTTCGGAATGGTCTTTGCCCTGTCTGATGAAAATGTTACGGGAAGGAAGCATTTTTTCCTCTCATCACTCGTCAACGGTCAGATCGTACTCTATGCGGTCTTCCAGGTTACAACCGTCTGGTCGATACTTCACTCGGTTGAATTTTCTTATGCGCTTAAAAGATTTGTTCCCGTCGCCGTGGCGGTTCTTACGGTGCTTATCGTGATCGCTGCCGTAAAGTACAGGAAGAGATTTTCCGTGATCTTTAAAGGCAAACCCGAAAAGATCGGACTTTGGGGCGTTATCGGTTTCCTTATTTTCGTGTTTATGATGGTCATGTCGTTTTTTATGACATACACGGACGGAGACGATGCATATTATGTGACGACTGCGGTGGAAGCTGTATTTTCCAATACCATGTATATCAAGATTCCGTACAGCGGAGTCGGAACCATATCGTCATTCAGATACAAGGCTGCTCCTTACCCGATGTGGCTTGCTCTTTTATCCAAGGCTTCCGGCATTCATCCCACTGCACTTGCACATACATTCTTCCCGTGGTCGATGATCCTTCTTTCATTTTCGGTGCTTTTCCTAATGGCAAGGAATCTGTTCGGAGGTGATACCAAAAAGCGCGGGATTTTCCTGTTCTTTGCTTCCGTTCTGATCATGTTCGGAGACTATTCGATCTACCCTGCGGAGAATTTCCTCCTTGCGAGGGCCAGACAGGGAAAAGCGGCACTTGCTGCGTTTGTACTTCCCTATCTTGTCTGCCTGATGATAAGGATTGCAAAGCAGCTCGGTGAAAAAGGAAAGTGCGGATTCAGGGAACTTGCCCTCATAACTTTCACGGGCCTTGCGGCATCACTCTGCTCGACTATCGGAGGTGCGCTTTCACTTGCACTCGTATCCGTTTCGGCACTGGTTATGGCCGTAATTTATAAAAAACTCAGGATTCCGGCACTGATGGTTCTGATGAACCTTCCGGCAGTGGCGTTTGTTCTTTTGTACATTGTAAAAGGATAACGGAGGACGGTTTTGTTTCCCAGGATACTTCTGATCATAAAAGAATACATGGGTTCGGGGCTCATAGCCGTGATCTTCGTGCTGAGTCTGTTTTACCTTGCCGTTACAGAAAAGGAAAAAGCAAAAAGGATCTGCTTTTTGTATGTTCCTATGGTCGTCCTGGCATTTTTCCTTTGCCCCTTAAGCTACAGGATTTACGGAAAGGTTACCGAGATTGTGACTTACTACAGACTTCTCTGGCTCATTCCGGTCACTCCCGTGATCGGGTACAGTGCGGTGAAGATCTGTACGAGATTTACCGGACTTAAACAGAATCTGTGCATCATTGCGTTTGCACTGCTGTTTGCCGTATCGGGAAGGCTTATGTACTCGGACATGTATATGGTCAGGGCACAGAATATCTATCATATGCCCGTGCAGGTTGTGGACCTGTGCGATGCCCTCCATGTCGAGGGGCGTGAGGTCATGGTGCTCATGCCGTACGAATTCCAGCAGTTCGTCCGCCAGTACGATCCGAATATCTGCATGCCTTACGGAAGAGAGTACATGATGAACATGTCCGCCGGAGAGAACCCCTTAAGGGATGCAATGATGGCTGAGGATAAGGATCCGGAGCTTGTGGGCAGACTTGCTACCGAGCGCGGATGTCACTATATAGTCGTTTCGCAGTTCGAGGACTTTGCCGAAGATCCGTGGAATTATGAAGAATTTATGAATATTGACGGCTATAAGATCTACAGGTATGTGGAACCGGGACCTAATATGTGGCCCCTTCAGGACTGATTCTGTGCGGGTTTCGGCGGTTCCGGCATCTGATCGCGCAAGACGTTTTCGGATTCCTCTGCAGAGGTGCCCGATTTGAGAAAAAGCCCGAAAAATGGTATAATTTATAAGATTATGGGTAAATTTTTCAACAACAGAAATAAATACAAAAAGGAGTCTCCGGACTCCGCTTTGGCTGCGTTTGAGGACGAATTCGTATCCCTCGAGGATGAACTTGTCTCTGATGATACCGCGTCGCTTGATTATACGGGTGAGATAGGCTTTGAGACCGAGCCCATCGAATTTGATGCAGTCTCCGATCTTACCGCCGCACTTGACCGTGAGGCCGTAAGGGAAGCCGCCGGTGAATACGGTGAAGCCGATGAGTACGATGAATCCGGTGAATACGAAGAAACCGAAGAGTACGATGAATCCGGCGAATACGAAGAAACCGAAGAGTACGATGAATCCTGCGAAGATGACGAGTATTACGATGAAGAAGCAGGTGACTCGGGCGATATAGAGTACGAGGATTCCTACGGCGAATATACCGCTCCCGGAAGAACCGTTGAGGAGCAGGAATATTACACCGAAGAACTCCCCCACAGCGAAGAGTTCTATACCGAAGAACTCCCCCGCAATGAAGAGTTCTATACCGAAGAACTCCCCCGCAATGAAGAGTTCTACACCGAAGAACTCCCCCGCAGCGAAGAGTACTACACCGAAGAACTCCCCCGCAGCGAAGAGTTCTACACTGAAGAAATCCCTCAGGATGCAGGCTACTACACCGGGGAGATTCCTCAGGACGCAGGTTACTACACTGAAGAAATCCCTCAGGGAGCAGGTTACTATACCGAAGAGATCCCTCAGAATACTTCTTCCTTTGACTATATTGATGATTATGATACTTCGCGATTCGGTGAGACCTCAGAGATCGGCTATGATACCGCATCTCTTGATTACACCGCGCCGCTGAATACCGACACCGCCGAGCTTCAGTTCGACGAGGTCAGGTTCGACACCGCATCGCTTGACATCATCGAGATCTCCAAGCATGCACGCGCAGGCGAAAGACGCAGAAGAAGGCTTCCGAGCGAAGATGAGATGGTCGATCTTGAACAGCCGGTAGACGAGGAAGAGGAAGAATCTTCCTCCGTTAAAGATATCATTCTCAAGATTGCCATCGCTTTGGCCGCATGTATTGCCGTCGGAATCCTCGGATTCGGTATCTGGAAGATAAAGAACAGACAGGATACCGGTGTCAGTCAGATAACCTATAACGAACAGGGAATTCCCGTTGCACAGGAAATGATCGGTTCCGGAAGCCAGCTCGGCGGGATCGATACCATCGGCGGAACAGGACTTCTTGCCGCTCTTGATGCAAGGAAAGCGGCCCTTATGGCTGTTCCCGAGGTTCACAACGAATATAACGAGACTACGATAATCAACAGCACAAAGGTTGCAATCGAGCTCATTACCGTAAAGTCAGACCTTAAGATCAAGTTCATCAATGCGGATACGGGAAAGCTCCTTCCCAACATTCCTTTTACGGTCACGATAACCGATCCTTCGGGAGGTACTCTC
>JAEEQL010000021.1 GCA_016285265.1 Lachnospiraceae bacterium
CCGGGTATGAAGGTGTCCTTTTCACCGAGATAATACGAGAACTTGGTCCCGCCGTGGAATGCCTTAGGTACATCGTCTTCCATCAGCACTCTGTCTTCAATGGGTGTTCCTTCAGGGTCCGTCAGCATGTTCATTGATGATCCGTCCAGGGTCCTGAGAGTCTTTAACGTAACCTTGTCACCTGAGATTCCTTCCGCGATGGGCTCACCCTTTTTGAAAGATGAATACTTCATATGGATGAACGCACAGTCGAGTCCGTCCTTGAAATATTCGTAAAGCCTTACCGCATCCTCTCCGGAAAAGACGACATCGGCCTTTCCGAGGGACGGTGTCTTTTCCGCGACAAGCCTTGAAGGACCGTACTCGAACGTCTTCCCAAGATCGGTCTTTAAATCATTCTTCATGCAGATGCCGGAATCATAGAGCTTGTAGAATTCTATCTCTCTCTCGGAATTCCTTGCGTTTACCACGGTTTCCAGAAGAGATACGGGATACCTTTCCGTGACATCGATACCGGTGCTCGTTACGATCCTTCTTTTAACATCGGATACGAAGATCTCGTAACTGTTCATGAAAACCTCATCCGTCTCGGGGAGATTCTTAACGGTATCCATGAAATCCGCCGAAATGCGGTTAAGGTCAACATCCTTTTCTTCGGTCTCCGGAAGGATAGCGGGAGCTTTAAGCTCGTAGTAAGCATCCTTTACCAGACTCGCCTGGAAAAGGAGATCCTTTATCGTAAGCTCAACATACTCGAAAGTCTCATCGGGTCCCATCTCAGCGCTCGCACTTCCGACTCCCTTGCCGTCTTCGGACTTAACAAAAACCGTGATCTGGTAATTTTCGATATCCGCGGATCTGTTCTGGTCGAGATCGTGGCGGATGAAATAAAATTCCCAGCGCCTGGTCTTAGTCTGCGTGATCCTCCAGGCAAATGCCCCGCTTTTTTCCAGAAGCTCTTTTATCTGTTCAATCTTCATTATCCGAGCCTCCCTTTCGTCTTAAGATACGGGCCGCCGTCGGCAACCTTGACCCATTCCTTGTGTCCCTTGCCGCAGCCTCCGCTTCCGAAGACCATGCGGTCGGTCGAACACATCGTTATATTTCCGAGGAGCTCGGGAACATATCCTGTCATGATGACGGGTGCGACAACCTTTCCGGTCAGCTTTCCGTCCCTGATCTCGCGGCCTTTCTGGATGATGCACTGGATTCCCCAGTGTTTGGGATCCTCCATTCCGCTCTGCATTCCCTCGAGAAGATATCCGTATTTAACGGATGCGATCATTTCATCCCTGGAGTACGGGCCCGAATCGAACATCGTATTGGTCATCCTGGTGTAGACCTTGTGTGCGAAGTTCTCCCTCTTTCCGTTTCCGGTGGGCTTTACTCCGAGCCTGAGTGCCGCAAGGCTGTCACAGATCCCGGACCTTAAGATCCCGTTTTCGATCTCCGTGACATCACCTGCCATTACTCCCTCGTCATCGAAGAAATAACTGGTTACGTTTTCCGCGCAGAGCGCACCCTCATGCATCGTGACATTGTCGGATGCCACTCTCTTTCCGATGTAATCCGCACCGAGTGCCCTGTGCTTTACGAACATATCCATCTCGACGCCGTGTCCGAATGCCTCGTGTGCGATAAGTCCCGTGACCTCGGGTGAGGTGATGATCTCATATTCTCCGGGCTCGATGGGATCAGCGTCTAAAAGCTCGAGTGCTCCGTTTACCACAGGCTCAAGCAGAGCTTCCATTTCATCGAAAAGCTCGGGGCCCTTTATTCCCGATACGGTCTTATAGTCTTCCTTGACCTTGCCGTCCGAGGAAGCGACCGCAGCGACCATGCCCTCACTGTAGACATATGACTGCCTTAAGTCCCTGTTCACTGTAAGGAACATCTTGCTTATATGTGTGGACTGGGCGCGTGCGATGCACTCGATGATCCTGTCACTCATTCCCATTCCCTTGTCAGAGATTGCTATGAGCTTTTCGGTAAGCGTCTTAAGATCGGTCTTCTCCGGAAGGAGCCCGGTTTCCTTTTGTCCGAAGAATTCAAGGGGCTCATCTTCGAGCACACCTGTTTCATAGATACTTACGGATGAAGACTTAAGGAGAGCATCCTGGAGCTTTAGCTCCTTTCTGATCCCTGCTATGACCGCATCGGGATCGCTCCAGTCAGCGGTGTTCACCGCATATTCACTGTACTTTTTGTCCTTGCAGACTCTGAGGACCACTCCTCTTTCGGTGGTCATCGTCTTGTTAGATATAGATCTGGATCTGCTTCCGATCCTTATCACCAGGCCCTTTGAATCCGTGCAGAGTGCGCTGACGTAATCATGGTCCCTCGACAGATCGTCCACCGCCTTTTTAACGGCGGGGGCAATGCTTTCCAGATATTCGGAAAACGGTGCTTTCAAATTCTTTCTTCCTTTCTTTTATTTCCAGTCAAATACCGGAACGTTCGGACACTTTTCGGCAAGTTCGCGTTTTACGTGCTCCTCCATCGAAAGTCTCACCTCGTCCGGATATTGATAATATCCTTCCTCATTTACGTACGGGTACTGGGCGACAGGAGAACCCGGATATTTTTTTCTCATATTCTTAAGGTACTGGTCCGAGATCCTGAAGGTTCCGATGCTGATATCCTTAATCCCGGAAAGACAGACGCCTGCTGCCACCCTCTCTATCATCGAAGAATAGATCTCTCTCCAGTTTCTCACATAGATCATGGGATCGAAACAGATCCTGACCGGAAATCCCGCATTCATCGCAGCATTCAGGGCCGCGATCCTTCCATCAAGCCCGGGAGTTCCCTTTTCGAAGCGCTCCGCTATCTCGTCAGGCGAAAGGGTAAAGGCAAATATAGCCCGCTCGCTTACTGGGAGCTTTTCGTAAATATCGGTCCTTCCGCATTTGGAACGAAGCTCCACGGAAAGGCCCGGAGTATCCGAAGCCTTTTCGCACCACCTTCTTACATACCCCGTGATATTCTCAAGAGCTGTAAGATCGGTGTTATAAGAAGCGCATACATATACCGGATGCCGCTTTACCAGCTCATCTGTTTCGGAAAAGGTCTCCCCTATATCCGTGAAAATACAGATATCGTTCCCCGGATACATTCCCTTAAGGAAGCAGTATTCGCAGTCATATATGCAGTTCATGACTCCGGGCGAATAGTAAAAGTGCTCGTTTCCGAAGCTCTGGCATACCGGGGCGCCCTCATAAAGGTGCTTTCCGGGGTTATGGGCGAGTATCAGGTTCCTGCCTGTCTTACCCTTTTCATTCCTTTTGTCGAAGACATCCTTGTAATGCCTTAAAACAAGCGGCGAATCACACCCGATCCTTTCAAGTATGCGCACGGTCTCGGCATCTTCAAGGGTTCTTTCTTCAACATATACATTGTCAAAAAGAGCACGCCACATGCCTGTAAATCTCCGCCAGCGCCTTCTTGGATGCGGTCTTGTCACTGCAGGGAAGGAGCCCCTCATCGGTCAGTTTTCTCTTTATTTCCGATAGATCTATGCCTTCGATACGCGCATAGGTGCACATCTGAGCAAGCTGCATTCTCATAGTCTCGCTCAGCACCATTTCACCCTCAAAAATATCCGTTTTTTCGGTTTCCGTACCGCCTTCCATAGTCCATTAAAGTATACCTTTTTTAAAAATACGCTACAATATCGAAATTTACTGTATAATAGGGCTTGTCATACTTTACTTTTAAGAAAGAACCGATATGAAATTTGATATTCTCAAGAACAAGTTTTACCTCTATCTGACCGAATTCTTCTCCGGAATGGCCGTTATGGCCGTTGAACTCGGCGCATCAAGGCTTCTGGCTCCCTATTTTTCATCATCCCAGATAGTCTGGACCATAATAATCGGGACCATCATGATCGCCATGGCGCTCGGAAATGTCGCCGGCGGTAAATGGGCGGACAAGGATAATGACCCGGCTAAGCTCTTCCGCAGGATCCTTATCGCGGCCGTATGGATCGCATTCATCCCCGTTCTCGGAAAATACGTGATCCTCGGCATCACAGGCATCATGATCGTGACCGTTTCGACCAAGCTCCTGATATGGTCATCATTCTTCGCATGCATGGTCATATTCGTTTTTCCGCTCTTCCTTCTCGGTACGGTGACCCCTTCCCTTGTGAAGTTCACCATTTCCGATATCGGCGAGAGCGGCTCCGTTGCGGGTAAGCTCGGGGCATGCAATACCATCGGATCGATCCTGGGAACCTTCCTTCCCACCTTCGTGACCATCCCGAGCGTCGGAACGAGCGTGACATTCCTTATCTTCTCGGGGATCCTGCTCCTCATCGGACTTGCATTCTTCGTTTCAAGGAAGGCAAAGCCCGTTCTCTGCATCGTTTCAACCGTACTTTTCATCATTGCTTCCGTTTTCGGACATACCTCCCACTTCGCATTCTGGGTTTCCGACCTTACATATGAAGGAGAGTCGGTCTATAATTATCTTCAGGTAAGCGATACCGACTATGCCACATACCTTTCGACCAATGTTCTCTTCGGAGTCCAGTCGATGAGGGTTAAATCCGGTGACTTTACCGGTATGTATTACGACTATGCCCTCGCGGCTCCCACCATGGCACGCGGCTATGAGGACCCTTCTGCTGAGGTTTCCGTAAAGGGATCAAACGAGCAGGACATCCTGATCCTCGGAATGGGAACCGGAACCTTTGCGGTCCAGTGCAGGAAGCTTTTTCCCGGCTGCAATATCAGGGGAGTCGAGATCGATGACAAGATCACCGATCTTGCCCACGAATACTTCGAACTTCCGGATGATATCGAGGTCATAACATACGACGGAAGGGCATATCTCGAAGCGGATGACAGCAAGTACGACGTGATCATGGTCGACGCATACCAGGACATCACGATCCCCTTTCAGATGAGCTCCGTAGAATTCTTCACTCTCGTCAGGGACCATCTCAAGGATAACGGTGTAATGGTCATGAACATGAACATGCACGGAAACGGCGAGACCGACATAACCACATATCTCTCCGATACCGTCGCATCCGTTTTCCCCAATGTCGCAACGGTCAATGTCAAAGGCTCGACCAACAGGGAGCTTTTCGCATCGATGAATATCGACCTTTACAGATCGCTTAAGTTCAACACGCTCATTTCTTCCGATTCCGAATTCGTAAATGTAATGGGCCCCGTTTTAAACGGACTCACGGAATACAAAGGAACCGGACTTATCCTCACGGATGACAAAGCACCCGTCGAGCTTCTCGGAATGGAAGTCATCGACGTTCTTATAGAGGGAGAGATCGGATATTATAAGGAGATTTTCAAGGAAGACGGCCTGTCCGGACTCATTGAAAGCTTCTGACCCGGAGGAATATATGAAGATCCGCATTGAAAAAAGATCATACGACGAAGTGGTAAGCCTGCCGCCCGCAAGGGTTATAGATCCCGAAAAGCCATCGGGCATAATGCGTATGCTCGTTAAGCTCCTCTCGGCATCCGAGCTGAAAAAGACGGATTTCGAGCTTCACGTCGGAGATATGAAGGGCGTTCAGCCCAGGCAGCCCGCTCTCTATCTGATGAACCACTCCTGCTTTACCGACCTCAAGATCGCATCCCATGTCATCGAGGGTCCCTACAACATCGTTACGACCACCGATGCATTTGTCGGAAAAGAAGGACTTATGAGAGCTATCGGCTGCATACCCACCAGAAAGTTTCAGCCCGACATCAAGCTCATCAACGATATTACCTATGCCTTAAATGTGCTCCACACTTCGGTCCTTATGTATCCCGAAGCCGGTTATACCTTCGACGGAACAACCACCACGCTTCCCGACTCGCTCATAAAGCTGGTCAAGGTGCTCGGTGCTCCCGTTATCATGATATGCACCCACGGAGCATTCCTGCACGATCCTCTCTACAACGGACTGCGCCTCAGAAAATGCAAGATAACTGCGGACAAGTACACTCTCTTTACACCGGGAGAACTTCAGGATATGTCCGCAGCCGAGATCAAAGCCCGCATAACGGAAGCTTTCTCCTTCGACGGTTTCAGGGAGCAGTACGAAACGGGAACGAAGATCACCGAGGACTTCCGTGCCGAGGGACTTTCCCGCGTTCTCTATAAATGCCCCGTCTGCGGCAAAGAAGGAAAGATGCACGCATCGGGCATCACCCTTAAATGTGAGGAATGCGGTGCAACCTGGGAGCTTACCGAACTCGGCAAAATGGAACTTAAGAGCGATGAACCGAAGGAAATCCTCGCGCCGAAGCTCTTCGACCATATTCCCGACTGGTTTGCCTGGGAAAGAGAGTGCGTAAGAAAGGAACTCGAAGAAGGAACTTATCTCCTCGATGTACCGGTACGGATCTACATGATCGTCGACTTCACTGCGATGTATGAAGTCGGAGAAGGAAGACTCAAGCATACGAACAAAGGCTTCCACCTGACAGGCTGCGACGGAAAGCTCGACTTTACACAAAAGCCCCTCGCATCCTACAGCGTAAACTCGGATTACTTCTTCTACGAGATCGGTGATATGATCTCGATCGGCGACAAGAACGGCCTGCTCTACTGCTTCCCTCCGGAAGATATGAATGTCGTTGCCAAGACCAGGCTCGCCGCCGAAGAACTCTACAAGATAAAGAAAAACTCTGCCCGCTGAGGCAGAGTTTTTTTCGTTTCCTGTTTCTATCTCGATTCCTTCATTTTTTTCTTCATTTCGTACATTCTTGCATCCGCGATCCTGAGTCCGTCTCTGATATTCCGCGCATCTCCGTCGAAGGAATCGTAGCTTCCGTAAGCCGTGCTCATCTTAAGTCCCGAGTGTCCGGTGTCCTTATTGGAAAGGATCGCATTCAGGTCCCTCAGCTTTCCTTCGATCCACTTTCTGTCTCCTTCCGCCTTGGGCTTCATGACATAGACGAATTCATCTCCGCCCGTTCTGGATATGTATCCCTTTCCTTCAAAGATATGCTTGAGCGTCTCTGCGAAAAGCTGTATATACTTATCGCCCTCTTCATGCCCATACGTATCATTGGCGGCCTTCAGACTGTTAAGGTCGAATTCCACAACTATATACTGCTCATCCGATGCATCGATATCATCGAAATACTGCTCGGTAGCCTGTCTGTTATTGAGTCCGGTAAGAGCATCGGTATAAGCAAGCTTTGATATAAGCCCGACTCTTTCCTCTTCTCGTGCGCCTCTTACGGTATCGCTCATGTAGTCGAAGAACAGCGACAGAACGAACACTATCATGACAAAGTACAGCGCACTCATAGTGAATCCGGCGCTCCCCCTCGGAGATAACCGTGCGTAGTAATTGTATCTGAGAAGATCCACAAGTGCCGCAACGCCGGTCATTATCGTGGCGTACGCAGAGATCATGTGGACATTCACACCCTTTATAAGATCGTAAACCCTTATGATCACAAGCATTGCGACAACGATCACATCATAGATATGCGCAACGGTGATAAATGAGCGGAGTCCCACGTTGTAAAAAATGTGCTGATACCATACATAGCAGAAGAATGCGACCCCGAAAAGCCATGCAAGACCATAGAATGAATTTCTGATACGTGCCTTTCTTATGCCCTTCGGATCCTTGAATCTGCCGGTCTCAAAATGGAATCCTATAAAGAAGATCGGAAGGAGATAAAATGAATAATAATTGATCTCAACCTTTTCGATCAGGTCGGATGTGAAGATCTCGGAAAGGTTGGAACCGGTGAAGATCCAGATTCCGAATGCCATCGCAAGAAGTGCAAGGCTCGAAAATCTTACCGTGTCGGCAAAGGAAAACGTCCGTCTTATCTCCTGTGCGAGTGCCATGACTATCATAGCCATTCCGACAACAACGAAGAAGAATGACAGTGCAAGATAATAGATATTCAGCGCAGCGTAATCCTGGAAGAACGTATCCGCGTTCCATATTTCGGGACTTTCAAGCGAAGAAAAAGCATTTTTTTCACCGGCCCGGAATATCATCTTAAGCTGCTTTCCGCCGGCACTGTCTCCGATGTGGATGGTATAAAATCCGTTTCCGAGAGTCTCCCCTCTTTCATATCTGTCGCAGTCTGCGGTAAAAATCTCTTCATCGTCAATGAAGACCCTTACATCATAATAATGCACGCGGACCATCAGTATGCTGTCCTCCGTCACGTATGACGGGATCGTACATGTAAGCTCGACCGTATCGCCTCTCTTGGTATCACCGAATGAAAACGATCTGAGATCTACTCCGGAATATAATCCGCCGTTAAACTTAAGATCCCATCCGAAATTAAGGATCTGCTCGGCACCTTTTCCGCTGTACATATACGATAACCACAGGTTCATGCATACCATGGTGGCTACGCAGATGGCTGTCATTACCGTAAGGCGTATTATCGTTGTGACTATTTTGAATTTTGTCGGTTTTTCTTTCACGGTCCCAATATCCGGCCCCTCACCGGATCAGTATTACTGAATCATGATCGCAAGTCCGTTTGCGTCTGCGATATATACATGTCCCGCAGCATCGGTAGCGGTTCCGTTTACAAGAAGTGCTCCGCCCTTAAGAGGATCGAAGTAGAATGAAAGTCCGCTCATGCTGACAAGTCCGGTCTGAAGCCTTCCGTTTGCATCAGCAAAGTAAAGAGAATTGCCGTTTGCAAAGAGTCCTTTCTGAAGTGCTCCGCCCAGAACGGGATCAAAGTAATAAGTATTGATGCCGTCGGATACGAAACCGGTCTTCATCGCACCGCCGGTCACGGGATCGAAGAAATAGGTATTTCCACCGATGTTCTGCATTCCGGTAAGGATATGTCCCGCATTGTCCGCATAGAAGATACCGCTCGGAGTGTTGAACATTCCGGTCTGCATGATTCCCGTAGCGGGATCGAGATAATAAGTGAAGATTCCGTCCGAGATAAATCCGGTCTGCATAAGTCCGGTTATGTCGAAGAAATACATATTTCCGAGGATGTTCTGCCATCCTGCGACCATATGTCCGTTCGCATCAAAGTATCTGAGGCCGTCGCCCAGATTAACGAATCCGACCTGCATAAGTCCGGTGGGATCGAAATAGTAGATGTAATCACCGATCGGATAAAGAGCTCCCGCGATCAGATGTCCGAAAGCGTCAACGTAATAAACTCCGCCGTTTACATTTACAAACCTGTTCGACTGTCTTCTGTAATTTTCGTAGAAATAAGTATATCCGTCTCTTGCCACAAATCCGTAAGGAACGATGTATGCGGAAAGATCCTTGAACTGATAATCGATATCGACATTGCCCCTGATACCGGGAATGGATCCGCTGTCGGTTGCCTGCCAGAATGCAGCTCCGTCATCGGTACAGCAGTTGTACCACTGTGCTACCCATCTGTCATATCCGAAAGGTCCTATCGTGCTCCTGAACATGCTCCTGTTGGAATAGACCATGGGGTAATAACCCGCAGCTTCGACCGTCTGGCAGAATACCTGGCAGATCATGGCATTGGTAAGGGGATCGAGAGCCTTCTGTCTGTAATTCTCAAGGTCGAGAACGACGGGCATGTTGATGGAATAAGGCTCGATGGCATTGATGATCCACTGTGCCTCGATGATCCCGTCCTGCACGCTTGAAGCATAGGAATAGATATATACACCTGTCTTGATGCCTGCGGCCTGTGCTCCTGCCATATTCTGGAAGAATTTCTCATCATATCCGTAGATGGTTCCGCCGCACTTTATGAACGCAAACTGTACTCCGCTTGCCTTTACGGCATTCCAGTCGATATTGCCCTGCCATGCGGATACGTCGATACCCCATGCAATGGCATTCTGCGCGTATTTATCCGCATGTACCTTGTCGGATCCCTTTGCGGGTATGCAGTTTACGGCAAGTAATATCGCAAGAACGGCACAGACGATCGCCTTTGCTCTCTTTATCATCTTCATATTTATTCTCCTTAATGCAGCACACAAGAGTTTTTAACCAAATTTTAACTAATATATTATACCAACAAAAAAGGAGCGGTGCAAACCCGCTCCCTTTATACGCATTGTAAAAAGCCCGTGTTTTCAGCCTCCGAGATATGCCTTCTTGACCGAGTCGTCATTGAGAAGATCCTTACCTGTTCCGGTATTGACTATCCTTCCCGTTTCGAGGACATAAGCCCTGTCCGCGATCGAAAGTGCCATCTGTGCATTCTGCTCTACGAGAAGGATCGTTGTTCCCGCTTTGTTGAGTGCCTTGATGATCTCAAAGATCTGGTCGACGAGGATGGGTGCAAGTCCCATCGAAGGCTCGTCGAGCATCATCAGCTTGGGCTTGCTCATAAGGGCTCTTCCCATTGCGAGCATCTGCTGCTCGCCGCCCGACAATGTACCGGCCATCTGGGACTGACGCTCCTTTAATCTGGGGAAATGCTCATAAACCTTCTCGAGTGTCTCGGGGATCTCCGATGCGGGTCTTGTATAAGCACCCATCTCAAGGTTTTCCTTTACGGAAAGCTGTGCGAAAACTCTTCTTCCCTCGGGACACAGTGCCATGCCTTCGTTAACAACCTTGTGGGGTGCAACGCCGAGTATGCTTCTTCCTTCGAATTCGATGGAGCCTTCCCTGGGCTTGAGAAGTCCTCCGACCGTGTTGAGGGTTGTGGACTTTCCCGCACCGTTTGCTCCGATAAGGGTTACTATCTCGCCCTCACCGACCTCGAAGGATACACCCTTTATGGCATGTATGCTGCCGTAATAGACATGCAGATTTTCGACTTTAAGAACTGTTTTCATATTATTTCTCCAAACCGATTAAAGGCCAAAGGCCTTTAATCAGCGTTAATGCCGTAGGCATTTACGCCTAGCCTCTGTGGGTTCCTAGATATGCCTCAATGACCTGAGGATTACCCTGGATCTGGGAAGGGGTTCCCTTTGCGATGATCCTTCCGAAGTTGAGGACCACGATGCTCTCGCATATTCCCATGACAAGGTTCATATCATGCTCGATGAGAAGTACCGCGATCTGGAATTCATCACGGATCTTGCGGATATTGTTCATGAGTTCTTCGGTCTCGGAAGGGTTCATTCCGGCTGCGGGCTCGTCGAGAAGAAGAAGCTTGGGTCCGGTAGCAAGCGCTCTTACGATCTCAAGTCTTCTCTGTGCACCGTAGGGAAGTGAATCCGCAGTGACATTGGCAAGGTCCGCCATGCCGAAGATGTCGAGAAGTTCCAGTGCTCTTTCGTGAGCTTTCTTTTCTTCTCTCCAGTAATTGGGAAGTCTGAAGACACCCGCAAGGGTGTGGTAACCCATATGATTGTGGAGTCCGATCTTAACGTTTTCTTCAACGGTAAGCTTGTCGAAAAGTCGGATATTCTGGAAGGTTCTTGCGATGCCCATCTGGTTTACCTGAACGGGAGTCAGGTTGTGGGTATCCTTACCGCCCAGCATGATGGTTCCTCTTGTGGGCTCGTAAACCTTGGTCAGGAGATTGAAGATGGTGGTCTTGCCGGCACCGTTGGGGCCGATAAGTCCGCAGATCTCCGTAGCTCCGATCCCGATATTGAATTCGTCGACGGCTACAAGTCCGCCGAAATCAATTCCGAGATGAGCCGCCTCGAGAACGAGGGGCTTTCCGAGATCCTTCTCGGGTACAAAGTTGGGACTGGGTACATTAACAAGCTTTACTTCGGGAGATTTGCTCATTTTTTCTTTCCTCCCTTCGAGATCTTCATTCGGACTTTCTTGGCAAATATATCCATTCTGCCTTTAAGCTTTTCGTTATTGGTAACGAGCATAACGAGGATAAGCACGATCGCATAAACGAGCATACGGTAGTCGCTGAATTTTCTGAGGAGTTCGGGAAGAACGACCAGGATTCCCGCTGCGATGAGCGATCCGGTCATATTGCCGATTCCGCCGAGTACGACGAATACGAGCACAAGGATCGAGGTGTTGAAATCGAATTTCTTGGGCACAAGAGTCGAATAGTTGAGTGCATATACGGCACCTGCCGATCCTGCCATTGCTGCGGAGATCGTAAACGCGAGCATCTTGTACTTCATGGGAGATATACCCATGCTCTCGGCAGCGATCCTGTTATCCCTGATCGCCATGATCGCACGTCCGGTCCTTGAATTGACAAGGTTCTGGATGATGATGAGAACGATGAGGAGAAGTATGACCGCTCCGCTGAAGGTTGCGATCTTGCTGATGCCTACCGCACCCATGGGTCCGTTGATGATGACCTTGCCGAGCGGATCCATTCCCAGCGCATCGGGATTGTTGAATGCAAAATGAAGTCCCTTTTCGTCGATTCCGACGTAGAGACAGTTCAGGATGTTCTTGATGATCTCACCGAATGCGAGCGTGACGATCGCAAGATAGTCGCCGTTCAGTCTGAGAACGGGAATACCGATGAGGAAGCCCGCAATACCTGCAAGGATCGCTCCTACAAGGATGCTGACAAAAAGCCTTGCGGGATTTGAAGCATTTCCCATGGCGGAGCTTATGATGACCGCGGTGAACGCACCGACCGACATAAAGCCCGCATGTCCGAGTGAAAGCTCACCCGAGATGCCTACGACCAGGTTCAGCGATACGGCCATGATCATATAGCAGGTGATGGGGATCAGCTGCCCCTTAAGCGCACTGGTGATGTTTCCTGTTGATACGAGTATCTGGAAAACAAGATAGAACACAATGACTATCGCGTAATTCAGGAATGCTTTTTTGGAAAGCCCGGAGGCTTTTTTGAAACTGAACATTTTTCTGCCTCCTTATACTTTCTCGTGAATCTGTTTGCCAAGCAGACCCGTGGGTCTGAATATCAGTACGACTATCAGAACTCCGAACACGATCGCGTCCGCAAGCTCCGATGATATATATGCTCTCGCGAATATTTCTATCACGCCGAGTAATATTCCTCCGATCATGGCTCCGGGGATCGATCCGATTCCTCCGAAGACGGCTGCTGTAAATGCCTTGATACCGGGCATTGAACCGGTGGTGGGCATGAGTGTCGGATAAGCGGTGCAGAGAAGAACTCCGGCGATCGCCGCAAGACCCGAACCGATAGCGAATGTAAGTGAAATGGTGAAGTTAACGTTGATTCCCATCAGCGTAGCGGCACCCTTGTCCTCGGAAACGGCTCTCATTGCCTTTCCGACCTTGGTACGGGAAGTGAAAAGGGTAAGCGCGACCATGATGACCACGTTTGCGATGATGGCGACGAGTGCAACGGGTGAGATCCTCGCTCCGGCAAATTCGATCGCCTCGAAATCTTTGAACATATTGGGGAATGCCTTGGGGTTCGCTCCCCAGATGATAAGAGCCGCATTCTGGAGAAAATAGGACATTCCGATAGCGGTGATCAGAACCGCAAGTGAAGTGGCCGAACGCAGAGGTTTGTAAGCCAGTCGTTCAATGGTGATTCCCAGGGTGGTGCACACGATCATGGCAAGGAGTACCGCAAGCGGTGCGGGGAATCCGAGATACATCATTGCACAGAAGGATACATATCCGCCTACCATGATGACGTCGCCGTGTGCAAAGTTCAGCATCTTCGCTATTCCGTATACCATCGTATACCCGAGAGCGATTATCGCATATATACTTCCCAGGCTTATTCCGTTTATCAGATTTGCCAGCATATGTACTCTCCTTAAAATGCATTAGGCGCCCGGGTGACAGCCTGCCGCAAAACCGGCAGGCTGCACTAAAGCGCCCCATTGCGTTATTATAATCAATTTACGAACAGATTTCTACGTCTAATTACATACCTACGTAAACGCCGTCCTTGATAACAACAGCCTTGGGCTGCTTGTTAACCTGGCCGTTTGCGTCCCAAACCATTCCGAGACCGGTTACACCGTCAGCGGAGAAGTCGGGATCGGTGAATACGGAGATGAGAATCTCGCAAAGGTCTGCGGAGCTCATGTCGGTAACATCAAGTCCGCCGTTCTTTGCAGCGTAGAACTCAAGAGCTGCCTTGATCGCATATGCACAGTCATATCCGTCTGCTGCGAACTGTGAAGGAACCTCACCGTAGTTCTCGTTGTACTTTGCAACGAAATTCTTGGTAAGATCATCGGTAGCGTCTGCAGAGAAGGGAGTGAGAAGCATTACGCCCTCAGCAAGGGAAGTATCGAATCCCTCGATGGTAAGGATTCCGTCCATACCGTCAACACCGAAGAACTTGGGCTCATATCCTGCGGAAGCTGCCTGCTGGAGAATGAGTGAAGCGGGGGTGTAATAGATGGGAAGGAATACAAGGTCTGCACCGTTTGACTGGGCATCGCCGACCTGAACTGAGAAGTCGGTGGTGTCATCGGTAAAGGTGGTCTCGGAAACAACTTCAAGTCCGAGCTCTGCTGCCTTTGCCTTGAAGGTCTGGTAGATACCGGTTGAGTAAGCATCTGCATTGTTGTAGATGATGGCAACCTTGGTGGCAAGCTTGTTGTCGAAAATGTACTGAGCGGAAGCTGAACCCTGGTTAGGATCTGCGAAGCAGAGCTGGAATACATTGTCCTTTCCTTCGGTTACGGCTACAGCTGAAGCTGAAGGAGTGAGCATGAATACTCTGTCGGAATTAGCTTCTGCGGAAACAGCGATACAGGGAGTGGTGGTAACGGTACCTGCGATAGCCTGTACGCCCCAGTCCTGAAGCTGGTGATAAGCATTTACGGACTTCTCTGCATCGTGCTCGTCGTCCTGAGCCTGAAGCTCGATGGTGAATCCGGTTCCCTCTGCGTTGATCTCGTCAACAGCGATCTTAGCTCCGTTAGCTACGGCATTTCCGTAGATGGCAGCTCCGCCGGTAAGGGGTCCGATGACTCCGAGCTTAAGAGTTCCGGTAAGAGCTCCGTTTCCGGTTGCGCCGCTTCCGGTATTACCGGATCCGGTATTGCCGCCCTGGCCGCAAGCGGTCATGGAAAGAACCATTGCTCCGACCATGATAAGTGAAAGCAGTTTCTTTTTCATAATATTTCCTCCTGTTACATTACATATAACAAAACAGCCCAAAGGATAATGTGACCCCCTTTGGCCTTGAATGCATTTTAATTGGAAAGAACGCAAACTGTCAATGGAAAATTATACAAATATCCCTGTATACAATGCCCGAATTGCGGGCATTTTGCTCGAAAACCGGCTTTTTTATGCGTTTTTTCGTTTCAGGGCTTCTCGATGAAAAGAACTCCGAGCGTTCCGGGGCCGCAGTGTGATGAGATGACACCGCCCGCACGGGTCTCGAGAATCTCTTTGAAAATGCCCAGGGATTCAAGGTATTTTCGGGTCTCGTCTGCAATCGCCCTGTCCTTATCCTGAAGGGTATGGGTTATGAATACCCTGTCGGGATCTGCGTTTTTGAGGGATGCTTCAAGATCATGGGTGTATTTTTCGATCGCACCCGCAAGATTTCCCCTGTATTTCTTTTCCGCTCCCATCGCTCCGTTCCTGACCACAATCTCGGGGTGGAGTTTTAAGGTTCCCGCAAGAAGAGCCGCAGCGGATGAACATCTTCCTCCCCTTGCAAGGTATGTAAGGGTATCGATCACAAAGCTTGCCCTGACATAGGGGATAAGCTCATTCATCTTCTTAACTATCTCTTCTGCGGATGCGCCTTCTGCCGCCATCTCCGCAGCCTTTATGATAAGAAGTCCGATACCTGTCGAAAGATTGGCGGAATCGATAACGTGCATATGACCGTTACCGTTATCCTCCGAATAGATCTGTGCAAGGTTATAGGTGGAGCTCATTCCGGACGCTATGGTGAAAAGAATGACATCATCGCCGGCATCGAGCACGGGCTTTACCGCTCCTTCGAGTCTTTCCGCGGTGATCGCCGCAGTCTTCGGAGTCGTCTTGTTTTCATCGGCCCATTTGAAAATCTCTTCCTGCCCGATCTCCTCACCGTCGTAATAACTCTTTTCACCCATTACGACACAGAGAGGGATGATGGTCACCGAATATCTTTTGGTCAGCTCCTTTCCAAGATCACATGTAGAATCCGAAAAAATCCTTACTGCCATTTCTTCCTCCGATTTAATTATTTCTTATATAAAGTCTGTAATACGTTGTATCGATCACTTCATCGGCACCGAACTCACCGTTCGCATATTCGTAGAGCCAGGACATTGCAACCCTGTAATCGACCAGACCGTCGTAGCATTCGATCGCTATGATGTCAGGTTTCTTTTCCGGATAGACTTCCCAATAGATGCCGAACCTCTCACCGTAATCCTCGGTCATTATGGTGGAGCCGTTTCCGATCCTCGCATCTGTGTACAGATACGTGACCGCATCACCGGTGATCATGACAAGATCCGCACCGTTCAGAACCGCAGGAAGCTCTTCCCAGTCGATACGCGCCTTATTGGCGTACATCCTCTCCATAATCAGTCCCTTCTCGGGACCGATCGGAACCCTTGCATCCGCATCCGTAATGTTCAGCAGCTTGTTTTCGGGATTGCCGAGCTGGACGATATTTACCATGACCACCATAAGTACGGCAAGAAAAGTAACGATCTTTTCCTTTTTGCCGGACAGATCAACAGTCAGTGCAAGAGTGGCAACAAGTGTCACGGACATATATTTTGCCGACGAAAACACACTCTGGTCACAGGCGATCAGAACAGCCCCAAGCACGAAAAGTCCTCCCATACCGAAAAGAAAACATATATTCCCGCTTTCTTCCCGGATAAGCGAAGACCGGTTAGCAAGATAATATATGAATGCAATGATGATCGCAAACAATATTCCGCCGAAAGTATACTCAATCGAATAGTAATCTGTCCTGAACATATAGTGGATAAATTTCCACAGGAAGAGATAAAAAAGCGAAAACGGAACGATCAGTTTTTTGTTTTTAAACGCAAGGGCGGTCAAATACGAAAGAACGGTAAAACCCATAACAAACAGTGCCGTGAGACCCAGGTTTCCGGCATAGCGGACAGCCTTGGAGACACCTTCCGCATGGCTTGAATCGACTTCGATCATATAACCTATCGTGGTGATCAACTCAGAAACGGATATCCGGCTGAGAATATATGCCATATAGATAAGTGCGGCGATAACGCAGACCGAAAATACTATCAGGAAATTTTTCCTTCTTTCTTTTCCTTTCAGCAAAATACATGCAAATGCAAATGCCGCAAAAAGCAGTGCCTGCGGATATGAAAGCACGCAAAGAGAAAGGAAAAAACCGGTCAGAACAGGGAAAATGATTCTTTCCTTTTGTGAACTGTTTTCATCCAGTGCCCACAGCCGGTCTATAAGGATCAGTACAAGGGTTGATGTCCAGAGCAGTAAATTGGAAAACTCGGGAGTGCATAATTGCTTAGGCGAAAGATTTGCATAAACGATCGCGCAGAAGAAGGATATATTCTCCGGCAGATGCTTTTTCAGTGAACAGTAAACAGCATATGAAACCAGAAGATGAATCAGCATCCCGCATGCGCGTACGAAAATTATTTCTCCTTCGGTGCTTTTGGTAAGCGTTCTGAATATCCACAGAAAGAATTCAACAGCATACCCGGATGTCTGATGCAGTTCCCAGAGATCCCTGAAAAGTTTATCACCGTTTAACAGCCTGTTTCCGATTGCAAATGCATAGCCTTCGTCTATGATCCAGCCGCAGCAGATCAGCTTGACGGACGCCGCAAATGTAAAAAGAAGAAGCAGTACCTTCATCGGGTCATATATTATTTTCTTCAGATTCTTTTTCATCAGATTCCTTTTCTACGGAAGAATTGTTGTCTTTATCGAAGTTTTCTTCTTTCTTTTCCTCGGGGTTGCCGTCTTCGGATGCGCCGTCTTCAGCCTTTTCCAAGGGAACTGTTCCGCGTGAGAAGACAGGAATCAGGATCACGGGGATCAGCAGGAAAAAGGGATACATATATCTGAATGCCGCAACGGGTCCGAGCAGGTAAGTTCCCCAGAGGAAGAATGCCATGAATACTCCGGCGGTATAGCCCGGGCGCTTAGCCTTCACCGCGATATAAAATCCGAGGATGATCATATAGAAGGGGATCGAAAGCGAGAAAGGAAGTCCTTCCGCCACTCCGCTCTGCTCGATCTCAGTAAATACCATATCGTAGAATCCGCGCATCTCGGGGAACCATGAACCTCCCGTGATCATATATACCGGGACGAAAACATTCTCGGTCTCGATATATTTTCTTGCGGCATATCTGTCGGTTATCCTTGCTCCGGGATACCAGAGCTGAATGTTCTGGGTAAGGAAAGCATCCGTGAATTCATAGGGATATTTCCTGAACATATGCATATACAGATCCCAGAATGCCGACTTGTCCGAATCGTAAAGTGCATCGTTGAAAGTAAACTTTACCGAATCCGCAAGTCTGGGATTGTATCTTCCGGCTTCCATATAATTATCTATGAGGAATTTCTCAGCGGTGGTCAGATCCGGAAACTTACTAACATATATCGAAGAGATCTGGTTTACCGGAACGCTGAGAAGTTCGTGCGATTCGGTCTTCTCAACACCCGCCATGGGATAAACGATCTTAAGAACGGCCACGGCTGCGATCACACCGCCGAGCACGGAGTAAAGCACCTTCTTCATTCCGTTCTTCTTTCTCAGGAAAAAGAGAACGATCACAACAGCTCCTGCCACGGGAAGGAAATTATTTCTGAGAAGACAACCGAGTATGGTAAGGAATAAGATCCCGAATATATTGAAGTTTTCTTTTTTCGAAAGGTTCTTCCTGATCTCTTCGTCTTCGGAATCGGTCGTATATCTTCCCGCTGCCGCAAGGCGCAGGAACAGCCTTACGACCACGCAGGAAAAGAGAACATCCTTGGTCATCTCAACCGAAAAGACGGAAAATGCGGGGTAGAGTGCATAGAAAAGAGCTGTGATGACGGGAATGGGCCACCTGCATCCGGCCTTCACCTCGGCGTCTGTCACATATCCGCATACACCTGCAACTATCAGGATCTGAACGATGCAATAGATGAAGAGTCCGTAAGGGTGCGGAACTCCGAACCATTCGAGTGCGATAAAGAAATTCCAGATAAGTGTATGAAGAACGGGATGATGATTTGAAAGGGGCATAAGGCCGAATGCCTGAAGAGTCTGCCATTCAGAATCATATCCGAGGATCCCGGGAAAGTAAGAAAAAAGTGCGACCAGACCTGTTCCGATAACAAGAAGAGAAGTGATGACCGGGAAAAATTTACGGATTCCGGGTTTTTCATCGGCTTCTTTCTTTTCAACAGGTTTCAGGGATTTTCGGACTCCTCTGCCTGCAAGTGCGAACACAAAGATCAAAGGAATGAACACGAAAAGAAACAGTGCGCCGTATTCGAGCGGCCTGTAGTAAACGTCTATGAGTGTGTTGTAATTATATACACTTTTTCCGCAGACTATGACTGCCGCACAGACAGCCGCAAACAGGATCTCGGCCCACGGGAATTTTCTTTTTTTCTTAACTGTTTCTTCCAAGATAATGACTCCGGTTTTGTTTCTGTAATATCAGTCTTCGAGATCAAGATCCTTCACTGTGGCAAGATGCTCTTCATCGCCCCTGCCTTCATATGTGAGGACCATATTGATCCTGTCCCGCCCCTCCAAAAGAGCCTTCAGGAAATAGCTGTCGCCCTCCCACATCGGAAGATCCCCTATCATACTTTTGTCTATCCACTTAAGCTCGCCTTCGTCACAGTCGGTACGAAGCTCTCCTTCGAAACCCGTTGCGGAATAGAGATACATGTCCTCATCTTCCCACATTTCCGAAACGAATCTGATCACTCCGTGAAAGTGATACTCGGTAAGGGTAAGCCCGGTCTCTTCAAAAACCTCACGCTTAACACATTGCTCGGGTGTCTCACCGGGCTCGGTCTTTCCGCCTATGCCGATCCATTTTCCGGCATTGGGATCGTTCTTCTTTTTATTTCTGTATAAAAAGAGAACCTTGTCTTCCTTTTGTATATAGCAGAGCGTGGATATTCTCATTAATGATTACTGTTTTACAAGCTCCTCGGCACGCTTCAGGGCTTCGTCTATATGGGGACGGAAATTCTCCTCCCCGATCATCTTATCGAATCCGCCCTTCTTAAAGACGGTCATGGGCTGTTCGTTTACATGCGAAAGAACTATGGTGATGTTCCTCTTTTTGCAATCCTCATAGAGCTGCTCGAGGTTGTGCATAGCGGTGGCATCGATCGCATGTACGCTTCTCATTCTGATGACGAGGACCCTGGTATCTTCCTTAAAAGATATATTCAGGATCTTGCCGGCAGCCGCGAAGAACATGGGGCCGGAAAATTCGTAAACGACCGTGTGCTCCGGGATGACCCTGAGCGTGATGCTGTCGGGATCGTTCTCGTCATCGATCTCCTTCCAGCCTTCAACGGAGGTAACGTCACTCATTCTCTTCATGAACAGAAGTGCGGCAAGTACGATTCCCACCTCGATCGCAACAACAAGATCGAATACCACGGTGAGAACAAAGGTGATGCCGAGTACAAGGATGTCACTCTTGGGTGATGATTTGCAGAGCTTGTAGAAATTCCTCCAGCCGCTCATGTTGTAAGCAACCTGGAAAAGTATCGCCGCGATGCAGGGCATGGGGATCAGCTTTGCAAGAGGCATCATGAAAAGAACAACAAGCACAAGCGAGATCGAATGTACCATTCCCGCAATGGGAGTGCGTCCGCCGTTCTTGATGTTGGCAGCGGTTCTGGCGATAGCGCCGGTCGCGGGAATTCCTCCGAAGCAGGCCGAGCCGATGTTTGCGATACCCTGTGCGATGAGCTCCATATTGGATCTGTGCTTGGAACCGATCATCGAATCCGCAACAACCGCGGAAAGGAGAGACTCAATTCCGGCAAGCAATGCGATGGTGACTGCATTCGGAATCTGGGATCTTATGACATTGATCGAAAAGACGGATGTACTGAATGTGATGGGCGGAAGACCGGCACGGATATCGTTGAATGCCTTTCCGATGGTGTTTACATCAAGATTGAAGATCTTAACGATAGCTGCGGTTACGATGACTGCGATAAGAGAGCCGGGGATCTTCTTGAAGATCATTGGCCAGATGATAAGTATCGCAAGTGCAAGTGCTCCGATAAGGACCGCCTGAATATTGATCGTGGAAATATTGTTAACGAGAGCCATTATCTTCTCGGAGGTCTCGATGGGCTTTTCGCCGTTCATATACCGGATTCCGGTGAAATCCTTGATCTGTCCTATGAAAAGAGTAACGGCAATACCTGCGGTAAATCCGGTAGTGATGGTATAGGGAATATATTTAAGAAGATTTCCGAATCTGAAGAATCCCATCAGGATCAGGAAAATACCTGCCATAATGGTCGCGACCATAAGGCCTTCCGTTCCGTCGCTTGCGACTATTCCCGCAACTATTGTAGCAAAAGCCGCGGTGGGACCCGCGATCTGGACACGGCTTCCGCCGAAGAATGCAACAAGGAATCCCGCTACTATCGCGGTATAGATTCCGGCCTCGGGTCCTACTCCCGAGGCTATCGCAAGTGCGATCGAAAGAGGGAGTGCGATGATCGCCACGATGACGCCCGCTACCAGGTCCTTAACGAACTGGGCTCCCGTATAATTTTTCATTACAGAAAAAAGCTTTGGTTTTAATTTTTCCATTTCCTGACTGAGTTCATCCTTTCCAAGCCATAAATGCCCATTTGGATTAATGTTATCACACATGGGCACTTACGTTAATACCTTGAACAAAAAACCCCGGGATCTCTCCCGGGGTGATGCAGCCGTTTTATGTCAGAACTTCCTTCCTTATTCGGTTTATCATATGCTTTTTGTCCCCGCTCCATAAGGGTGCTGTAAGGAGCTTCTTGTCCCCGTCACCCGTAAGGCGGTGGATCACGACATCATTGGGGATGATGCTCACACATTCCTTCAGGATATTTATGTATTCATCCTCAGTCAGGACTTCGAACTTTCCCGCCATATATTCCTTCTCCAGATCGGTACCCTTAAGAACGTGGAGAAGCTGCAGCTTTATCCCGTCGGTCCCCTTTTCGCATACATACTTTACGGTTTCCTTCATCATTTCCGGGGTTTCTCCGGGAAGGCCGAGGATCACATGGGTTATGACCTCAATTCCGCGCCTTTTAAGTTCCGTTACCGCTTTATCATATACTTCGAGGTCGTATCCGCGACGTATGTAGTCTGCGGTATCTTTGTGAACAGTCTGCAGTCCGAGCTCAGCCCATACAGGCTTTATCCGGTTGATCTCTCCAAGCAGATCGAGAACATCTTCCGGAAGGCAGTCCGGTCTTGTGGCTATGGACACCGCGACAATGTCCGGATGCTCTGCCGCCTCTGTGTACAGGGGGCGGAGTTTTTCAACCGGAGCATAGGTATTGGTATAAGCCTGGAAGTAGGCAATGAATTTTCCTTCTTTTATTTTGGAAGAAACGAGTTTTTTTCCTGCCTCGATCTGGTCGTAAATACTCATTTCGGGGTCCTGCGCAAACTCGCCGCTCCCTCCCGCCGAACAGAATATACAGCCGCTAAAGCCGAGCCTCCCGTCCCGGTTGGGACAGGTAAGCCCGGCATTTATCGATACCTTATATACTTTGCATCCGAATCTCTCACGTAGATATTCGTTTAAAAGTGTCATGCCTGATGAGCCTCCGGGCGTTCCGGAATAAAGCTTATACCATCATCTTATAGATCCGGGTGCAGTCTTCTTCGTTAAGTGAAATGAAACCTGAAATGGTTCCTTTCCTGCCGTCTCCCCTGCAGAGAACATCGACAAGCTTCGGGATATCTTCTTCCTTTGCTCCGAGCTCTTCGAAATTCTTAGGCATTCCGATGGAGATCAGGAAGTTCCTGAATGCCTCGATGCCCGCCTTGGCGGTAACCTCGGGATGAGCAAAATCCATCTGGCATCCCCAGACCCTGACTGCGACCTGTGCAAATCTCATCACATTGTGTGACATCTCATAGGTGAATACCGCGGGCATGGTAACGGCAAGTCCGGCACCGTGTGCGCAGTCGTAAAGAGCGGAAAGCTCGTGCTCGATTGTGTGGCTGAGCCAGTCCTGGCTTCTTCCTACGCCGACCGCATTGTTGTGAGCCATTGTTCCCGCCCACATGATGTTGGCTCTTGCATCGTAATTATTGGGATCCGCAATGACCCTGGGGCCTTCGTGGACCATGGTAAGAAGGAGTGCTTCTATAAGTCTGTCGGTAACCTCAACCTCTTCGGTGTTGGTAAGATATCTCTCGTAGAGATGAGCCATGATGTCGGTGATTCCTGCTGCGGTCTGGTATGCGGGAAGTGTCTGTGTAAGTGCGGGATTTAAGATGCTGAACCTGGGACGGATCGCATCTCCGCTTGCTCCGCGCTTGAACATTCCGTCTTCCTTGGTGATGACGGAATCGGGACTTCCTTCACTGCCTGCTGCGGCAATGGTCAGAACGGTTCCTACGGGAAGGGCATCCTCTATCCACTTTCCCCTGTAGAAATCCCAGAAATCTCCGTCATATAAAACGCCTGCAGCGATCGCCTTGGAAGAATCGATAACGCTTCCGCCGCCCACAGCAAGGATGAAGTCCACGTTTTCCTTTTTGCAAAGATCTATTCCTTCATATACAAGGCCGTCCCTGGGATTGGGCTGGACTCCGCCGAGCTCGACATAAGGAATGCCCTTGTCATCGAGGGATTTCTTTACCCTGTCAAGGAGTCCTGAACGAACGACGCTTCCGCCGCCGTAATGGATGAGAACCTTGCTTCCTCCGAATCTCTTTACGAGACTTCCGGTCTTTTCCTCAGAATCCTTACCGAACACAAAACATGTGGGTGAGTAAAAAGAAAAATTTTCCATGAACTATCCTTTCTGCCGTATTCGGCAATGCACTTTGTACGCTAAAGATAGCATTTAGAAGATACCCGTGCCAACGACTATTTGTTCCCAAAGATACCGCTTTTTGTCATAGGATGACTTCGTCTCCCGAGTGGACATATTCGAGACTGTCTCCCATGATCTCCTTCATGGCTTCATATGCAGGAACTCCGGTACAGTGACAGGTGAAGAACTTCGTGGGATATGCGGTCAGTTCCTTCGCGATCTCTCTTATCTCCTTCAGCTGGTCTTCGCGGTAATCCGTCTTTTTCATCAGATGAAATCCGCTTATCACTGCGTCCGGGGCAGAGCCGTACTTTGTCCTGTATGCATCCATGATGCTCAGGATCCCGTTGTGGGCACATCCCGAGATGAGAATCTTTTTCCCTTCGCTGCTTACGACGAGAAAATGCTCATGCGCAAAATCGTCCCGGATAAATCCGTCAGGTGTTTTTACAAGAAGTCTTTTGTTGGTAAACGGAAGTTCGTGGGTCCTGTTTTTGATCGTGAACAGCTCGAGTTCATCATCTATCACATGATTTCCCGTGATCATCCTGATGCCCGGAAGAGAAACGATATTCTTATCAATTCCGATATATCTGAAGCGTTCTCCTTCCGCATTTTCCCCGTCGTCCGCATAATAATCCCCGGCGGCAAGGCTTTGCATATATATTGCGGCTTTGGGATTTATTTCGGAAAAAGGAATGATCCCGCCCGAGTGATCGTAATGCCCGTGGCTTAAGATCACCGTGTCGACCGCAGACAGATCAATGCCGAGCTTCTTCGCATTCTTCAGGGTGTCCGCAGAAGGTCCGAGGTCGACGAGAAGCTTGTGATGAGCCGTCTCAACATAAAAAGACAAGCCGTGTGCGTAAATGCATCCCGACTTGCCTTCAGTATTTTCGATTAGATTAATGATCTTCATAAGACCATTTTAGCAGATTGGAAATCTGTATCAATTACTTTTTATCTCATACCTCTTATAATGAATATATCCGAAGATGATGAGAAGAAGAGCGACCGCAACATATGACATTCCCGCAACCTGATACGATCTGAAATAATGTCCCGCTATCTTAAAGAGCCTGAATTCATATACCAGTCTCGGTGATATCTGTGTCGGGGGTAAAAGACAGCATATCTTGGACAGGGTCTTCATATGCATCGGGACCGATGTTCCGAGAGCAAAAAGTCCGAAATATCCTCCAACTATGATTCCCATTGTTCCCATCCCGTTTCTGAGTACGCAGGATACAAACATCGTGGCTGTTGATAAAAGGAGCGATCCGAGTACCGTAAGGAGTATCAGTATAAATGTGGTCTCACCGACGGTAAGTTTCATCTGGGTGCAGGGATAAATAACCTGCTCAAGGGCGTCCATCTCTGATAGCCCCCACTTGATCGCTACATATCCGACAAATATACCGAGATATAATATTACCGTCACGAAACTGTAAGTCGTACCTGCCAGGATCTTGGCAAAGTATGTTTCCTTTCCGCCGTTTATGCTCGATCTTATCATGGGATCTGTCTTTCTCTGTGTCTCCGCGGAAAATGATGTCGAAAGACTTACCGAAATAACCAGCATCATGATGATGATAGTGTTGGATACCCCATTCTGAAGACCGAAGGATATAAAGGAATCCTTCCACACAAAAGGCTTTTCCAGGGTTTCCTCCTGAGCCTTCCAGTATTCGATCTCGCCCTCGTCAAGATAAGAGTCTGCGTATGCTTCATCTATTATCTTAAGACGTTCCTCATATAACCGGCTCTCATTTATATCTTCAAGAACAACCCCGTATCCCGCTATGTCCTTAATCCACTCGGTGAGGGTTTCATATGCTATGTTCTTTTCGTCCGTTACTTCTCCGTATTCATCCGTGACCGCCACCCATTCACCGAGCAGCTGATCATCCAGGATCCGGCCGTCCAGCGTCATATGTTCCTTTAAAGTATCGGGGTCTACATTTCCCCTTACTTCGAACTCACCCTGTACGAATCCGAAAATGAAAAAGATCAAAAACGCAATTACTGCCACTTTATTTTTCAGTATCTTGAGCAGTTCGAATTTATATAATGCTCCAAAGCATCTGTTTTTCTTCATTTGGCAAACTCCTGTAACCGTATCATTCATATCTCTTCAGATAGAACTCTTCAAGGTCGCCTTCCACATCACTCTGACGGCCCTGCCATACGAGGGCTCCGTCCTTCATCATGATGATCCGGTCTGCAATATGTTCTATATCCGAAACGATATGTGTCGAAAGAAGAACTATGGAATTCTTTCCGAGTTCCTCTATAAGTGTCCTGAATCTTACTCTTTCCTTCGGATCCAGTCCCGCAGTGGGCTCATCGAGTATAAGTATCTTGGGATCGTTAAGAAGTGCCTGTGCGATACCCACTCTCTGTTTCATTCCTCCGGAAAAGGTCTTGATCTTTTTCCCCGCCACATCGGAAAGTCCCACAAGCTCGAGTAATTCCTTTGTCTTTTCCCGGGCTCTTTTTTTCTCTATTCCTTTAAGTGCGGAAAAATACTCAAGGAATTCCCTTGCAGTAAACTCCGGATAGTATCCGAAATCCTGGGGAAGATAACCTAAAAGCGCACGGTAGCTTTCCGCCTGAACGGGAATTCCGTCGGCACTTATCTCTCCGCTCGTGGGTGTAAGTATTCCGGACATCATTCTCATGAGCGTGGTCTTTCCCGCACCGTTCGCTCCCAGCAGACCGGTCACCCCTTCGGTAAGATCAAAGGAGATCCTGTCTACCGCGATCTTGTTCTTGTATTGTTTTGTAATTCTGTCTACAGATAATTTCATGCAAATGCCTCCACATTTTTGACGGTCTTCCACTGCTCCGCAAATGTCAGAGCAAGAAGAACTATTACCGTCGGAAGTCCCCAAACTGAGATAAACTCCTCGTATCCGGTCAGGATCATCGGTGCACAGTTATAAACCCATGCGATCAGGGTCAGCGATACGCCCGCGATCACAAAGGAAGCGTAGCCGTGAGTTCTTCCAAGGGAACTTCTTTCGATGATGAGACTGATCATCATCGTTATCAGATAAGGTATAAGGATGCGGATCGCGGTACTGACCGTGCTCCTTCCGAATGAAACCGCAATGACCGGAGATGACACGCAGAGAACAATTCCCGATACGATGCCGAGAATGACCAGTCTTGCAAAGACAACGCTTCTAAGTGAAAACCTTGTTGCCGTTTCAAGCTCGGACATGCCATATCTTCTTGATCTGTGTGCTTCAAGTATTGCGAGCGCCGCGTTAAAAGGCAGAAGGATCGTGATCTGAAATTCGGTATCCTCCATTCCGAGGACCGATCCGCCTATCGCAACCGCAACGATCAAAAGTGAAAACAGCCATATCGGAAGCCTGATATACGGGATCTGTGTAAGGATCATCTCAGGTATTCCGATCTCCCTCGGGCGCAGATTTCTGATGAAGCTTTCTTTCCTTTCGGGCTCGGGAGCATGAAAGCTTATGGCTAATCGGTTTTTCAATTCTCTATCCATCATTCATCCTCCTTCAGATTTTTCTTGAGCTCTTCCTCGGCATTTTTAATCTTTCTGTATAATGCGAATCTCGAAATACCGAGTGCCCTGCAGATCGTTCCGACAGGTTCTTCGTTCACATACCTGAGAAGCAGTATCTCCCTGTCTTCATCCGTAAGCTTTTCCAGTGCATCCCGTACGATGATGCTTTCCTCGGGGAAATCTACAGACGGTACGTTTTCGGCGTCTTCTTCAAGGGGTTCATCCGGCTTCACCCTTCTGTATTCGTCAATACAAAGGTTCCTTGCGATCGTGTACAGATACTTCATGTCATTTTCGTGAAAGGTTCCGCTCTTACCGAAAAACCGGAGGAAAGTTTCTTGCGTTATATCTTCGGCGACAGTCACGTTTTTCACCCTGAAATACGCATACCGGTATATTTTGTCATATGCTTTTTCTAAATCCATGGATCCGGCTTTCCTCCTCCTTTCACTGTGATTAACGGATGAGGGGTATAAAATGTGCGCCCCCCATAAAAAAATTTTTTAAAAAATTTCAGCGGCCCATGTCCCAAGGAACATAAGCCGCTTTTCATTCTTTAGTCCCGCAGGATCATTTGAGCATCTGCGAGCTGCTGATGATGTTGTACTTACCGATCCTCTCGAACTTTGATACGTTTCCGTTTACCTTCTCAATAAGGCCTTCCCATTCTCGCGCATCCTTAGGTGCATTCGAATCGTTAACATATATGTCCGTGCAGAGAAGGTCGCCTCTCATATACACCTTGACCGCAACGATGCTTTCGTGAACCTCCTTAACTCTTTCCTCGATCCTCTTCGTGGAAATGTTCTCTCCGTTTGAAAGAGTGATCCTCGTGTCCTTCCTTCCCTTAAGATAGACATGGTTGTTCTTAATGGTACCGATATCACCGGTAAGGAAGTATCCGTCTTCATTGAACGCTGCCTTTGTCGCTTCCTCATCCTTGAAATATCCGAGGAAGATATTGCTTCCCTTTATCGCAAGCTCTCCGTATCCTTCTTCATCGGGATCGAGGACCACGGCATCCACATCCTCAAAAAGAGTTCCGACGCTTTCCATATCCTCTTCTCCGGGATAATCGATACTGAATCCCGATGAGGTCTCGGAAAGGGCATAGGCATTCATCATGTACATGCCCTCATCCGCATATGCTTTTCTGATCTCCGGAGTCAGCTTTGCACCTCCGCAGAAAAGATACTTCATCCTTCCTCCGAGAAGTGTGCCGAGAGGAACGTTCATGGCCTTTGATGCTTCGTAAAATCTTGTGAACACAAGCGGCACACCGGAGAACAGGGTCGGATGTATCGCCATCATCTCCTGTGCCATTTCCTTGGTGCTTCCCGCCAGATAGATCTCGTATCCGAAGACAAGCGAGTAGATGAAATTATAGATCGATCCGTAAGTGTGGTTGAGCGGAAGGAAGAGATAGCACGTATCCTCGATATCAACGGTGATCCTTCTTCCGAGAGACCTCCATCCGGAAAAGACATTGTTCACGGACAGAAGAACCGCCTTCGGGAAGGAAGTTGTTCCGCTTGTAAATACAACCTTTGCGGGGATATCCCCATCCCTTGCTTCGAGAGTAAACATTCCCCCGGATAATTTCTTTCCCTCTTCTATGCATGAGGCGAAATCATTCTGCACGGAAATGTATGTGAGATCCGGGAATTCCTTTTTGATCCGGTCCATGATCTCACCCTGTCTCTCATCATAGATAAGCGCGGAAAGCTCACTCTTCTTTATGGAATAGACCACGTTGTCGTATGACCAGTCCTTGTTGAATCCCACTCCGCATCCTACATAGCACATGATCGAAATATCGCTGATCATCCATTCGATGCTGTTGGGTCCGTAGATACCGATGTTCTTTCCGGCGAACCCTTTTTCGATAAGATAAGCCGCAAGATAATTTACGTTCTCTATGAAAGCACCGTACGTAATGGGAACGAATACATCTCCCTTCTTTTCGTGGAGATAATTTCTGGATCCCCATTTCTCATAGTCTTCTTTAAGAAACTGTTCCAATACGTTAGACATTTTTCTCTCCCTTATTAGTGATCAGTCAAGTGCATGCTCCAGAAGAACATATTCGTAAATGCTCATAGCTTCTTCTATGACGTAGGTCTGTGTCACCTTGCCGTCACGTGCCAGGGCACCGATGCTGGGAAGTCTGTTTGCTTCAAGCTCTTTGATTATGGAATAGACTATGGCTTTTCCCAGTCCCCTGTGCTCGGCATCAACTCCCATGTAAAGCATTACATATTGCTTCGGATGCTTCTTTGTCCTAAGGACGCTCAGTATGTTGGGAAGGTTCAGGTGATAGACCTTGTTGCCGTAATCGGGAAGACTGATGTAGAATCCGACCACCTTATCCTTGTAATATGCGATCTTGGTCATGCTCATGTTCATGATCGACTTATAGCTCATGAACATTTCCTTGAAATCTTCCTTAGAAACATATTTGAAAATAGGAAAGTCGCTGTAGAGCTCGGTTATCATCCTGTAAACATCGTCCAGTATTATCTCATAGTCTTCCGCCTTCGGACTTTCTATGCGATATCCCTGCTCCAGAAATGCATTGTATCTTCCTTCGAACTTTTCATTTACGTAAGAATCGTCTACAGCCCTGTAAGCATTCGACGTGTAATGCTCCTTGACAGTGTAGCCGTTTGCAAGGAAGAGGTCATAATAATATTCCCTGTTGTAAGGCTCTCCGGTGTAAGGAAGCCTGTCGAAATTGTTGATCTTGAGTCTGTATTTATTCCAGAAGGATGCATCAACGGGTCCTTCCATAGAGGTGCAGTTCTTCTCTTTGGCCAGCTTCTCCGCGCTTGAGAACAGAAATGCGGCAGCATCCTTATCTTCTATGCACTCGAAGAATCCAAGATAGCATACGGTGTCATCGGGATACAGAGTCAGGGCGAATCTTCCGACAGCTCTGTCTTCGTCATAGATAAGATATGCATCCAAAGTAAAATATTTCGACAGGGGATGCTCTCCGGTTAAAAACTTCCTGATCGTATCGGGGCTTTCCATATTGTCCTTCCCCGTATAAAGCTTCTTCGCAAGATCAATAAAATCTTTGATATATTTTTCTTCTTTACCTACCTTGATACATTCCATTTATTTTCTCCCAAGGATCTCTATCTTACCGGTACCTCCGTCCATTCTTATGAGGTCGCCGGTCCTTACGGTATCCGTAAGCTTCTCTACTCCGACGATCGAAGGCTTCTTCAGCTCTCTCGATATGATAGCAGTATGTGAAAGGAGGGATCCCTTTTCGGAAATGACTCCCTTTGCCGTTGCAAGAAGAAATACCCAGCCGGGATCGGTCATCACGGTTACGAGGATCTTATCCTTAACA
>JAEEQL010000119.1 GCA_016285265.1 Lachnospiraceae bacterium
GATATCAAGTTTTTCAAGCGCCATGTCTATGGCCGCTTCAGGATCATCAAACTGGCTCGGATATATCTTTGTGATCACAAATATCTCTTCACGGGGAATACCGTACTCTTCCATCGCCTGACGGACACCTTCCCCTACTGCCTCTTCATTCCCATACATATATGCTGTGTCGATCAGTCTGCCTCCGTTTTGCAGCAAAGCCTTCACGGAGTTTACACAGGTGTCATGATCAAGCGAATAAGTTCCAAGTCCCATGATGGGCATTTCATATCCGCTGTTAAGCATGACTGATCTGTCCTCGAAATCAAAAGATCGCACCGCTTCTGAATCTGTTTGTCCTCCGACACTTAAGCCGATCGTAACGTCACCGTTTCCGAACGTATCTTCAAGTTCCTTTTCATTAAGTCCCGTAATCTTTCCCAGCCTTGTATATGCCCAGGAATTTGAACCGTAAAATATGACTATCTGGTTTCCTGAATAAAGTACAATGTCACCCGGACTTGTAGTCATCTGACTGTCATTCCTCGGAAGAGAAGTACCAATACTACCGACCTGCTCAAATCCCCCATACATAGCCATATTGATCTTCATTTCGGATCCGGCAAGATCTTTGAGCGCATCCACGCTCTCATTATCTTCCCATTCAACAGATAAGTTTTTGTCTCCGACCGAAAGGAGTAATTCATCCATAACTATTACCTCTTCTCTTGATTCTTCTTGTTCCGGCATCCCATTGCTGCCGTTCTCCGGAGAAGCAGTCAGAGTCGTTTCTTCTGCTTCTCCGGGAATCTCTTCCTGCTCCCTCATTGAAACCGCGCTATCATTTGATGTTCTACCTGCACACGCCGAGATCACAAACATCATCATGATCACGCAGATGGCGCTCTTTGCTCTTTTCATTCATCCACCTTTATTTAAGATGCTCACTCATAAAACTCTCTATCTTATCGAACGGAATATAATCCTTGTCTCCGCCGTCATACAGATCTGTGTGTACGGCATCAGGAATGATCATTAGTTCCTTGTTATCCGCATACTTGCTGTCCTTTGTCATATCTGCATAGGCATCCTTTGAGAAATAGCACGAATGAGCCTTTTCTCCGTGGATAAGAAGCACTGCACTTCTGATTTCATTTGAATATTTCAGAATAGGCTGGTTAATGAAGGACTCACATCCGGTCACATTCCAACCACCATTAGAGTTAAGGCTTCTTGCATGATATCCACGATCGGTCTTGTAATAGCTATGGTAATCCTTAACAAAGAAAGGTGCATCCGAAGGCAACGGATCGACAACTCCACCGCCAAGCTTATAATCACCCGATTTCAGATCCTCCAACCTCTGAGCACACATAGCTTTCTTCTTCTCATAACGTGCCTCTTCACTGTCCTCACTGTCAAAGTAACCTTTTGCGTTCACCCTGGTCATATCATACATGGTGGATGCCACGGTTGCCTTTATTCTCGTATCAAGTGCCGCCGTATTGATCGCCATCCCGCCCCAGCCGCAGATACCTATGATCCCTATCCCGTCAGGATCAACTCTGTCATTCAGGGAAAGAAAGTCAACCGCCGCCATGAAATCCTCAGTATTGATATCCGGGGAAGCCATATATCTTACATTCCCGCCACTTTCTCCGGTAAAAGAAGGATCAAACGCTATTGTCAGAAAGCCTCTCTCTGCCATGGTCTGCGCATACAATCCACTGCACTGCTCCTTAACTGCACCAAAGGGACCGCATACTGCGATTGCGGGAAGTCTGCCCTCTTTATCCTTGGGTACATACATATCTGCTGCAAGTGTTATCCCATATCGGTTCACAAAGGTCACCTTGCCGTGGTCTACCTTATCGCTCTTAGGGAATGTTTTGTCCCATTCAGTTACCAGTTTCAGTTCTTCCTTTTTGATCATGATTTCACCCTCCGTTCTCTTATCACTGTTTATCCGCTTCTTTTTGTGTCTGCCTGATCAGATAGTCCATCCTATCAACCTTCCTCTGACTGTCGTGCATTTCCTCCACCAGATCACATCGACATTTTCGAAGATACTTTACGAGCCCATCCATATCTCCTGCTTCGTAAAGTGCTTTTGCTCTTCTTGTTCCTTCCGCAGAGCATCCACTGTCTGTAAGATTTTCTATCAGGTTTTTTACTTCCATCTGTCCTACCTCTTATCCTCATTATATTTACTTGACGAATTCTTCGCTAATGAATAAAATGAATATCGTGATATTCCAAAACGGAATGTCATGCAGTAAATGCCGAAGAACGAAAAAATGCGAAGCATTTTAGAGTGCATTGTGAACAGGAGGATTCTATGGAGATCAAAAGCCTGCGATACTTCCTTGCCGTCGCAAGGGAAGAGAATATGACAAAGGCTGCGGACATGCTTCATGTCACACAGCCTACGCTTTCAAAAGCATTAAAATCACTCGAAGATGAACTGGGAAAGAAGTTGTTCACACGTCACAGCTTTAGCATATCCCTGACTGATGAGGGGATGCTTCTTCGCGACCGTGCGGAAGATCTCATCGCCATGGCCGACCGTATAGAACAGGAATTCATCACCCTTGACGATATCACCGGCGGGGATATCTACTTCGGACTAGCCGAAAGCTATCAGATAAAATACCTTGCACGGGAAATCCGCATATTAAAAAGCAGATATCCCGGATTTACCTATCACATCACCAGCGGCGATACAGAACAGGTTACGGAAAAACTGGATAAAGGGCTTCTTGATTTTGCAGTTTTATGCGAAAAGCCAAATACGGCAAAATACGATTATGTCAAATTTCCGGAAGCTGATATATGGGGTGCCATCATGCCATCAGACCATCCTCTTGCCATGAAGAAATCCATTAAGGTAAAAGATCTCATCGGGCAGCCTCTCTTCTGTTCCGAGCAGAGCTGGAACAATGAAATACCTGCCTGGGCCGGTGATGATTTTGAAAGACTGCATCTTGAAGGTTCATTCCGCCTGTCTTATAACGGATCTCTTTTTGCACAGGAAGGTCTCGGAATCCTCCTGACTTTTAAGCATTTGGTCGAATGCTCAGAGGAGAATGGTCTGGTATTTCGTCCATTATCTCCGAAGCAGACATCTGAGCTATACTTGATCTGGCACAAATTCCCATCCTTTACACCTATAGCTGAAAAATTCCTAGCTCAGATCAAAACATCGTTCCACTAACCCCATACCTACTGGATATTTCCGAGTTTACTTACTTGTCATGACTCATTAACCAGTTTTCCCGTCATATGTTCAGGAGAAAACTCCAGACATTGAACTCTTGGAAATGCATTCTTAAGTTCTTTCTCCAGATACTCTGCATCATCAGTAAACTTCCTGGTCAGCGCAGTACATATATCTCTTGCCTTATCTTCATTTTCAACAAGGCAGATCCTGCCAAACAGAATGACACTTTTTATATTAAGAGCCCAATCGCCTTCCTTCCGATAGCCCTCGTCATATACACAGTAACTGGCTTTATCGCAGGCTTTTATAGAGTCGATCTTATGTCCCTCTTTCGCTCCATGAAAGTAGATCTTTCCATCCTCTTCACAATACCAATGGTCTATAGGAAGACCATAAGGATACCCATCATCGCCTATCAGTGAAAGAACGCCTCTTTTAGTATTCTTCAAAACCTCAATGCACTCCGCATCAGAAATCTGTTGCTTGAACCTTCTCATTTTCCTAAACATCGCAACCACCTCACTCTTTTCCTAAAATCTTTAGTCCGGCTATTCCAATTACAATAAGGATAACACAAACCACCTGTGGAACTGATAACTTTTCATTGAAAAGGAATATTCCAAGTAATGTCGTTCCTACTATTCCCATACCGGTCCACATAGCATATGCCGTACCAAGAGGAAGCTGTTTCAAGGCTATTGCCAAAAATACAGCGCTGGCAATATATCCCACGCCGGTAATGATAGATGGGATTATGACGGTAAATCCATTCGATTTTTTCATAGCCACAGCCCAGGTGATCTCCAACGCACCTGCCAAAAACAAATAGAGCCACTTCATATAAAAACCTCCTTATAACAAAATACGCCATTTCCTTACCTGCTAAGACCTAACGGTAAAGAAATGACGTTAATCCCACTACTCGGTAGCAATGGGCGTCTGTTTGTTTAATTGCATCAACTATACTTAAGATACCAGAAGTTGTCAACGATTTTATATTCCGAGTTATCGTTCTATAACCACCTTTTACGTTTAAAAAACACCAGACTGATTACAACAATCAACAGAGATACCATGATAACGACCGGATATCCCCACACAGAATCCAGTTCCGGCATGTATTTGAAATTCATGCCATACCACCCGACGATAAGTGTTAGCGGCATAAAAACAGTAGTGACAACCGTAAGTACGGTCATAATGCGATTCTGCTTTACATCAAGTCTTGACTGATAAGTGTCGCGGATCTGGTTCGTATAATCCAGAAGCGAGTTCACAATGTCATGCAGTCTTGAAACTCTGCTGGAAAACAGCCTAAAGAAGCGCAGGTGATCCGTCTGAAAAAAGCTATTCTCATTCTCTTCGAATTCCTGAGCCAGATCTATCAACTGGTTGTAATGTGTCCTCAGATCCCTGAGATCGCCTCGAATATCATTTAAGGCATCAAGATCGCCTTCTTTTCCACAGTCGATATCATTATCTATGACATCAAGCCTTTTTTCATAATTCTCCAGCAAACGCGAATCCTCATGTATTATCTGCTCAAGGAAATCATAGATGAATCTTTCAAGGCTCGGCATTCGCCATTTTTTAGTTTCTATTATCCTGTTGATTATCCTCGATACATTATCACCGGAATCAATGAATACAATCCCTTTCTCATCCAGAGCGAAAGCAAACTTGTGGTAGTTTCCGCATATATCGTTCCTGTCAGGGATCGCAAATGCGCCGGTAACAGAATCATAGTTGACCTCGGCATTAGTCGTGTAGATCTCCCGGGTATCAGGCTCCAGGTCGATTCCCATTTCATAGGAATCGCATTCTGCATTCCACTCTTCAGGCGACAGAACCGCCACATACTGAAATTCACCGCCATGGCATTCTTCTGCTGAACAACTCCGAAGCATAGTGTCGATTAAATAATACATTTTCGTTACCTCTTAGCATATTACCCCCAAGAAGCATTTCACTCTTTTACATGCTGATAGGGATATTGTATTACCTGTTTTATGTTCCAACGTTCATCCAGACAAATTCGGATTTGTCGTTCTACATTATCTTGCTTAACCATTTATACTGGAAGATGATCTTCCTATGTTGATAAATTATAACATTTGTTATGCATTTTATCCAGTATTATCAAGGTTTTCACGCATTTTCGTTTGTCATTCTATGCTTATTCGTTTCTACATTTTTCCAACGATTCTTTCAAGATATCTCCCCACTAGATTATGCAGCACTTGCATTGTATTTTCCTTTGGCAATCGTGCCATACCACCTTCTGTTCAATATATGATGGATGATAAACAGGATAAAAATAAGACTCCCTGTGATCTCATGAAACAATTCTCCTATCAGTGAATATGCCATAAGAAGAGGCATCGTGACCGTCATGGAGATATCAATTATGATCCTGATCTTCTTTTTCAAACAAATCACTCCTCTAATAGTCCAGTCCCGTCACCCATTCGCTGACGTCTTCCCTGACGCCGTCCTGATCATTCTGACAGTCGTTTCCTCTTATGGCAAGTCCGTCTAAAACCGTTGCATACGGACATGCTGAATAAAGCTTCTTATCAAAACCTGACAGCCCCGATCCTTCATGTGTACCTGTTTACAAGAATCCATAACCCGTCAGACTTTTCGTAATGGTGAGTCCCTTTCATGCGATACGTTCCTCTTGATCCATATGCATTGGCATTTAAGACTGAAGTATATGTGATCCGGGCCTTAGCTTGATCCACTTCTATGATCGGATCAGCGATACCTATGGTATAATATCTGAGACTACCGTCAGAAATGTCCGAAAAATACTCTTCCCTTGTTTGCTGCATTCCGCTCATATGGGTATATATCATATCCTCCGAGACTAATTCACGCATGGTATCAATGTCTGCATCCGTCATAGCCTGACAATATTTTGCCTGAACATACAGGATTGACCTTTCCTCATCTGTCAATGAATCCATATCAATTCCGGTTATCTCTACATTTTCAAATGTAGAAAAATCGTATCCCTTCATCTCATCACCACTTTCTGTTTTGGGTTCTTCTTTAACTGTAGTCGTGGTTATATCAGTATTCTTACCGCATGCGGTAACAATCAGCGCAAGAAGAACCATTAACAACAGAGACGTACTCTTAATCTCACGCCTTTTCAAAAGTCGGCCTCCAGCCTGCAAACTGTTTAAGCTGCTCATCTGTCCTGTGATAATATCTCTCATTCTTATCAAGCTCTGCAATCTTAGCCATCTCTTCGTCCGTCAGCTTAAAATCGAGAATGTTGAGATTATCTTTGATATGGTCCACGTTCTTACTGCCTGGGATCACTACAAATCCCATCTGGGTATGCCAGCGGAGGATGATCTGTGCGGGAGATTTTCCGTATTTCTTTCCAAGTTCGACAAATACCGGTTCATTTATAAGGCTCTTGTCCCCGTGACCCAAGGGATACCAGCTCATAAGATTGATGCCATACTTATCAAGAGTCTTTCTCAGTTCTTTCTGGGTAAAATAAGGATGAGCCTCTACCTGGATAAACTGCGGTGCGATCTCCCACTTCGTCTCCAGTTCCTCTATGTACTTCCCTTCAAAGTTTGATATACCGATGCTCTTTGCCTTGCCTTCCTTATAAGCCTTCTCAA
>JAEEQL010000120.1 GCA_016285265.1 Lachnospiraceae bacterium
ATATTCAACTGGAAGACCTTAAGAGAGGGCATGATCGCACTCAAGGATCAGCCCAATCTGGATTTCGGAAAGCATATCATTCCCTATTGCCGTGACAAGGGCGCGGGCCTTTATGCTTATGAGTTCAATTCATACTGGAAGGATGTGGGAACACTTCATTCCTACTGGCAGGCCAATATGGAGCTCATCGATATAGTTCCCGAGTTCAATCTTTATGAAGAGTATTGGAAGATCTATACCAAGAGCGATATACAGCCTCCCCAGTATTTCTCACCCGAGTCGGAAGTTTCGAAATGTATCATCGGTGTCGGCAGTGAGATCTACGGAAAGGTTTACAACTCCGTCATCGGCTGCGGCGTCAGGATCGGAAAGGGAACCGTTGTCAGGGATTCGATCATCATGAACGAATCCGTGATCGGAGATAACTGCGAGCTTACCAAGGCGATAGTTGCCGAGAAGGTTACGGTCGGCAATAACGTTGTCATGGGAATCGGTGACGAAGTGCCCAACGACACGGCACCCCAGATCTATACCGACGGACTTGTCACCATCGGTGAAAAAAGTGAGATACCGGACGGCGTCAGGATCGGTAAGAACTCCGTTGTCTACGGTGTGACGGCTCCGATAGATTACCCCGATAATTGCCTTCCTTCAGGCAGGTCACTTATAACTGCGGAAGATTAAGGAGGAAAGTATGAGAGCGATCGGAATTATTTTAGCCGGCGGTAACAATCACAGAATGAACGAGCTTTCGCAGAGAAGGGCAGTATGTGCGATGCCCATTGCGGGAAGCTACAGGAGTATAGATTTTACCCTGAGTAATATGTCCAATTCCCATATCCAGAAGGTTGCGGTGTTTACGCAGTACAATGCGGGAAGCCTCAACAGACATATGAACTCTTCGAAGTGGTGGGACTTCGGACGTAAGCAGGGCGGACTCTTTGTCCTTACTCCCGCGATGACATCCGACAACAGCAGCTGGTACAGAGGCACCGCGGATGCAATCTACCAGAACCTCGGATTCCTCAAGGAAAGCCATGAACCATATGTCATAATCGCTCCCGGCGACTGTGTCTACAAGATGGATTTCAACACCCTTCTTGAATTCCATGTCGACAAGAAAGCCGACATTACGGTAGTCTGCAAGGATATGCCCGAAGGCACAGATATGTCGCGTTTCGGAACGATCATGATGAACGAGGATATGAGGGTTGTGGGATTCGAGGAGAAGCCTCTCCAGCCCAAGACACGCACCATCTCATGCGGCATCTATATCATACGCAGAAGACTTCTCATCGATATGATCGAGAAGTGTGCGGAAGAAGACAGATACGATTTCGTACGTGATGTCATCATCAGGTACCGTGACGTGAAGAGGATCTTCGGATACAAGATCGGAACCTACTGGAAGAACATAGCTTCCGTTGAAGACTACTTCGACACCAATATGGATTTCTTAAAGCCCGAGGTAAGGGACTATTTCTTCAAGGAGTATCCGAATATCTATTCCAAGGTGGACGATCTTCCTCCCGCTAAGTACAACCCCGGAGCACAGATGAGAAACGCTCTTGTATCCAGCGGATGCATCGTAAACGGAATCGTTGAAAACTCGATGCTCTTCAAGTCGAGCTACATCGGAAACAACACGGTCATCAGAAACTCCATAATCCTTAACGACGTATACATCGGTGATAATGCCGTCATCGAAAACTGCATCGTTGAGAGCCACTCGACCGTAAACGGCGGAGAAGTCCACCGCGGAGAGGACGGACGCATCAAGGTAGTCGTGGAGCAGCGTGAAAGATTTGTGATGTAATGAATACGGATAAAAGGTGCGGAAGCTTCCGCACCTTTTTCTTTTCCGTATGATTATCCGAAAACATATTGACGTAAAGCGCTTTAGATTATAGTCTTTATAGGTAATGTATCGGAATGTACGGACAGGGTCTTATGCTCTGTTCGCGTATGGCTATGCAAAAATCAAAAGAAAACAATTTTATAAACAGGCTGATGACCGTACTTTTCATATTCAGCATTCTTGCGGCTGTGAAGCTGATATTCGTTGATTACACGATGGATGAAGAATACCAGATCGTCATGGCCTACAGGAATCTGAGCGGCGATTCAATCTTTGGCACGATGTGGGAACCGCACCAGACATCCGCTTTTATGTGCATAGCGATAATGTATGTATTCCGCCTGCTCACCGGCGGCTATGCCGGAGTGGTGATCACGCTCAGGATCGTTACCGAGCTTATAAGGGCCGCGCTTTCATACTGGATCTTCAGAAGTGTGAAAAGATACACCGACAAAACCACCGCACTGCTTTCGGCACTTCTGTATTTTAATTCCGTGCCCAAGCTGATCGATATTCCGGAATTTTCCAACATGCAGCTCTGGTTCTTTACGATAATGACGCTGTCACTGATGGAATATTATTATCGTGAAAAAACCGTCACTGATGAAAAAAGAAAGATTCTTTTCCTGATACTGTCATCCGCGGCACTGGCTCTGGAGATACTCAGTTACCCTTCGTGCATCATCCTCTTTCCTGTCACGATCGTCTTCATTGGTGTCAGTTCCCGAGAGCACAGGATCAGGGATATTCTTGTTTATGTATCCACCGATGCGGCATGTGCACTGGTGTGGCTTGCCGTGGTGCTGCGCAGTATAACTCCGGAAGAACTTATCCGTAATGTGCGGTATTCGGTGGGATTTGATCTGACGCACGATCTGTCGGGATCAACGGAAGGGAAGCTTTCAGGAAGCATTACATATCTGTGGCAGACAGCTCTGATGCTTGCCCTGATCTTTGCGGCATCAATGCTGATCACAAAGATATTCATCAAGAGATCTTCGGCTGATGAGGAGACCTGCAGAAAATTTGTGCCCGTTGTTTCCATGGTGCTGATCGCAGGCGTGATCCAGATATTCTTTTGGATCGTGCTGAGAAAAGGATATGAATATCCCCAGATACATCTTCTCACGTTATTCCTGTCGGCCGGTATATTGATCGCATCATATCGGAAGGATAAAGAGAAGACGGAACGGATCGGACCTTTTCTGTACGGATTCTGGGGATCCGTGATATCCGTGCTTGCTGTGTTTTACATCAGCGATCTTCAGTTTTTAAATGCACTTCCTCACGGTATGCTCGGGATCGTCATGGCTCTTTGTATCATCTCGGTACTTGCGGGAGAAAAAGGAAGGAAGCTGATCACCGTCCTGTTCATCGGAATGGTCGTGACCGCAATGATAGGCAAAGGCGGGTCCATAAAGGGCGGAAGGGAGCTCAGGTCGGTAACTGATATACGCGGCATAATGAAGGAAGGCCCCGCGATCGGAATCCTTTCGGATTATATGTGCTGTTACATCTACAATTCGGACTATGAGGATTTTGCGGCGAATATCGAAGAGGGTGAAAATGTTCTCATAGTCACCAACATGGTCAAGGCACCCGGAACGACTCCTTATATGTTCGGCGATTATAAGGTATGTCATTTTTCGATAGTGGATCCCACTTCCTATGATGAAAGACTTCTTACGTATTGGGAATTGTATCCCGAGAAAAAACCGGATGTGATAGTTGTCGACTGCTGGTACGGACAGCTTATGGAGAATCCCGATAACTGGATCATGAAGTATATAGAAAATGATTTCGGATACAGTGAATGTATCGACGGAAAATATGTAAGGTTCTATAAAAGGTAATTGATCGTAATGCTTTTTGTACGATGAATATTCAAACCGAAGCGGAGTAAAGAATATGAAAATGATTGTTGGCCTGGGAAATCCCGGCAGGGAATATGAACACACACGCCATAATGTCGGATTCGATGTGATGAGCGTTCTGGCGGAAAAGCTCGGAGTCACTCCCGGCATGTGGAAAGCGGAGCACCGTGCGCATACCGCACGTGCGATGATAGGAAGCGAGAAGGTCATCCTCGTAAAGCCACAGACCTTCATGAACCTTTCGGGAGAAGCCGTAAGGGCACTGAATGATTATTACAAGCTCGAGGGCTTATCCGACCTCATAGTCATTTCCGATGATGTTGCGATCCCGACAGGCCATATAAGGATAAGGGTAAAGGGAAGCGCGGGAGGTCATAACGGACTCAAGAACATAATCTCACACATGGGCGGTGAGGATTTCATAAGAGTCAGGGTCGGTGTCGGAGGCCCCGGAGACGATATGGTAGATCACGTTCTCGGTCATTTCGGTTCCGAGGATGCGAAGATAATGAAGGAAGCTTTTGCAAAGGCCGCGGATGCGGTCGAATGCATTGTGACCGAAGGCCCCGAAAGCGCAATGAACAAGTTCAACACGAGGAAAGATGAAGCATAACCTGGCACTGCTGGATCCCCTGAAGGATCTTGCGGATATAGACAATTTAAGAACGATAGTAAAGGGCGGAAGCACAAGACTTCCCGAGGGAACAGTGTCCGTAACGGGTTGCGGCGATTCCCAGAAGCTTCATATGATAGCCGGCATATCACCTGATGTGAGATGCCGGATCATTTTGACATACGACGATCTGAGAGCCAGAGCCATCGCGGATGAGTTCAGACTCTATGATGATAATACTTTTCTTTTCCCTGCAAAGGATCTGATCTTCTTCCAGTCGGACATAAACAGTAATGACCTTACCAGGGACCGTGTCCGTGCCTACAGGGCGCTTCTCGAAAAGGAGTCCCTTACCATAGTCACGACCTTTGCGGCACTGATGACAAAGCAGGTCCCCGTAAATAATGACAATGCTGTCATAAACTTAAAGGAAGGCGGAAGCGTGGATACGGCCGAGATCGCATCAAGGCTTACCTTCCTCGGATATGAAAGAAGCGCCGGTGCCGAGACTCCGGGACAGTTTGCGATACGCGGAGACATAATCGACATCTTCGATCTTACTGAGGACAATCCCTACCGTATCGAGACCTGGGGCGATGACATCGAATCCATCAGGATATACGACCCGTATTCCCAGAGATCCATAGCGCCATTAAAGAGTGTGAGCATATACCCCGCATCCGAGATGCTCATAGATGAAGAAAGAATGCACGCGGGATTAAAGCGCATACTCGATGATGCCGAGAAGCAGTCGGGAAAACTCCGCAAAGCATTCAGAACGGAAGAAGCGGCAAGGATAGTTCAGAGTGCCGAGAGGCTTAAGGAAGATCTTGTCGAGATCGGGAGAAAACTCAATCTCGAAAGCTATCTTGAATATTTCTATCCGGATGAAACTCTTTCTTTTCCCGAGTGGATAAAGAGTCTTTTCGGTAAGGACGTAAGATATTTTGCGGACGAGCCCGTAAGATGCATCGGACAGGGAAGGGCCGTGGAAGCGGAGTTCAGGGAAAGTCAGACGCTCCGCCTCGAAAAAGGATACGCACTTCCGAAGCAGGCGGATGTACTCTGCAGCGCCGATTCGATAATCGCCGGAATGGAAAACGCAGGCTTTGTCGGACTTTCCGTATTCGATTCCGCAAGGGATGATTTTTCTCCGAAGTACAGATACGATATCGGCGGCAGGAACGTCCAGTCATATAACGGCAATTCCGAACTTCTCGAAAAGGATCTTCTTTCTTTTAAAAAGAGGGGATACAAGACGGTCATCTTCTCACAGTCGAGGACGAGAGCTGCGCGTATGCAGAGCGAGCTGGAAAAGGACGGCATCGCATGCTCGTACAGGGAAGACCTCGATGCACCGCTTGAAGACGGAACCGTGACGATAATGCACGGATATATCGAAAGAGGATTCGAATATCCGATGCTCAAGCTCGTCGTCATCGCAGAGAATGATATCTTCGGCGGGCGCATCAAAAAGAAGAAAAAGAAAAAAGCATCAACATTTACCGGAACCAGGATCTCCGTTCTCGAAGATCTTCATCCCGGTGATTATGTCGTACATGAGACATACGGACTCGGTGTTTACAAGAGCATCGAGAAGATCGCATCCGGAGATTCGGTCAAGGATTACATCAAGCTTGAATACGCCGGCGGCGGTGTCCTTTACGTACTTGCGACCGAACTTGATATGGTCCAGAAGTACGCTTCCGCGGACATTGATAAGAAGCCGAAGATAAACAGACTCGGTACCAAGGAATGGGAGAGGACCAAATCAAAAGCAAGAGCTTCGGCTGAGGGTATCGCAAGAGATCTTGTCGAGCTTTACGCGAGGAGACAGTCCGTTCCGGGATTTGTCTACGGTCCCGATACCATATGGCAGAGAGAGTTCGAGGAGACATTCCCCTTTGAGGAAACCGAGGACCAGCTTTCCGCGATAAGGGATACCAAGGCTGATATGGAAAGCGGCAAGGTAATGGACAGACTCATCTGCGGCGATGTCGGTTTCGGAAAAACGGAGATTGCGATACGTGCCGCGTTCAAAGCGGTGCAGGAGGGAAAGCAGGTCGCGTGCCTTGTCCCGACCACCATCCTCGCTCAGCAGCATTTTGCAACCTTCACGCAGAGGATGAAGGACTTCCCGGTATCAATCGGCCTTTTATCCAGGTTCAGGACAACGAAGGAAATAAAGAAGACCATAGATGAACTCCGTAAGGGGCTCGTTGATATCGTCATAGGAACTCACAGGCTTTTGTCGGATGATGTCGGATTCAAGGATCTGGGACTTCTGATAATCGATGAGGAACAGCGCTTCGGAGTAACACATAAAGAGAAGATAAAGAAACTCCGTGAGAATGTCGATGTACTTACGCTGTCCGCAACTCCCATTCCCAGAACTCTCGAGATGAGTCTTGCCGGGATCAGGGATATGAGCCTTCTCGAAGAGCCACCCACGGACAGACAGCCCATACAGACCTTCGTATGCGAATACA
>JAEEQL010000022.1 GCA_016285265.1 Lachnospiraceae bacterium
TTTCCCGCACTTCGCTCTGCAGCTTTTCATTATATGTATCGAGCAGGCGGATGTACTTTCTGTTTGCGGTATCATCCGTAAAGGTGATGATATACCCTCTCTTTCTGCTTCCGTCGTACAGATATCCAACATCCACTTTGAAGATCCTGTTATCATCGGGATCTCCGGATTCGCTGCGGAGAGTGAAAAGAGATGTGTTTTCTTTTTCATCCTTTTCGAATTTATCGATGAAATGACGTATCTTTCTTTCCGCAGGCTTGTAGCCGAGAACCTCATCGATGATCTTGTCCTCAAGCTCGGGAACGATCTTTCTTGCGGTGCCGTTGCATCCTAAGAATCTGCGTCTGAAATCAACGGACATATATCCGATGTCGCGGTCCCGGAGCATCGAATCTATGACTGTGTCACTGACATTGTAGAGATTGACCCTGTAGGCAATGACAAGATATATCACCTGAGCCAGAACATAACCGGCAGGCACAAGCTCGATACCGGGAATGATCTTTCTGAGAACGAAAAAGCAGAGAACCGTTATGACATACGGAAGAACAAGCAGACTGAGGACCGTCCTGGAAACCTGTCTCTTTTTGATCCATGTGTAGAATATGGCTGACATACCGACGGTGAAAAAGAGGAAATACACAATATAGATCGCGGTATGTGCGGGTCCGTATTCCCTAGTCAGGACTCCGTGTCCGTCTATTATCTCGAATGAAACATTTCTGTAAAAAGAAGAATTGAAACCGATGGTAAGTACCGGTTCATATACGGCCGAAATGACAAGGAACATTCCGGTCCTAACCCATTTGCCGATCTCTATCTTACACAGATTGAAGATACTCTCCACAATGAAGAGCTGAAGAAAACAAGCGCCGAGATACATGATCCTCTGGGCGAAAAGAGCTTCACCCAGGGTCTGTGAAATTGCCGAAAAGAAATATCCGACACAAGCGACAGGTACGAACGTAAAGATAAGCGTAAAGTTCGTATCGAAATGCTTATGCCACATGTACATATATATGGTTGTACATATAAGCGCTGCCGCAAGGGTCACGCTGTAGAAAACCGTTATCAATGTATGAAACCTCCGGAAACGAATATTTCCATCTGAGTATAATCAAATCCCATCAAGACAGATGCGATGCCGCATATGATCACACCCGCAAAGAAAAACACAAGGCCTGCGATGAGCCAGCCGGTAGATCTTTTCATCTCACGCCTCCTTACCTACAAACATAGTCTTGAATCCGACAAACATCTTCCGTGTAAGGATCACAGTGCCCTTGGACATTGCGATCGAAAGAAGGAAGAAAAGGATGGACAGTCCGATGCAGACAAAGACTGCGCCGATCCCGCCCAGGCCGGCAAAGATCCTGCCTATCCCGAAATACGCACCCGTTGCGATGATGCACACAAGCGATGCGATCACGAGCGAACCTGCGGTGATGTAAAAACTGATGATGACCGCCCAGGCAGCAATAAGGAGTGAAAACAGAACTGCCGCTATTGCAATCAGGAGCGGAAACCAGATTGGAAAAAGACAGATAAGAAGAACGACCTTCCATGCACTATGTCCTTTTTCGGGCTTCACTTTGTTCTGGACGAGCCTGGTGAGCGGGATCTCCGACATGATCTGGGAAACTATCGAATCGACGGATTCCATCCCCGCGACCGCTTCTTCCTCACTCATTCCGTCTTCCATGCGTCCGTCTATCATTTCACCGAAAAAAGAAATCCGGTCTTCGATGTCACTCTGCGGAAGTCCGGACAGTCTGTTTCTGAGTTCATTCAGAAAAGCTTCCTTCTTCAAAACAAATTCCTCCCAAAACAAGAACTATTACCGTGTCGTAACTTCACTTTCACCAAACGGCATAAACGGCTGGGTAAAGAAAAAAACTATGTCACCCGCCGCTTTCAATTTCTGTGATAAACCCTCTTTACGAGTCCGTTATAAAGACCCGAAAGCGGGCCGCTTGAAAGTGCCGCCCTGAGCGGCTGAAGTGTTACGATCATATACATGTGACAGTAGAAAAGCTGCCACTTTGTAAGATACATTTTTGTTATCTCTTTATGCTCCGCAGCGGATCTTTTTACCGCCTTCGGAGATTCCGAATATCCGCCGCCCTCATATCTGCAGACGGGTTCATCGACATAAACCGTTTCCGTATTATTCTTCAGAACGCTCCACAGGAAATGCTCATAATCCGCACGGACCTTGTACTCGGGCCTGTAGAGACGCTTTGCAAAGCATTCCTTTGAATAAAGAATCGCCTGATGGCAGGGAATGTTGCGGAAGCACACGAGCGGTGTGATCTTCGGTGAGATATATTCGATGCTCTCATTCAGGGAAGAATATCTGCTTCCGTAAATGATGAGCGGTTTCGACTCTGAAGGTTTTCCGTTCTTTTGGATATACTGCGATGCTGCCTTTTCAAAACGCTTCAGGACTTCATCGTCATAGAAATGATCTCCGCAGTTCATGAAGATATAGAAATCACCTGTCGCATGCGAAATTCCCTGATTCATTCCGTCATAGATTCCGGTATCCTTCTGCTCATAGATACATATGCGGGGATCATTCAGTGCCTTAACTTTATCAACGGATCCATCAGAAGAAAGACCGTCCTTGATGACGATCTCGAATTCGGCATCCTTTTGGGCAAGGATGTTCTCCACGGTCTGTATAAGCTTGTCGCCCGCATTAAGTGATACGGTTATCACAGAAATCTTCATACCATCCAATATATGCAGCGGTCACTTCGAAGATGTGATCATCTTGCCGGCTCCGTCAAATTCCCTGTCTGTCTCAGCCCTGTCCTTTATCCCCATGAACAAAAGCTTCTTCGCTTCCGCAAATGTGAAAACATCCGAATACTCCGGCTTCATCTTAAGGAGCCATCTGATGCCCCAGAGCCACGCGCTGCTTCCGTAGAGAAAATGATACAGGACTCCCCGGTCGTAGAAGAATTTGTCGGTGTATCCGTTAAACCAGGTCGAAGGTCTCGGTATCTCCTCTCCGATGCATACGGGGGTCGCATACATCTTAAGTCCCGCCTTCAGACAGTCACTTAAGAAAAGCGAATCCTCACCGTTTGAATACTTAGCACCGCCTCCGAAAAGAAGACTGAATTTTACACCCGACATCTTCAGAGCGGAGGCCCTTGCGGCAATGCTGTATGCAGGGTATCTTCCGCAGTTGTACCATTTGACGAGGTGGAAATCCTCATTCCAATAGGTACGTCTTTCATCGCACACCTTCACATTGAAAAGAAGAATATCCGCTTCGGGATGGGCATCGAATTCCCTCATCACCGTATAAGCGTATTCCTTTTCATACACGATATCCTCGTCCGAAAAAAGAATGACATCAGCCATCGAAGCGGCAAGACAGGTATTGCGGGACAGGCCCACACCTTTACCGGTCTGAGTGATGACCCTGATGTGATCCGTGCCGCGCACAAATTCCTTTTCGGAGTCCGCATCCTCCTTCTGGGAGACGATGACGGCGTCCGAGGAGATATTCATTTTGTCTGCGAGTTCATGCGGATCCTTGCGCACGCATGAAACAAGTAATTCAAATGTCATAACACGGATATTATAACACAAAGTTAAACAGGGAGACGGCTTACGCTGTTTCACCCCCTGCTTCCTCCAAGAGTTTGCTTTTACCCTCTTAATTATTTATACTTTTTAGATAAGGTTGCAGAAGGATCACGTATTTCATGTCACAGGTTCAAAGTAAAGACAAGAGAATATACAGCATAGATTTCCTCAGAGTGATAGCCAGCATATTCATCGTGCTGTATCACTATCAGATATTCGGCGGATACTATTTTTACGGCGGGCTTAACTTTGCCGGAGGCAAATTTGATTTCAGCACAATGGTCGAATTCTTTTTCCTTTCGGCAGGTTTCTTCGAGGTATCCGCGGCGAAATGCCGTGAAATGAAGTTCAGAAAATTCTTCATTACGAAAGCGGCAAGACTGATACCTCAGGTAGCTCTCAGCGTTATCGCATATGAACTGTTTGCATTCATAAACAACCGCCTGAGAATCGAACCTCCGTTAACCGTCAGCCTGCCCGGTTCGATCATAACCGCACTCTGCCTTCACGGCATCGGAATATTCGATAATACCTGGATCAACGGAGCAACATGGTTCGTAAGCGTACTCCTGCTCTGTCACATAATCTATTTCGGCATAGTCAGGATCTGCAAAAAGATCAGATTAAACTGTCTGATCCCCTTTGCACTTATGATCATCCTGGGGCTGTCTCTCAAGTTCATCAAGCCAGATCTTCCATTCCTTACTGTCTACACCGGAAGAGGATACTGTATGTTCTTCTTCGGATGCATCATGGCGTATCTGATCAAAAAATACGGAACTTCAGACACCGCAAGCTCCTCCGCTTATGATTTCAAACTCGACGTAGTTATTGAAGCTGTTCTGTGGCCGGTCATTATCGGGATTCTGATCGCACATTTTACGATAAGAGACTTTCCCATGAAAGGCCTGCTTCTGTACTTCATCGTATACCCCGGGCTTTTCATGCTGTTCGGATTCGGATCCTTAAGAAACAGATTCAGATCGGAGCTTTGGGGAAAGCTCGGAAACATAACCTATGATGTGTATGTGTGGCACGGTCCGATGATCGTATTGAACGGTATCATCGCACACCTTACACCGGAGATTCTTATACCGATCTATGTGACCGAATCTGTTTTCGTACTGTTCATGTTCCTGTTCGGAGCGCTCATGTACCGACTGATTGATGTACCACTGAATAAACTGATAAAAAAGGAGTGATCTCGTGATCACTCCTTTTAACATTCTCAGAAAAACAGCGTAAGCTGTCCCCCTGTTTTAGAAAAACGGCATTCCCATGTTTCAGTTTTATTTCTTCTTAAGCATCTTCTTTATATAGAGTCCGGTGTAGGATTCTTTTACTTTGGCCACTTCCTCGGGCGTACCTTCCGCAATCACGGTACCGCCTCTGTTACCGCCTTCGGGTCCCATATCGATGATATAGTCCGCACACTTGATGACATCGAGGTTATGCTCTATGACCACAACGGTGTTTCCGCCCTCTGCCAGTCTTGCAAGTATATCGACAAGTTTATGCACATCCGCAAAATGGAGACCCGTCGTGGGCTCGTCGAGGATGTATATGGTCTTGCCTGTCGCTCTCTTCGAAAGCTCAGTTGCAAGCTTGATACGCTGTGCCTCGCCTCCGGAAAGCTCCGTGGAAGGCTGTCCGAGCTTGATATATCCGAGGCCGACATCATAGAGAGTCTGGATCTTGTTTCTGATCGCAGGGACATTTTCGAAGAACTTAAGTGCCTCTTCAACTCTCATATCGAGCACATCGAAAATACTCTTACCCTTGTACTTAACTTCAAGAGTCTCTCTGTTGTAACGCTTTCCTCCGCAGACCTCACAGGGAACATACACATCGGGAAGGAAATGCATCTCGATCTTGATGATACCGTCACCGGAGCAGGCTTCGCATCGTCCTCCTTTTACATTGAACGAAAAGCGCCCCTTCGCATATCCCATGGCACGCGCATCCTCGGTGGATGCGAACAGATCTCTTATCATATCGAATACGCCCGTGTATGTTGCGGGATTCGAACGGGGAGTTCTTCCGATGGGACTCTGGTCAATGCAGATGACCTTATCAAGCTTATCCACACCTGTGATGCCCTTGCACTTACCCGGTATCGTATGAGCACGGTTAAGCTTTCTTGCAAGAGTCTTGTACAGGATCTCATTAACAAGCGATGACTTGCCGGATCCCGAAACACCGGTAACGCAAGTGAACACACCCAGAGGGATCTTCACATCGATGTTCTTAAGGTTGTTCTCGGAAGCGCCCTTTACGGTAAGGAAGCCCGAGGGCTTTCTTCTCTTATCCGGAACGGGAATGAACTTCTTGCCCGAAAGATACTGGCCGGTTATAGACTCGGGACATTTCATTATCTCTTCCGCGGTACCGCATGCCACAACCTCACCACCGTGCGAACCCGCACCGGGCCCGATGTCCACGATGTAATCCGCAGCGAGCATAGTATCCTCGTCATGCTCTACGACGATCAGGGTATTCCCGAGGTCGCGCAGTCTCTTGAGGGTTCCGAGAAGCTTATCATTATCTCTCTGATGGAGTCCGATACTGGGCTCATCGAGGATGTAGCATACACCTACAAGTCCGGATCCGATCTGGGTTGCGAGTCTTATACGCTGTGCCTCACCGCCCGAAAGAGTTCCGGTCGCTCTTGAAAGTGAAAGGTAATCAAGCCCGACATCGACAAGGAATCCGACTCTTGCCTTTATCTCCTTTAATATCTGTTCTCCGATGAACGCCTGCTGCTTTGAAAGCTTAAGTTCAGAAATGAATGACTTGAGCTCCACGATGGACATCGTGGTCATCTCGTAGATATTCTTATCACCTACGGTAACGGCAAGCGATTCCTTCTTAAGTCTTCTTCCGCCGCATTCCGAGCAGGGAGTGATGCGCATGAACTGCTCATACTCTGCCTTCATCGTTTCGGAATATGTCTCCCTGTATCTTCTCTCGACACTTCTTACGAGACCCTCGAACTCGGTAGGATATACGCCCGAGCCGCGCTGGCCGGTATAGTGAACATCAACACTGATATCTGTTCCGTTTATAAGGATGTCCTTGATCTTCTGGGGATAATCTTCAAAGGGAGTATCAAGGCTGAACTTGAACCTCTTGGAAAGTGCCTGCAGAAGAGCATTTGCAAAGCTGCCCTCCTGGTTACAGGACTGCCAGCCCATCGCAATGATCGCACCTTCATTTATGGAAAGCGAAGGATCGGGGATCATAAGCTCCGCATCAAATTCCATCTTGAATCCGAGACCCGCACAAACGGGACATGCACCAAAAGGATTGTTGAACGAAAAGCTCCTAGGCTCAACCTCGGTAATGCTTACTCCGCAATAAGGACATGCATAGGAAGTACTGAAGGAGATAGTCTCTCCTCCGACAACATCGACATTCAGCTGTCCCTCTGCGATCTTGAGTACGTTCTCCGCAGAGTCAGTGAGCCTTCTTTCAATGCCGGGCTTTATCACAAGTCTGTCGACTACGATATCGATATTGTGTTTGTCATTCTTCTCAAGAGAGATGTCTTCGGAAAGATCGTACATGATACCGTCGACGCGCACTCTTCCGTAACCCGCTTTTCTTGCGGAATCCAGAGTCTTCTCGTGTCTTCCCTTGCGGCCCCTGACAACGGGTGCCATGAGCATGATCTTGGTTCCCTCGGGGAGCTCCATTATACGGTCGACGATCTGGTCAACGGTCTGGCGCTCGATAACTCTTCCGCACTCGGGACAATGGGGAATACCGATCCTGGCATAGAGAAGTCTGAAATAGTCGTAGATCTCCGTGACGGTTCCTACGGTCGAACGTGGATTCTTGTTGGTGGACTTCTGGTCTATCGAGATCGCGGGTGAGAGTCCGTCTATCGATTCGACATTGGGCTTTTCCATCTGTCCGAGGAACTGACGCGCATAGGAAGAAAGAGACTCCATATAGCGTCTCTGACCCTCTGCGTATATCGTGTCAAATGCAAGTGATGATTTTCCGGAACCGGAAACACCCGTCATAACAACAAGAGAATCCCTCGGTATTTCCACCGAGAGATCCTTAAGATTATTTTCCTTCGCTCCCCTTACACAGATCCTGTTGCGGGGAAGTATCTTTACATCGTTCTTCATATCCGTAAACAACTTCCGGCTGCATCTTACAGCCTTTAAATACACTTATTTTCAACGGATAAAGTGTATCATTTTCCCGGATGGTTGTCTACAGTTTTTCGAACATTTGTTCCTATATTCAGTTCATTTACAGGTCCGCCTGCCCATACAGGGTATCACAGCCGCCGAGAGCAAAAAGACGGCAAGAAACGCCGGAACGATCGCAGCCAGGAAGCTCCGTCCGATATTTATCCGGCCGTACAGACCCAGATACACCGAAGCCGAACCCATACAGCTGAAAATAATAAGCAGTACGTAACTCATCAGGTCTCTTGATACGATCTTCCCATCCCCGAGTATGAGCAGGATGCGGTTCAGTCTTTTTCTCGTCCTGACCCAGATCAGTCTGTGGATGATACATACCGCCGCGAGGAATATGATAAAGAACCCGAGCAAATAATTATACAGTTCCCTGAAACGTATATAGTCTTCATACCTGGCAGTCGGTATTTCCAACCTCCTGACCGAAATGCCTTCAGAGCTGCAGAGTCTTTCAAGATCTTCATACGCTCCCGCGATCGCTCCTTTATCCGAAGATGTCAGGACGTACGCCGTATCCGCCGGCAGGCAGTCCGTTAAATCCTCATACGCAAACACTCCTGAATTTACCACGGGATTGATGTGTTCATTTAAAACATAGTCAACGCGGTATTCCTTGTCATAGTACCAAACCGTTGACCCCGGGGTTAATCTGCTCTCCGCTCCGGCTATCGCATATCCGGATCCGCCGCCCGCAACGTCCGCGGGGCCGGAAAAGTCCAGTGCATCCTTTCCCCAATACAAAAGCATGTTTTTCGCATACTCGTCATACTCATACAGCAAAAGAATACATTTATCAAAGCTCTCAAGTTCCTTAATGCCGCTTATATCAACGACAGGCGATTCCTCCGAAGACAAAAGAAAAACAACCGACCTGCCATGATAGAGGGTATTATTGTATTCGGTCAGAATATTCAGCCTGATACAACGATAACCTATCACCTCAACAGCCAGCAGCGCGCAGCCCGTCACGAGCCACCACAGAAAATTGACAATAATTTTTCTCATATATCCGAAACGATCTTTCCCTTTTCCATACGGATGTGTCTGTCACACATTTCTATAAGATCAAGATCATGGGTAACCATGATCACCGTTTTTCCGTCACGGACAAGATCCTTAAGCTGTCCCACAACACTTAATGCGTTATCTTCATCGAGCGATCCCGTCGGTTCATCCGCCAGAACAATATCGGCACCTCCCACCATTGCCCTTGCTATGGCTACACGCTGCTGCTCTCCGCCGGATAACCGATCCGGATAGGAGCGCATTTTATCCTCCAGGCCAACACGTTTTATCCAGTCGCATACCTTCTCTTTGCATTCCTCTTTTTCCGTTTTCTTTAAGAGCAGCGGAAGCTCCACATTTGAATACACATTCCGGTCATATAACAGGGAATGATCCTGAAGTATTATTCCCATTCTTTCCCTTCTGTATTTTTGGACTTCCTTTTTATCGCGAGAGGTTATCAGTCCGTCATATCTGATCTCACCTTCCGTGGGGGTGATCATTCCGGCAATAACATTCAAAAGCGTGGTCTTGCCGCATCCGCTTTCTCCGGTTATGCATATGAATTCACCGTCGTTTACCTTCAGGGAAACATTATTCAGTGCATATATCACATCCCTGTATGATACGTATTTTTTTGATACATTATTTAACTCAATCATTATCTTTCCTTATATATTCCGTAACTTTTCTGTCCGATATCATAAAGAGATATATCAGAACGGGAAGAAAGAAAAACCAAGCAGCACCCGAGAACATGGCAATTCTTTCCTCCGCCTGTGTCAGCCCCAGAATCAGACCAAGGACCAGACTCAGCACAAGAGACAGTGATACACAGACAAAAGACTCCGCAGCGACCACTCCCGTCATCCTTAGCCGGTCGCACCCGTTAAGAAACATGACCGCATAGTACCTTTTATTCATGTCGGTTCTTTTTACCAGCAGCAGAGTTTCGATCACCGTAACGGCAACAACAACAGATACCGTTATCAGTCCGATCAAAATGATCAGTGTTTTGATACCGTCTTCAAATCCGCTCAGCTCCGACCTCTCATAATCCATCAGGTAATACGCATCCCGCGGCATGTCGCCGAGCCCCGCCTCGTCCAGATACATCCGAATTATGGTATCAACGTCTCCTTTGGTCAGCTTTGTGACGATAGTTCCTTCCGTTCTGAACAGATATAAATTATTAACCCGGATGTTGTATATATCCCGTCCCTCATGATCATCGTTCCTAAAGAGAGGCATGATCACATAGTTATCAAAATTAACAAAAGATCTCGAGTTATATATATTGGAACCCTTCTCCAAAAAACCCGCCACGACCGCAGGACTCTGCGAAAAGATAAAGTGCACGCAGATAATGTCTCCGACATCATATGTATCCGCATAATTGTGTCCCAGGATGACCGAGATGTTTTCGTCCGGATCAAAATAAAAATCCCCTTCCTCAAACAGCCTTCCTTCCTCTGCTTTCAGATCAAAATATGATATGGTCTCAGCCTCAACCCAGCATGCTTTAAGAGCAACCGCATCCGATGTCGAGCCGTCGGCATTCTCGAATTCTACGGTTCTGCTTTCGACGGTTCCACCGTGTTCATAATTATCTGTGTTTTCATCGGGACCCGAATAACCGTCTATATAAACCGGATTTACATATATGGGAAGATAATCAAAATACTCACTGTCCCGCAAAAGTTCATAAAAAGTTCTGAGAGCCGGGATCATTTCGGGATCCTCATGTGCATAAGCCTGTTCCCCCACAAAGTTATCCGCTATCGAGTAGAATTGGACTTCATCATATACTTCCAGAAATCCGGTTTTTTGTTCATCGGTCTGCCTTAAGAGTTTTACGGCAACGGAAATACAGACCATCCCGATCGTCATAAGAAAGACCGACAAAAGGATCGTTTTATATTCTCTCGTCAATTTATGTTTTAATTCCGAAAAAAGAAAACTCACATTCAGGTCCGTTCATCCGTATTCTTCAGGTTGCATAATATATCTATTATTTTTCATTTCGATATATATTTAAACAGTCATTGCAGAAAACGGCCTGATTTTGCAGAAAACGTACAAAAAAGCTCTCCCGATAAGGGAGAGCTTAAAAGAAAATTTTTTATTTCATGCTCTTGAGTTCAAAGAGTTCGTCACGCAGCATTGCAGCCTTTTCGAAGTCCAGGTCCGCTGCGGCTTTGCGCATTGCACTTTCAGTCTGTGCGATGAGCTCGCGGAGTTCCTTCGCGGACATCGATTCGGGATCCTTCTTCCACTTGACCTCGTCAGGATCGACCTTCTTAGTGATGCTTATAAGATCACGGACAGCCTTCTCAATGGTCTTGGGTGTAATGCCGTGTTCCTTGTTGTATGCTTCCTGGATCTCACGGCGTCTTGCAGTCTCATCCATTGCCGCCTGCATGGAGCGGGTTATCGTATCGGCATACATTATTACATGGCCTTCGGAATTTCTCGCAGCTCTTCCTATTGTCTGAATGAGCGATGTCTCCGAACGAAGGAAGCCTTCCTTGTCCGCATCGATTATAGCAACGAGACTTATCTCGGGAATATCGAGACCTTCCCTCAGCAGATTGATTCCCACAAGAACATCGAACACATCGGTTCTCATATCACGGATGATCTTGGTCCTTTCGAGAGCCTTGATATCCGAGTGCATGTATCTGACACGTATGTCAGCATCCTTAAGGTAATCCGTAAGATCCTCGGCCATCTTCTTGGTCAGGGTTGTGACAAGTACCTTATGCTTCTTTTCCGTTTCTTTCCTTATCTCGGAAATAAGATCGTCGATCTGGCCTTCAACCGGACGAACTTCAACCTTCGGGTCAAGAAGACCGGTGGGTCTTATTACCTGCTGAGCCCGTAATAGTTCATGCTCTGCTTCATACTCTGCGGGAGTCGCGGACACAAAGAGCATCTGATCTATGTGTGATTCGAATTCCTCGAAATTAAGAGGTCTGTTGTCAAGCGCGGAAGGAAGCCTGAAGCCGTAGTCCACAAGCGTTGTCTTCCTTGACCTGTCGCCCGCATACATTGCCCTGATCTGAGGTATCGTCATATGGGACTCGTCGATGATGATAAGAAAATCATCGGGGAAGAAGTCCATAAGAGTAAGGGGAGGTGCGCCTGCGGGAAGTGCGTTCAGATGTCTTGAATAATTCTCGATACCGGAACAGATACCTGTTTCCCTGAGCATCTCGACATCGAAATTCGTTCTTTCCGAGATGCGCTGTGCTTCGATAAGGCGGTCCTCACCCTTGAAGTACTTAATGCGTTCTTCAAGCTCTTCCTCTATCGCATCACACCCCTTCATAAGTGCATCACGGCTGACAACATAATGAGATGCGGGGAATACCGCGATATGTTCAAGAGAAGCGATAGGTCTGGAATTGAGAGGATCGACTTCAAGGATCCTTTCGATCTCGTCACCGAACCACTCTATACGCACAAGATAATCTCCGCCCTGTGCGGGATAGTATTCGAGTATGTCTCCGTTTATTCTGAAAAGGCCCGGTTTCTTTTCGAGCTCATTCCTTTCATACTGCATTGCAATCAGGGACTTGGCAACCTCATCACGGTCGATGCACTGGCCGGGACGAAGGGAAATGATCATTCCCTTATATTCGTCGGGCGAACCCAGACCGTAGATGCATGAAACGGATGCGACAACAATTACATCCTTACGCTCTGCGAGGGATGCGGTCGCGGAAAGACGAAGCTTATCTATTTCATCATTGATGGATGAATCCTTGGCGATGTATGTATCCGACTGGGGAACATATGCCTCGGGCTGATAATAATCGTAATAGGATACAAAATACTCAACGGCATTTTCGGGGAAGAATTCCTTCATCTCACCGTAAAGCTGTCCCGCGAGTGTTTTGTTATGCGAGATGATCAGAGTGGGCTTGTTCAGTGCAGCGATGACATTGGCCATGGTAAAGGTCTTGCCGGAGCCTGTTGCACCGAGAAGGGTCTCGAACTGGTTTCCTGACTTGAATCCGTCAACAAGTTCCTTTATAGCCTGCGGCTGATCACCTGTGGGTTTGTATTCTGAGTGTAATTTGAAATCCATTAATATGTAATCCTGCTTTCAAAATAGATTATATAACACAATTCAACATATATCAGCCTATATCTCTATTGTATGTTTATCATACTTTCAGTATACTATTATGTGCAGGTAACACCTGTAAGGCGTTACTAAACGGTAAGCGGTTGGCCCTCGTTAGCGGAGGGACTTTTTCGCCCTCCGACTGATAAGGAAGGAGGGATGCCTATGACATATCTTGACTTAATAGCGCTATTGTCGTTTGCTATAGCAGTCTTTGAGTTAGGCTATATGATCGGAAACAATAAGAAAAAGAACTAACCGCCTCTCCCAAAGTGTCGGTTAGTTCTTTGAACACACACGAGGGTCAACCGTGAACTACGGTAACGCCTTTTATGTATTAATAATATATCCACATCACAACCCAGTCAAGTCAGAATATCAAACCGGAGGAAGACATGAAAGAAAGCTACGGAGAAATCATCAAATCATACAGAGTTAACCTCGGTCTCACCCAGAATGAAGTGGCGGTTGATCTCGATGTAACACCCGGATACATCAGTAATGTAGAGAACGGCAGGACCGCAATGTCTCTCAGGATACTGATGTATTATGCGAAGCTTATGGGAGTAACCCTTGATGAGCTGGTCGGAAATCTCGAGCCGGATTACAAGAAAAATTCACTGGACAATTCAATCCTGGCTGAGATTTCAAAGATGGATGTCAAGTCTAGGGAAAAGCTTCTCAAGACACTCAAGATCTGGAACAAAAAGGATTGATCACTTCATCGCTTCAGCAAGAGCAGTAAGTCTTTCGTCATCACTTGCCTTCTTAACGCCTTTGATCGTAACGACAGGTTCGACTATGGTGATATCCTTCATAGCTTCAAAGTACTCTTTCATCTTCTTGCCTGCGATGGGTGCCCATGAACCGTTCTCGATGATACCGACTTTTCTGTTCTGAAAATTCTTGATCTTCAGATGGTGAAGAAGATCGTTCATAGGAGGGAATATCTCACCGTCGTAAGTACATGCGGCAACTATCATCCTGTCGTAAAGAAAAGCCTGTTCAACCGCTTCGGAAACATCCTCTTCTGTAAGATCCATTGTCACGACCGTCTCACCGGCATCTCCAAGCTTACGGGCAAATTCAAGCACCGCAGCTTTCGTATTTCCGTGGATCGAAGCATAGGGAATGAAGATTCCTTCCTTTGAAGGCTTATAGCTGCTCCAAGTGTCGTAGGTCGAAACCACAAATGCAATATCATCCTTGTGGACCGGTCCGTGAAGAGGGGCTATAACCTTTATATCAAGTCCCGCAGCCTTCTTAAGAAGAGCCTGTACCTGCGCACCGTACTTTCCGACTATGTTGAAATAGTAATGGCTCGCATCGGCAATCCATTCTTCATCATTTGCAAGTGCTCCGAAGGTTCCGAATCCGTCCGCGGAAAAGAGAACCTTCTCACTCTCTTCATATGTCACCATAACCTCGGGCCAGTGAACCATAGGTGCCATGATGAAACGAAGGGTATGCTTTCCGAGTGAAAGCGTGTCATTTTCCTTTACGATCTCAAATCTTCCGGAATAATCATTGTCAAAGTACTTCGGAAGCATCTGTGAAGTCTGCATTGTGCCCACAAGCTTCATCTCCGGATACATATCGGCAAGCTTTCCTATATTAGCCGCATGGTCAGGCTCCATATGCTGAATAATCAGATATGAAGGCTTCTTATCACCGAGCTCTGCTGCAAGATTTGCGAAAAACTCATCTGTTCCCCTCTTATCTACCGTATCCATTATGGCAATCTTCTCATCCATTATGAGATATGAGTTATATGAGATTCCCTCTACCGGATACTGACTTTCAAATATCTCAAGTTCAGTATCGTCCGCTCCTATAAATCTTATGTCATCAGATACAAATACTCTGTCTTTCCAGTTCATATGTACCTCCAAACTCCATAGTCATATCATAATAAAACCTAAATGTATAATATAATATGCCTCTGCAGAATGCAATTGCATTATATTCCATTTGTATACTTAACATATTTATAGTATACTTTATTAGCAGAGCTATTCTGCGAGGCGTTACCAAACGGTAAGCGGTTGGCCCTCCATTTGCCATAACACTCTTTGAGTTAGGCTATATGTTCGGAAGCAAAAAGAAAAAGAACTAACCGCCTCTCCCAAGAAGTTGGTTAGTTCTTTTAATCAAACCTAAGGGGCAACCGTGAACTACGGTAACGCCTTTTACATTTTGATGATAAAACTATCTTAAATCTGAGTCAAGTCAAAATTCATCCTTCAGTCCGAAACAGCGTAAGACTTCAACTGTTTCAAAACAGCAGAACCTTCCCCTGTTTTACCTGACAATAGCCAATCCGACCAATCTGACCAAAAATGCCACGATCCATGCCACCACGCACTGGAACACAACCATCTTAAGTGCAGCGCGCCTTCCCGCTTCCCTTTTGACGGTTGCGACTGCCGCAACGCAGGGAGTATAGAGCAGGCAGTAGATCAGAAATACGAATGCCGTGAGCGGATCCATCGATGCATGAAGTCCGTCCATTCCTCCGTAAAGGATCGTGAGCATCGATACAACACTTTCCTTGGCAAGGAATCCGGATATGAGTGAAGTGACCATCTTCCAGTTTCCGAATCCGAGCGGGGCAAAGAGCGGGGAAATAAGTCCCGCAAGAAGTGCCAGGATGCTGCTTTCGGAATCTGTGACCATGTTAAAGGAAAGATCGAAGGTCTGAAGGAACCAGACAACGATCGTTCCGATGAAGATGACCGTAAATGCCCTCTGAAGGAAATCTTTGGCCTTGTCCCACATCAGCATCAGGACATTCTTAAGTCCCGGCATACGGTAATTGGGAAGCTCCATCACGAACGGAACCGCCTCGCCCTTAAACACCGTGTGCTTAGCGATAAGCGCCACAAGTATCGCAACGACGATACCGGTAAAGTAAAGACCGGTCATCACGAGTGCTCCGTATTTAGGAAAGAACGCAGCGACAAAGAACGCATAGATCGGCATCTTCGCACTGCAGCTCATAAAAGGAATAAGAAGCTGTGTGAGTTTTCTGTCTCTGTCGGACGGAAGCGTTCTCGTACTCATAAGAGCAGGAACCGAGCAACCGAAGCCTATCAGCATTGGCACGATGCTTCTGCCGGAAAGACCGAGTCTTCTTAAAAGCTTATCCATGAAGAATGCAACGCGTGCCATATATCCGCTGTCTTCAAGCATCGACAGGAAGAAGTACAGAACAACGATAATCGGAAGAAAGCTCAGCACCGAACCCACACCCGTGAAGATCGCGTCTATCACGAGCGAGTGGATGGAAGGCGCTATGTCCAGAGTCGTAAGAAGCGCATCGACCCTTTCTGTGATAAACCCGATTCCCGTCTCGAGCAGGCCCTGAAGAAATGCACCGATCACGCCGAATGTCAGCCAGAAGACAAGAGCCATTATCACTATGAACGCAGGAATCGCGGTCCACTTTCCCGTAAAGAAAGCATCCATCTTCCTGCTTCGTGCGTGCTCTTTACTTTCTTTTGGCTTTATGACAGCGCTGTCACAAAGTTTTCTGATAAAAGCAAATCTCATATCAGCCATCGCGGCAGCCGCATCGAGTCCGCGCTCTTCCTCCATACGGGAAACAATGCTCTCCAGAGCTTCCCTGTCCTTACTATGAAGGCCGAGTGCCTTTGCGATGAGAGGATCTCCTTCGATGATCTTGCTTGCGGCAAATCTTACCGGGACGCCCGCACTCTCCGCGTGGTCCTCTATCATGCTCATGACTGCATGGATCGCACGATGTACCGCTCCGCCGTGATCGTCCTTATCACAGAAATCCCTGCGTCCGGGTTTCTCATCGTATTTTGCGATATGGACCGCATGTCTTATAAGCTCATCGATACCCTGGTTCTTGGCTGCGGAGATGGGAACGACGGGGACCTCTATCAGCTGCTCGAAAAGGTTTATCTTTACCGAGCCTCCGTTTCCCGCCATCTCATCCATCATGTTAAGGGCAATGACCATCGGAATATCGAGTTCGAGAAGCTGCATCGTAAGATACAGGTTTCTTTCGATATTCGTGGCATCTACGATATTGATAATCGCAGTGGGCTTTTCATCGAGTATGAACTGTCTCGATACGATCTCCTCACTCGAATAAGGGGACATCGAATAGATACCGGGGAGATCAACAACCTCGGTATCGGGGAAACCTTTGATGGATCCGCTTTTTCTGTCTACTGTAACTCCGGGAAAATTGCCGACATGCTGGTTAGAGCCCGTCAGCTGATTAAAGAGTGTGGTCTTGCCACAGTTCTGATTACCTACGAGTGCAAAGGTAAGCTTTCCGGTATTGACCTTCTTACCCTTATGCTCCATCTGGAAATCATGAGTGTCCGCTTCCTCACCGATATTAGGGTGGGGGATATCTTTCACACGGGAGTTCCTTCCGGATTCTCCGGACTCACCCGAAGCCTTGCGAACATTCTCAATCTCTATCTGCTCCGCATCCGCAAGCCTTATAGTAAGTTCGTATCCCGATATCATAAGTTCGATCGGATCGCCCATCGGAGCATATTTAATGACCGTGACATCACTTCCCGGGATCAGTCCCATGTCGAGGAAGTGCTGCCTCAGCGCACCGCTTCCGCCTACTTTCACGACGGTCGCGGTCTTGCCAATTTCCAGTTCTTTAAGATTCATGACTACTTCCTTGCAAATATCAGGCCGAAGGTGCCGTTACCGCTGTTCGAAGCGATGGCGGGCGATGCCTTCTGCAGATATACTTTCTTAAAGGGAACTCTTGCGAGAGCCTTTTCCTTTATCTTCTCAGCCTCTTCAAGCCTGAGTCCGACATAGGTTATGAAAAGAATGTCTGTATCGATGGTCTCCGGATGTCTCAGGATACGTCTTATATATGTATCGGCAACCCTGTCATAGCTTCCGACCATGATGGCGCCGACATCCATGGAACTCTTTTTAAGACGGAGCATGGGATGGACCATGAACGCGTTACATAGTCTGTATGCCCTGTCCGACATCCTTCCGTTACGGTGCAGATATTCCGTGCTGTCAACGATGAACGTGGTGACAACCTTCTTCTTAAGCTCGTCTACGATCGCGGAGAGCTGTTCGGGATTGGTGATGCCCGAATCAACGGCCTCCTTAAGTTTCATGACGATAAGACCGGATCCGCTGGAAAGATGACCCGCTTCAACAACATTGACATTGTAGAATGCCTTGGCTGCCTCGAATGCGTTCTTGTAGCCTTCGCTGGCATTCTTGGCGATCGTGATATGAAGTATGTGCTGTGCTTCAAAGAGCCTGTCGGCAAAGAAAGCCTCGTACTCGTCCACGCTGGGCGATTCACTCTTTGCAAGAGCATTTATGTCATTATCCATATATCTGGTGATCGCATCACCGTCCGTTTCCATTCCGTCATAGAACACACCGTGATCGGTATGAACCTTGTAGGGAAGGATGGGGATCTCCATCTGGTCCACAACCTCTTCGGGAAGATCTGATACGGAGTCCGTGGTGATGAGAAGCGGAACTCTTCTTCTTCCCCTCTTTACGATACCTTCGGCATCGCCTCCGGTATAAGCGGAAGAATCCGCGGAGACCATGCTCTTGGGAAGAACGGACATAAGAGTACGCTCAAGCATCTGTCCGTCAACGGGCTTTACGAGATACGCATCAAATCCGGCATTCTTGTAAAGTGCCTGGTTCTCGCTTCCTACGTTAGCTGTAAGAACAACAACGGGGGTTGCAACGCATCTTCCGCCCGACTGTTCCCTGATAAGTCTCAGAGCTTCGATACCGTCCATCTCGGGCATCATATGATCCATGAAGATCGCATCATAGTGATTGATAAGGGTAAGCTCAAGCGCTTCCTTGCCGCTCTCTGCGGTATCAACACTGACTCTGGTGGAACGAAGCAGTTTCTTTTCGACCATGAGGTTAGCGGTGTTGTCATCGACTATGAGAACATGTGCATCGGGTGCTTCGAACTGAGGCTTGTAGGAATCCTTATGGCTCTTGATCTGCTGCCTTGATATCTTGAAATCACCGAGTGCGTTTTCATCGGCAATCTCCTGCTCGATGGAAACGATAAAGGTCGAACCCTTGGTATAGATACTGTTTACGGTAATGTTTCCTCCCATGAGGTCAACAAGCTGCTTTACTATCGAAAGTCCCAGGCCCGTGCCTTCGATGTAACGGTTCTTGCCTTCATCCTCACGCCTGAACGCATCGAAGAGATAGGGTATGCTCTCCTTCTTTATACCCATACCGGTATCTTCTACTGTGTAGATAACAAGCACCTTACCGGAATCAAGACGTCTTGACTGGATTGCAAGTGAAACCCTTCCCTGCTGGGTATACTTGACCGCATTGTTGAGAAGGTTTATAAGGATCTGCTTGATCCTGACTTCGTCCGCGAAAAGCTGTGCGGGAATCTCGGGATCCACATCGATCGTAAACTTGAGTCCCTTGGCATTAGCCCTTCCCCAGATCATTCCGACGATCTCGGAGAGCATATCACCGGTGTTGTATGTGACGGGAACGAGAGTCATATTTCCGGACTCGATCTTGGACATATCGAGAACGTCATTGATCAGTGAAAGGAGCATGCCCGATGCGGACTTTATATTTCTTGCATCATCTTCGACCTCGGGCGAGATATCTTCCCTGAGGATCATCTCGTTAAGGCCTATGATCGTATTAATGGGAGTACGGATCTCATGGCTCATGTTGGAGAAAAACCTGGATTTCGAGCGGCTCATAGCCTCAATCTCGCGGGTCTTTTCATGTGCCTTCTCATTCTCCGTCCTGAAGAGCTTTGCAAGGAACCTCACCATGAAAAAGACAACGACTTCAACGCAGAGCGCGAGGGATTTGATGATGATCTCCCAGAGTGACTTGGAATGATAAATGTCTATGATAAGGACTATTCCGACGAAGCTGAGGGAAGCAATGGTAAGTATCAGGAATAATCTTCCCAGTGACTCACCCTTCGAATCTGAATACTTATCGGAAAAGCGTCTGTTCTTTTCTTCCATCATAAGTCACCACCCTTCGGTCCAAATTCCAACACATCTTCATCCGGTCCGTCCGAAGCTCTGCTTCCCGCACCGTATGTGTTATAGATGGTCCTTATGAGCTTTTCGTAAGATTCCATAAGTACCTTATGCCTGCTTTCGACCTTCTCCTCGTCCGATTCCTTGGATGCTTCCTCAAGGAAAAGAGCGAGCGAAGAAAGATCCATCGCGCCTATCATCTTGGAGGTGCTCTTTATCGCATGGACCTTGATCGAATAATCCTTCCAGTTTTTACTGTCGTGATACCTGGTCAGTTCTCCAAGCTTTGCATCCGGATCTCCCGCATACTCGGCAAGAAGTTCTTTATAGAACTGCTCATCACCGCCGCAGTAAGCAAGACCCGCTGCGGTATCCACACCGAGTTCATCAAGAACAGAGAACGCATCTTTCTCGGAAGAATCACTCTTAGCGTCAGAATTGCTCTTACCGGCAGAAGATTCTTTCGCCTCATGAAATTTTTCACCGGATCCGGCAGTGCCCGTCTCATGTGATGTTTCATCGGGTTTGGCAGCGTCCGTCCCGGCTTTTGCCGCAGGTTTCTCTGCCTTTCCGTCAGTTTCCTTCTTTGAGCCTATTTTCCTTCCTTCATTGTCATCGAAAACATACTTAACCGCGGCTTTGGGAAGAACATGCTTCAAGACTCTTTCAAGCTCGGGAAGCTCAATGGGCTTGGGAACAAATCCATCGAATCCCTCCGACATGAACATCTCCCTCGCGGAACTTATCGCATTTGCGGTAAGAGCGACAACGCAGATATCCTTCCTCATATGGGAAGCCTGTACACGCAGTCTCTTCATCGCCTCGACACCGTCCATCTCGGGCATCATATGATCCATGAAGACGATGTCGTAATCTTCGCCGGCACACTTTGCGATCGATGCTTCACCGCTGTGTACGGTATCAACGATCATTCCGTAGGATTCGAATATGCCTCTTGCAACGAGCAGGTTCATGGGTTCATCGTCAACAACGAGAACCCTGACGCCGGGACACATCATCTTCTCATGTCCCTCAACCAGTTCATCATCAATGGTCTGATTCAGGAAATTGGCAACCTGAACACCGTAGAGAGGCTTGGGTATCAGGGTGATCTTACCTCCTGTAGTCAGGCTCTTGTTGCGGTCAAGAACAACCGCAACCTTGATGGTCTTGGACAGTTCCTCAATATATTCCCTGTTTTCAAGATACTCACCGGTTCCCACAACCAGATGGCTGATGTTCGAAACCTTGAGGAGCTTTTCAAGTTCAGATCTTGACTGGATCCTGTGGAAAGGAACATAAAGTCCCGCAACCATATTGGAGATCATGTCCATATAGAATTCCCTGACACCGATGTTGCCGGTAGTCATGAATCCGAGGAATCCGCCGACAGAAACATTCTCCTTGTTTCTGACGGACATGCACTTTGAATTGTCCTCGACAGTCTGAGGGATGCTTACCTTGACCGTGGTTCCGATGCCGCGCTTGGACTGTATATCCATAAAGCCGTTCATAGCGGTCACGAAACCGTTGACGATGGGAATTCCGATACCGAGACCGCCTACGCTCCTGGTCTTGCTCGAATCGGACTGATAGAACTTGTCATAGATATGCTCTATCTCATATTCGCTCATTCCGATACCGGTGTCCCTTACTTCAAGAAGAAGGTTGATGCCGTACTCGCGGGGAACGGAATATATCCTTACATACACACCGCCCTCTCTGGTGTATTTGAATCCGTTGCTGATGAGATGATGCAGGATCTTGCGGATCTTCTCGCCGTCACCGCGAAGCTCTGCGGGAACGGATGCATCGAGGTCAATGACAAGATCGAGGTCATTCTGATCCATATGCGAAAGCTGTGAAAGAAGGTCATTAACAACCGAGTCGATCATGTAAGGCTCATTGTTTACGGAAAGCCTGTTCATATCGATCTCGGTAAAATCCAGAATGTCACCGATCTGTTCGGCAACCCTGTGACCCGCATTGGATATCGCTCTGATGTTGTCTTCGATGTTTTCGGGAAGTGTTTCCTTTTCAAGGACTGAAGAAAGACCCATGACCGCGTTGACGGGTGTACGGATCTCGTGGGAAACGTTAGCAAGGAAATTGTTCAGACGGTCTGTCTGTTCTTTGAGAGTTGCGATCTCTTCGCTGGATGAACCGATGATCTTGGTCCATTTATCTATGATCATGCATGCGACCCAGCCTGCGAGGATGATCATTCCGATGTGGAGAAGCGATCTTGTGACAAGAAGGGGCGTTATCTCTTCACCCTGCGAGATCATGGTGACAAGGTCGAAGCCGAGCGTCACCATATAGAAAACCTGGCACAGACGTACCAGCGGCTTTTCGCCCGTTATGGTATAGATGGCGATGACAACGCACATGACAAGAGCCATGTCGAAGGTACTCGTAAGGTGCACTCCGTAAAAGAAGTACGTGACCATCATCAGGCATGAATACAGCCAGAGTCTGTCACGGTCCCTCAGCACGCTCCTTATATGCATGAACCAGGATGTAACGAGGACCGCTATAACGAGCATCACTGCCCATTTTTCCCAGTTCATTATGAACGATTCGATCACAAGCACCACGCTCATGACCGTATATACGATCAGTATTATCAGATGAGACTGTTTGTATGTCTCCTTCCGGGCGCTGTTTCGGTCCACGGTTTTATACCTCCCTCATGCGGTAATCGGTGTCGGCATCTATCTTCCCGATCATTATCTGTGCGAATCTCGGATCAAACTGTGTACCGCTGCCCTTTTCAAGCTCGCTTCTTACCATATCCTGGGGAAGTGCGTCGCGGTAGCTTCTGCGGCTCGTCATCGCATCATAGGAATCGGCGACCGCTATGATACGCGCTTCCTCCGGGATGTCCTTGCCGGACAGTCCGTCGGGATAACCTGTTCCGTCATAGCGTTCATGATGCCACTTGGCTCCCGTACGAAGACCCGGCATCTCGGGGATCGAATCAAGGATATTTGCACCCTTGGTCGTATGGGTCTTGATGATCTCGTACTCTTCATCGGTAAGAGATCCCTTCTTATTGATGATCTCATCGGAAATGCCTATCTTGCCCACATCGTGAAGAAGTCCCATGATGTAGATATTGTTCGCGGCATTCTCGTCGTATCCTATCTCTTCGGCGATCATTCTCGAATACTTTGCAACCCTCTCGGAGTGACCGCTCGTGTAAATATCCTTCGCATCGACCGCAGCCGCAAGAGCCTGGATGATGTGGATCGAAAGCTCTTCGTTCTTCCTGACCTCTTCATTTACCTCGGTCCTGAGTCTGTTCTGAAGACGGATCAGGCGGATCGCATGCTTGACTCTCATGATCAGGATCTCGGGAATGAAGGGCTTACGGATAAAGTCCATCGCTCCGAGCGAGAATCCCTTTGCTTCCGTATCATTGTCATCGCTTGCGGTAAGGAAGATGACCGGAACCTTCGATGCCCTTCCGCCCATCGTAGTCAGCTTCTGCATTGTCTCGAAGCCGTCCATCTCGGGCATCTTGATATCGAGAAGAACAAGATCCGCATAATTCGAAGAAAGATATTCAAGGAGCTCCCTGCCGGACTTAAGGCACTTGACCTCCATGCCTTCCTTCCTGATGATGCGTTCCGCAACCATAAGGTTTGTTCCGTCATCATCTACGATGACTATGTGCTCGGCATCGACATCGGACGCCGACTTAACCTTGTCTCCCGAAGGTGAGATGGATTCATATTCACAGATTACATCCGCATCATCCTTGAATTTCATCTTGGACCATGCACCCTTGATCCTGGCAGTTACGCGCTCTACATGCTCGGGAGTAAGCTCGGGGAGCAGAAGGAAGAATCTGTCCATTCCGACACGTACCATGATGTCGGAATTACGAAGGTTTGACTGGATGACTTCCCTGAGGGAATCTGCCATCTTGTCCTTGACCTCATCCGAGATGTCCTCTGATCTTCTGCGGATGGTAAAGAGAGCCTTGTGCGCATAAATGCCGTAACGCTCAAGGATTCGCATCATGTATCTGTAAACACTTCCGAATTCGTCCTGACCCAGCCACATTACATTGGTTGCGGCTCCGCGCTCTTCAAGGAGCTTGGACATCGTCTTAAGGTCGATATCGGAGCCCGAGTCGGTCTCTGAAGAAGTCCTTCCGCCGCGGTTTACGAAATAGCCGTGCTTTCCGTTGTCCTTGACGATATAGAGTGCCTGGTCGGCCATATTGAAGAGATTCTCGAAATCGGTTCCCTGCTCGGGCACAAATACGGCACCGACCGATGCGCCAAGGGGAATATGCATATCCTCGCCCATCAGTTCGTATGCCGATTCGAGAAGTCTTGAATTAAGTTTTGATGAAAAGTCCGCGACTCCGCTCTCATCCTGGAGTCCCGCATAGAACATCATGAACTCGTCACCGCCGATACGGCCGCATGTGCCGTTTGGATCGGAGAGCTCCTTCATGATATTTGCAAATGAGACCAGAACCTTGTCGCCCATGTCATGACCGTAGATGTCATTGACCAGCTTGAACGAATCAAGGTCGATCATAAGAAGTGCTCCCGATTTTCTGGAGCACATAATGGAGAGCTTGTCCCTGGTGGCCTCCTTGTTGTAGAAGCCCGTAAGAAGATCGTGTGCTGCCTTCTGCTCCACGCTCTGGAGCTTCTTGCTGGAAGCGATGATATTCACGATCCTCTGGATGAGGATATCGGGATCGAAGGGCTTGTGTATGAAGTCCGAGACACCCATCCTGAATCCGCGCATCTCGCTGTCCTTGTCCTCGTCAGCGGTAAGGAATACAACGGGAGTTTCTATAAGTCCGAGATCCGACTCAAGCATCCTGAACTGTGAAAGAGTCTCAAATCCGTCCATCTCCGGCATGCGAATATCGAGAAGTACGATGTCGGGCGTGCCGTTCTCACGTATATATTTCAAAAATGCGGAACCTGACTTAAGTGCGGTCACTCTCATACCGTATTCACTCAGGATACGGCCCGCCATTTTCAGGTTTACAGAGTCGTCATCAACTATGATTATCCAATCTGCCATTGCAATTTCCCCTAAAGCTTTCAAAAATGGGCATACCACGATTTATTATAGCATTCAGAGGCACTTTGCTCAATTATTAAATCTCTGTTAAATCCCCTTTTTAAGCCCATTTGTATCTGATTTTTTCCGAGCTGAAGCAATCATAATCAAGTATCTTTTCCTTTTGAAGTCTGCCTATGACCATATACGGCATAATATGCTGGCTGGCGGCAAATTTCTTGATGGTTTGCAGCCTGAAATCTCCGGCCTCTATAAACCCTTCATACTCCTTTTGATCAATGAGATGTGAACCGGCAAACAGATCTGCTTTTTCTTCGATTTCGGGTGTTTTGTTGTAATCGATAAAATTACCTGTTCCTCCCGCATCCCCGTTCACAATATGTCCCAATTCGTGAAAAAGAGAAAACCAGAAAATGTCCGCATAGGCCCCCCTGATGGTCAAAACCATCCGATAGGTGTCATCACTCTTTCTAGAAATATATCCTTGAATCGGTGCTCCTCTGAAATTCCGGACAATATCAAAATCTATCCCATAGTTGCTAAACAATTCCTTAAGACTCAATCTGATATCATCCGAACCGCACATTACGGCTTTTGCTTTCTCTACCAGTTCATCTATTTTTGACAAGTCAAAAGAATTCCTGACTTTACTGTTTTCACCGTCAATCTGGCAGAGCCTGATCCACGCTCCGACCACATAGGGATCAACATTCGCTTTCGATGACAATCTGAATGCACCTTCAGGAAGGATAGATTTAAGATTAATCAGATTGCTTATCCTGAGAGCTTTTCTGAGAGACAGAATTGAATCGTCCACAGATTCCTTTGCAGGCATTTTCCCACTATTACGAAGATGCTTCACAACTTCTTTCAAAGCGTTTCTGACTGCCCTCTCCTCGTCTGTTATTGACTCACGTGCGTTTGCTTCCAACAGTTCAGCGTCATAATTTGCCTGCAGATTGATCCAGAAGGATTTGGGTATTCCAAGCGCATATTCCAAAGCAAGCGCAAATTTTGCGGATATATTCTTTTTGCCGGAAATGACATTACAAACATAAGCGGCAGATACACCGGTTATGGCAGCCAATTCCGCCTGAGAAATATCTCTCTCAACAAGAATATCTCCTATAGTCTCACCCGGATGTATAATCAGATCATGGGATATACCAGTTATCTTTTTGGCCATGATAATCATTCACTCCTTCCACTTCCAATTCTTCACATATCATTACCGTGTCTTCCGTAGCGTTCAGCTCAATTATCAGCCTCACATTAGGTGAAACATGTAACGAATATCTTATCTGCTTATACCCTGATAGCCGCTCCGGTTTTCCAAGTCCCAAAGACAGGAAAATGCCAAAATTATCAGCGGCCGTCAATTGATCAATGAGCTTCTTAATAGATCTCACCCATTCAAAGGGCAGCTTCTTCTTCATTTCGGAATAATCGGTAAAATAATTCTCCACCCTCTTATTCGCGTATGTGATTTTCAATTATGATCATCACCGCCTTTATAATTTAATTAACCAATTGGTTAATTAAATTATAAAGAGCATATGATGAAGAGTCAACAAAAAAGTCCCGGCCAGATTATACCGGCCGGGACAAAAAGACATATTACAAGACTTTACTGAGCCTTTACGATATTGTCGTAGAGAGGCTTGCACTGAGGATACAGCGACTTGTAAACCTGGTACTTCTTCTCGTACTTGGCAACAAGGTCAGCCTCGGGCTCTACGGTATCGACAACCTTAACAACCTTGGAAGCGATCTCCTCGACATTCTTGTACTCACCTGCAGCTACACATGCGAGCATTGCACCGCCGAGTGAAGGACCTTCCTCTACCTCGAGGATGTCGATCTTGACGTTAAGAACGTTAGCCATGATCTTTCTCCAAAGAGGGCTCTTGGCTCCGCCGCCGCAGATCTTGGATCTTTCGGGATTGATGCCGATCGATCTTGCAGCTTCCATCATATCACGGAATGCAAAAGCAACGCCTTCGAGAACAGCCTGGGTCATATCCGCACGGGATGTATCCATGGTCATGCCGATGAAGGTTCCTCTTGCATCGGGGTTATTGTGAGGTGATCTCTCACCCATGAGGTAAGGCAGGAAGTAGGTGTTGTTCTCACCGAGCTTAGTGATCGCAGCCTGCTCTGCAGCGTAATCCTTGGTTCCGATAACGCCGTCCTCCCACCACTTGTTACAGGAAGCTGCGGAAAGCATGCATCCCATGATGTGATAGGTTCCGTCTGCATGGTCGAATGAGTGGAGTGCGTTGTTCGCATCAACACCGTAATTCTTGGATGAGATGAAGAGAGTTCCGGAGGTTCCGAGGGAAATGTTACAAGCATTGTCGCCTACGGTTCCGGTTCCTACAGCAGCTGCGGCATTGTCGCCTGCGCCTGCTGCCACGATGGTTGTAGCGGGTATTCCGAGTTCTGCTGCGATGTCAGCCTTAACGGTACCGATTGACTCATAGGACTCGAAAACCTTGGCAAGCTGTGATTCCTTTACGCCGCAGATATCGCACATCTCCTTGGACCAGGTGCGGTTCTTAACATCGAAAAGAAGCATTCCGGAAGCGTCGGATACGTCGGTAGCGTGCACGCCGGTAAGCTTGTAAGCAAGGTAATCCTTGGGAAGCATTATCTTGGCGATCTTTGCAAAATTGTCGGGCTCATTCTTCTTGACCCAGAGGATCTTGGGAGCGGTGAAGCCGGGGAAAGCGATGTTTCCGGTAAGCTCGGTGAGCTTAGCCTTTCCAATCTCATTGTTGAGATAATCGGTCTCAGCTCCGGTACGTCCGTCGTTCCAAAGGATCGCAGGACGGATTACGTTGTCATTCTCGTCAAGGATGACAAGTCCGTGCATCTGTCCGCCGAATGAGATTCCGGCAACCTGTGATGCATCCTGACCCTTAAGAAGCTCCTTGACGCCCTCCATGGACTGCTCGTACCAGTCAACGGGGTTCTGCTCCGACCAGCCGGGATGAGGGAATGAAAGGGGATACTCCCTTGAGACCATGTTTACGATCTTTCCTTCGGATGAAAGGAGAAGAAGCTTAACTGCTGAAGTACCAAGATCGATTCCGATATAAAGCATGTTTTCCTCTTTTCTGCGAAAATCGCGATTATATTTCTGTCTTGGTTAAAACGTTTTCTGCAAGGGTATGCATTAACGCAAACCGCTACAAATGACATCATACCATAAAACAAGGCGGCCTTACAGACCGCCTTTTGCGAAAATTTCTTCACTTTTTGCCTACCGGAGATAACGGCGGTGTTTCCGGTTATAGTTCTGAGATAAACGCCTTTCCTTCTCCTTCGTATCCAAGGAGCATGTTTCTGACCTTCTCCATGCCCTCGTCATCTCTGTCGAAAAGGACGACAATACCGGTCGAAGGCCCGTATTCGATGTAGATGTCACGCTTATTGATATATTTCATCACGTGCTCGCTGTAAGCCTTCCGTGCCGTGGCGACGGCATCGGCATCCGCTCTCTTCTCCTCCGGAACCTCAATACCCGTAAAGAAGATATCGAACTTCCTCTTGTTCTTCTCGGCAAGCTTCATGATATAGCAGATCATCCTGACATGGGATGGATTGGAAACACTGTCATGATCGGCCCTAATATCACTCTGAAGCTTCTTCTCCAGCATCGATGATCTGTAAACACTGCCGGAAAGTCCGGCTTCCATACCGTCGACCGTAACCGCCTTCATGGCGCCGCGCTCCAGCATATGGATGAATATCTCGGCAATCGCGGGATCAAACTGCTTGCCCGAGCATTTCCTGATCTCCGCAATGACTTCTTCGTCGGTCAGACGCTTCCTGTACACACGGTTCGATGTCATGGCATCATAGGAATCCGCAACGCATATGATACGGGCAACCAGCGGTATATCCGTTCCTTCAAGTCCGTCAGGATAACCCGTGCCGTCAAACCGTTCGTGGTGATGCCTGATGCCTTCAAGGAGACCTTCGATCGAATTACCCATGGATTTCAGGAGGTCATATCCTATCTCCGCATGCTTCTTCATAAGTGAGAACTCTTCATCGGTAAGACGGCCCGTCTTATTAAGAACGGAATCCGCAACACCGATCTTGCCGATGTCATGCATGAATCCGATATAACGGATCCTTAAGATATCCTCTTCGGAAAAATCATAATCCGCAGCCATCTCACGGGCGATCATGCAGGCATATTCTCCGACTCTTTCGGAATGTCCGCCGGTATACTCATCCTTCGCATCGATAGCACTCGTGATCGCCTCAATGGTCATAAGGAGGCTTTCTTCTCTCTCGTGCTCATGGGCACGGCTGCTCTTCTCCGTCCTGAACGCAGTCTGTATGATGGTAGCCACAAGCAGCGCCATAAGTCCCGCACAGATATATACGCCGAAGCTCCATATGTCGGAGAAAAAGAAGCTGACGATCTCGAGCATACAGAAAACCAGGAATATACACGTCCCCACGAAACTGGCTATATATTCCCTGAAGTTTCCGGTCACTACGTCTCTTATGAGAGTTCCGTTAACGAGGACTATGCTTATCGCAAGCCAGAAATGGGAAATGAAGATCGTCGTGAACAGATCGGCAATGCCCAGTGCATTCAGGGCGAGATTTACGATTATCTGTGCCGTGATAAGTCCCGATATGAACACATACAGCTTGTGATAAACACGCCTCTGGATCTCATCAAAGTATCCGCAGACAAACACTCCCGTTATCTCTATCGCAAAATAGGAAAAGTAATTACTGAGAGACGGCCTTGCAAAGATAAGCTGACGAAGCCTGCTCTCCGAGAGCATCCACATCGAAAGGGAACACATAAAGAGTCCCATGTAGAAGAACGACCTGTCGATTGTAAACCTGGCCGCTGCGAATTTATAGAAGACCACGACGAAGATTCCGACTATCAGAATAATAAGTGAAGCGACAGCCAGTATGATGTTGTCCTTAAGAATCCCAAACCAGACATTGTTTCCGCTTCCTATTCGGATGCTTTCGATCGTGCCGACATTCTTAACGACAAACCTTGCCTCGATCTCCTTGCCGGCATCCTCCGGAGTAAGGTCACAGGC
>JAEEQL010000023.1 GCA_016285265.1 Lachnospiraceae bacterium
TTCGCAGGTGAAAAGGCTGAGCCGATGGGCAAGATCGTAAGAGTGCCCGAGACGATAACCTATTCGCAGGCGCTTCGTAACACCACGATCTTTACTTCGACCGTTATCTTCGATACTGAGATTGTAAAAAAGGAAGACATAGTTTTCCCGGACATCCTTTCCGAGGATACCGCCCTCTGGTTTGCGCTTCTCAGGAAGGGATATAAGGCCTGCGGACTGGACGAAAACCTGACGCTGTACCGCCGGACGGGCAATTCTCTTTCCTCCGACAAAAAGGACGCCGCCCGCCGCATCTGGAACCTCTACCGAAAATCCGAGAAGCTTTCGCTTCCGCGAAGCATTTTCTCCTTCATCGGCTGGGGCTTCAACGCCATAAAACGCAGAATCTGAACGCATATCTGCTCATTATATTTCAATAATCCCGGTCCTCGGGCACATATATGTGTCCGAGGACCCTGTTTTTATGTTATAATTAGACGATTATGGAAAATGCACTGATATCCATCATAATACCCGTTTACAACGCCGCGAAATATCTTGAGCGGTCTCTCGGCAGTGTCCTGAAGCAGACCTACCGGAATCTTGAGATCATCACGGTCGACGACGGCTCAAAGGATGACAGCCTTAAGCTTTTGAATTCCTTTGCGGCTTCTGACAGCCGCGTGAAGGTGATACATAAGGAAAACGGCGGCTCGTCCTCGGCAAGGAATGCGGGACTTAAGATCTCGACCGGCGAATATATCGGTTTTATCGATGCTGACGATTACATCGAGTATGATATGTACGAAAACCTCGCAAGGCTTCTTGATGAGGATCCGAAGGCGGATGTGTCCCAGATCCTGTCGTGCGAAGAAAATGAAAACGGGGAGCTTATCAAGGCTTTCGGTGACGGGTTCACGGATGAAGAGCAGCAGACAGGAAGGGATTTCTTCAGGGCTCTTCTTCTTCACCGCGGCGACAGTTCGTTTTGCACGAAGCTTTTCAGGAGGGAATTCTTCGAAGGTTTTTCTTTTCCGGAAGGAAGGCTGAATGAGGATTTCGACCTTCTTGTGAAGATGAGCGAAAAGCTGGAGCTTCTGAAGGTCTGCAGGGAGCCGGGTTACCACATTGTTCTCAGCACTCAGAGCAATACCCGCGGAGCTTACAGACAGTCCTTCTATGAGAATGTGATGGAAAATGCCGAGAAGATGCTTGCGCTTTCGGCGAAGAAATATCCGGGTCTCAAAGAGGAGGCCGCACATTTTTATCTCGTGCAGGCAATGTGGCTTCTGCTTCATATCCCGGTCTCCGAGATGAACAGGGATAACAAGCTCTACACAGAGGTTTACGGCAATGTAAAATCCCATAAGAGGTTCATCCGCAGGGATCCGTACCTTACGAAGAAGCAGAGAAGAAATCTTTTGATATTTGCATACCTTCCCGCAAAGAGTGTTAAGAGGCTCTTCGGGATCATAAAGAAGACGAAATGATATTAGACGAAAAGCAAAAGAAAAAAGCGAGGTTGATGGAGAGCACCAAGCGCATCATCAATCTTTCACTGGTGATGGGATGCCTTGCTCTCGAGATAGGATCCTTCGGTTTCCATTGGTTTTTCCACTTCCAGCACAGCGTAGTTGAACCTCTGAGAGACTTCTATTTCAAGGGTCACGTGCTCGAGATCATGGTCTACGGCATTATCCTGTTCCTGATCTCAAATATGTACGGAGGAATGAGGCTCGGATATATGAAGAACTCCGAGATCGTGTTCTCGCAGCTCTTCTCGACCGTGCTTGCGGACATATTCATCTGGGGCGAGCTTTCGATCCTTGCGGGCCAGCCCTTCCAGCTTGCGTACTTTATAGCGATGGGAACGGAACAGCTTATCATAGTTCTGATCTATATTCCGATCGTCAACAAGATCTACAGGCATATATTCCCTCCGAGAAAGCTTCTTCTGATCTACGGCAGTACCAACAAGGATATGCTTTCTGCCAAATTCGAGACCAGGAAGGATAAGTATGTCATAACCGACCGCATCAAGGCGGAGGAAGGCTACGATGCCATCGTTAAGCGTATCAATGAAGATTATTCCGGCGGTAAGATCAATGCCGTCATAATCGGGGATATTTCCGTATCCCAGAGAAAACCCCTGATCAAGTATTGTTACGGTAATTCCATAAGGTTTTATCTTCTTCCCAAGATCGGAGATGTCATTCTTTCCGGAGCGGAGGAGCTTCACGTATTCGATTCACCCATACTCCTTACGAGGGAGTATTCGCTCACCGTTGAGCAGAGGATCATCAAGCGTACCATCGACATCGTATTTTCGCTTCTGCTCATAATCCTTACATCACCCTTCATGCTTCTTACCGCGATCGCTGTCAAGCTTTGTGACAAGGGTCCCATCCTCTACAGGCAGATCCGCTGCACAAGGGATGCAAGGGAATTTACGATCTATAAGTTCAGATCGATGAGAGTCGATGCGGAGAGCGACGGCGTTGCAAGACTTGCAAGCAAGGGCGATACGCGTATCACTCCCGTCGGAAAATTCATCAGAAAGTGCAGGCTCGATGAGCTTCCCCAGCTTTTCAACATTCTCAAAGGCGATATGTCCTTCATAGGACCCAGACCCGAGCGGCCCGAGATCATCGCACAGTATGTCGAGGTCATGCCCGAGTTTGCATACCGTATGAAGGTTAAAGCGGGACTTGCGGGATTTGCGCAGGTCTACGGAAAATACAACACAACTCCTTACGACAAGCTTAAGCTTGATCTGATCTATATCGAGCAGTATTCCCTTATGCTCGATCTTAAACTCATGCTTCTTACTCTTAAGGTTCTTATGTGGCCCGATTCGACCGAGGGTGTCGAGAAGGAACAGATAACGGCACTTAAGAACGGTCAGGACGATTCGTATAAGCAGGAAGACTGATGAAGGTATTGTGGCTCTGTAATATCATACTTCCGAAAGTCGCGGCGGTGATGGGACTTAAAGCCTCCAACAAGGAAGGATGGCTTTCGGGCGCAAGCGCAGCCGCGGAAAAGGGCGGTGAATTCGAGCTCGGTATCTGTTTCCCCGTCGGAAAGGAAAACGACGGATTCTTCTTTGAAGACGGTGTAAAGTATTACGGATTCTATGAGGATACCTCGCATCCGGAAAGTTACGATCCTTCTCTCGAAGACAGGCTTTCATCCATTGTCGATAAATTCGATCCCGATATAGTACACATATTCGGAACAGAATTTCCCCATACCCGTGCTATGGCGGAAGTGATGAAGGACCGCCCCGAGCGCATCCTCATCGGCATGCAGGGAATTGTTGCGGCATGCGCAGATCACTATCTTGACGGGCTTCCCGAAAGGGTAATAAACCGTGTAACATTCAGGGACCTTGTGAAGAAGGATTCCCTTAAGATCCAGAAGGATAAATTCGCACTCCGTACCGAAAATGAGACCGCGGCACTTAAGATATCGGGGAACGTCACGGGAAGAACCCCTTTCGACAGGGAATATACTTCCAAGGTAAATCCTGAGGCGAAGTATCATTTCATGAACGAAACATTAAGGGCAGAGTTTTATGAGCACGCCCTTGCAGCAGGCGCGGAAAGGAAGGATGCGGAGCCTCATTCCGTTTTCCTGAGCCAGGGCAATTACCCTCTTAAGGGAGCGCATATGATGATAAAGGCTTTTGCGGAGCTTAAGAAAAAATATCCGGACGCAAAGCTTTACATCGCAGGTGACAATGTGACAAAGCATGAGAGCCTCAGGGAAAAACTGGCGCTCGCATCCTACGATAAATACCTTCTCGAACTCATAAAAGGATTGTCTCTTGAAGGATCGGTGGTATTTACCGGAAACCTTCCGGTATCGCAGTACATAGACAGGCTTTCAAAATGCAGCGTATTCGTATGTCCTTCATCCGTGGAGAATTCTCCCAATTCCCTCGGAGAAGCGATGATGCTCGGAGTTCCCTGCGTTGCTTCGAATGTCGGCGGAATACCCGGTATCTTCGAAGGAGGAAGGGACGGAATACTGTATGAATACAGCGATACCGATGCACTTGTGACAGCTGTGTCGGAAATGTTCGATGATGAGGCAAAAGCATACGGGTATGCGAAGAACGCTTCCGTACACGCACTTGCAACTCACGATCCATCTGCGAATTATTCAAGGCTTGTTGAAATATATAGGGAAATAGCCGGGTGAAGATAGTATTTGTATCCAATTACATAAATCATCATCAGGTGCCGTTTTCCGACAGGCTCTGTGAACTGACGGGCGGTGAATATGCCTTCATACAGACCGAGCCGATGGAAGAGGAAAGGGTGAAGCTCGGATGGGATTCATCCCTTGCCGAAAAGCCGTACGTTGAACTTTACTACCGGGATAAGGAAAAATGCGACAGGCTGATAATGGATGCTGACTGCACCATATTCGGCGGATGTGAGGATTCGGAAGTCATAATGCCGAGACTCGAAGCCGGGAAATTTACTCTCATATATTCAGAGAGGATCTACAAGGAAAGCAGACTTAAGTTCATATCTCCGAGAGGGCTTAAGAAGAAATATCACGATCATGTAAGGTTTAATGATTCGCCCGTATATCTCCTTTGCGCGGGTGCGTACGTAAAGGGTGACTTTGATCTGATCGGCGCGTACAGAAACAAGAAATTCAAGTTCGGTTATTTTCCTCAGTGTTTTAAATACGATGACCTTAACGAACTCAGGAAGGATAACGAGGAACTCCGCATTCTGTGGGTCGGACGGTTCATAGGCTGGAAGCATCCCGGGATGATGATCACTCTTGCGGAGAACCTTAAAAAGTCCGGTGTCCGTTTTCATATCACGATGATCGGAAACGGAGAGATGGAAGATGAGATCCGGAAGGCCGCATCGGATAAGGGCGTGGGAGAAGCCGTCACATTCCGGGGAGGTGTCAGGCCGGATGAAGTAAGGGATGAGATGAGAAGATCCGATATCTTCATCTCGACATCCGACAGGCTTGAAGGCTGGGGAGCCGTGGTTAATGAAGCGATGAACTCGGGATGCGTTACTATCGCTTCGAAGAGCATAGGAAGCGCTCCCTATCTTATCAAAGACGGAGTAAGCGGTTATCTCTACAGGTCCTGCGATGATAAGGGACTGCTGGAGAAGGTGCTTCTCGGAAGTGACAGGGAAAAAGCGGCGAGGATAGGAAAGGCCGCATATGAAACGATAGTTAATGTCTGGAATCCGGATGTTGCGGCGGAAAGGATCTATAAGTTCGCATCGGACCCGGAGCACAGGATGCCGGATTATGAAGAAGGACCGTTAAGCAGGGCATGAATGATCCCGGGGGGGAAGATGCTTTAATGATGCGGGCGGCAAATAGCCTGCACGGGCAGTTTTCGGAGGATTTGATGAAAGTTTTATGGCTCAGCAATTATATACCTGAAAAGGCGGCGCAGTGTCTCGGTATCGAGGATGATTCCAAAGCGGGAATGGCGGAGGGAATGCTTTCCGCACTTGCTTCGTATTCCGAGGATATCGAGCTTGGTATCGCATTTCCCGTTTCCGAGCAGTTCGACGGAAAGAGGGGATCCTTTAAGATGTCGGACGACAGCGAGTTTTCCGTTTCCTGTTATCCTTTTTATGAGGATATGTCACGCCCCGACAATTTTGATCTCACCCTTATCTCTTCGATGAACAGGATCCTCGATGAGTTCAGGCCCGATGTCATTCATATACTCGGAACCGAATTCCCCCATGCTCTTGCAATGAGCAAGGCTGCAACGGATGATGATTTCCATTACCATCCGGGAAAGGAAAGGCTTCTTGTTTCCTTCCGCGGAATCTGTGCCGCTATCGCAGCCGATTACCTTGCGTGTCTTCCCGATGAGATAGTATCCTCATCGACTCTCAGGGATACGCTGCTCAGGGACAATATCAGGCAGCAGCAGGATAAGTTTCACAACAGGGCTGTCAATGAACTCGAAGCGGTCTCGAGAGCGGGACATATCGGCGGATGCACGGGCCTTGATAAGAAGTGGGCATCGCGCCTCGGCCCCGAAGCACAGTATCACCATCTGAGCGAAGCCGTAAGACCTGTTTTCTATGAGCCTGTTCCCGCAGGGAACGAGCGCGACAGGAACACTATATTTGTTGCGGGAGCATATTATCCTCTCAAAGGATTTCATATCCTTCTTAAGGCATTAAAGGATATAAACTGGCCCGAGCTTAAGGTACGTGTTGCAGGTCCCGATATCGTTTCGATGAATACTCTGAAGGACAAGGTTAAGATATCCGAATACGGAAAGTATCTCGGTGAACTTATTGAAGGCTGTAATCTTCAGGGAAAGATCACATTCCTCGGAAACATAAGTGCGCAGCAGATGAGGGAAGAGTATCTTAAATGCGGAATGTACGTATGCCCTTCGACCGTAGAGAACACTCCGAATCCCGTGATAGAAGCGGCTCTTAGCGAAGCTCCGATAATCGCGTCGAGGGTGGGAGGAATTCCCGATATCATTGACGATAAGAATCAGTGCCTTCTCTATGACTGCAATGCCAGAAAGCAGATGGATGAGGTTGCCGCATCCCTCAGGAAGACGATCGAATTTACGAAGATCGATTACGACCGTGCACTTGAAAGAGGAAAGGCCGCGAGAGCAAGAGCGCTCAAAGACCACGATCCTAAGACGGTTGCTGAGGGGCTTGCGGACATATACAGGAAAATGTGCGGCGAACATGCTTAGTATGTGTAGAGTTCCCTGCCCGTGATCTCTTTGTACGCATCAACTATCTCGTTAAGCGGCACGGCCCAGTCACGCTCGGGCGCGACGGAGTAGGCAAAAGCCATCGCGATGAGCCTTCCTTCCGGATCGAATACCGCCGATCCCGAATCGCCCGCCCGTAAATTAAGCGCCATCTCGGTTTCGATAAAGGGCTCGAAGAACGGAAATGTCTGAAGCTTTTTGACAAGCGTTCCGTATCTGATATGCTCGATATTACCGAACTCGTCAACTATTTCTATCGCAAGCTCTATAGGCTCTGCGTCAAGTTCTTCCCAGTATGTCATATCTATATGCACCGCGCTGAAGGTCGCGTCTGAAAGCTCCGGCAGGAGCTTCTTTGAGATCCTTACTACCGCGACATCATATTCTTCCGCACACCCGATAACGGATGCTCCGGTAACGCACAGGCCGCCCGTGAAGTACACATCCGCCTGTTTGTAATTGCCCACAACATGCTTGTTGGTTATGACATAGATATCTGTATCCGTTATCTCCGCAATGTATCCGGAACCTACCGTGATGCTTCCGTCATCCTTGCGTATGCGCAGGTGAACGAGCGAGTTCATCACTCCGTCCAGGGTTTCCGCCATATCGCCTTCTTCAAAGAGGCCGGTATCATAGGCATTGTAGGCTCCCACTATGTTGTACTCGGATCTGCTGATCGACCTTTCGCAGATCATTTCCTGGATGGAATCTGCGGAATCGAAGTATGCGGTTCCTTCCGACGTTGTCGTAAAACCGCATGAATCGGTTACCTTATATGTGATTCCTACTTCGCCCTTTTCGGGGAACTCTTCCGTTTCAAATGTGATCTCGAGGCTGTCTGTCAGATCTCCGTCCAGGTGATCGTATGCGGATACATATCTGAGAATGTCAGGCTCCGTCCCCGATGAAACATAGAAATCCGTGATCCCCGATATCACCGGTGCATCGTCCACAAGAAAATCCGTGACCGCAACGGAGGTGTTGCCCGATGAATCGCTTGCCATGATCCTTACGGAATACTCGCGCATTTCCCTGCAGCTTAATGCTCCCGCTTCGATGAATTCGGTATCAAAGGAAATATTCAAAAGGGTGTCCGCATCCTTAACGCTTTCCAGAAAATCGGACGGCTTAAGCTTTGTTCCGGGAAGGAAATAAAACGGTCCTTCCTTTAACGTGATCTCGGGAACTATGGTGTCCCTGATGACGATGTCATAGGAAAAAACCTTGCCGAAGTATACGACACACATCGGATATCTTCCGGGCTTAGTCTTATCCACAAGCGAAAAGTCTGCTATGGCCAGGTGGCGGGCGAAAAATCCCGCATCGATATAATCTGCGGCATCTTCGCTTATGCCGGAACCCAGTTCATAGGTGTAGGTATCCTGCAGCTGCTTTGCGTAAAAGAGGGAATGTATGAGAACAATGAAGCCGGCGATGAAGAAACACAAAGAAAGACCTGCTACGATCTTTCCTTTTGTGTTGAGTCTTCTTACGGGCTTTGAACTTTGATCCTGAGTCATTTCTTAAAATATCTCGCAAGCCCCTGAGCCAGGAGATACCTTCCGTTTTCGTTATAGTGGACAAGATCGGGGAGCAGGAAGCTTTCCGTATCCTCCTGCGAGAATCCGAAATCGTCCGTAAGTGAAAGGAGTGCGCAGCTCTGCTGCGCTGCAACCTCCGCCGTTATGTCGCGGTAAGCCTGAAGCACGGAGCCTGTTTCCGCGGTGGGCATCGTTCCGTCATTATACATCCTGATGAAGCCGGGTGAAAGAACAAGGATCTCAGACTTAGGATATGTGCTCTTTAGTCCGGTGATGATCATGTTCATCGCTCTGTGGAATTCATCCTCTGTCTTGCCGGAGAAATAATCGTTCAGTCCGAATTCGACGATGAATATCGAATTCTCGCCCTTTGTTTCCTTCAGACGGTCTGCGGCGTTCCAATACGAATAATAACTCTTGAAACCATAGCAGCGTGTGCTGAAGGTTTCAAGTCTTTCTTTTCCGATGAGGTAATTGATCGCGCTTCCAATGTCGGATGAGGAATTGGCTGCGGATACGGCGGCCATTCCGCCTTCGCCGAGGTTATAAACCTGCGCGCCGGTCATATCCCTGAAAAAGGAAGAAACTGCGGTTTCGTCCCTGTAATTGCCGAATATCGAATCCCCGATGAAATAGACGTCTTTACCGGTAAGGTCGGCGTAGGAGCTTCTGATATCTTCGTACCTGCGCGCCCTTTCGATGGTTTCGTCCATGATCGCATTTACATTATCCGAAGTGAGGATGTGATCCGTCGCATTCGGGTCTATATTTGTTGCGAGCAGGTGTGAATCGATATTGTAAAGGACGGGAGAAAGAGGTCCGTCCTCCCTGATGCAATCCGAATAAAGAACCCATTCCTCGACAGAGTTATAGATGATGCGGATATTTTCAATGTCCGAAAGCTCACGGACCGTGATGATATATGAGCTCCTTGCCTGTTTTACCTTCGTTTCGTCGAGTGATGTCCATTTGAACGCGGAATCGTCCGGAAGGGTTATGAGTATACGGCAGGCAGGGTGCGAGACCGCGATATCGCGGATAAACGCGATCTGCTTTCTGTAAAGATCCGAATTGGAGCAGGACTGGAGCAGAGCCGCATAAGGATCTATCCCGAGGACGATATATCTCGGGAAGGACTCTTCCGGAATGTCTTCAAATATCTTTTTCATACGGTTTCCGAGGACTCTGACCGACGGCATCCTGCGCGTTACCGTTACGCTCTCATATCCGAAGAAGGTTACGAACACATCATCGGAAATGTTCGAATCATACATGCATGCCAGAAATGCATCGGTCTCGCCGATGTAATCAAATGCATTAAGATTGCCCCTGTCAATGCGCTCTATGGAGGGCAGTTTTGCCGTTTCGGCGCTTATTTCGATCTTGCGGGGATGGAGAGCTCTGTATACCGAATATATTATGACGAATATCAGAAGAAGGACTGCGAAAATCCCCCCTGAGATCATCAATATTCTTTTATTTTGTAAGGTTTTTTTCATGCTCTGATATGGTATAATAACTTTGTATGTGACCATGTCACACTTAACTATAATAACATCATTTTTATACAGTTAACTACGTTTTTCTTTTTGGAGTTTTTTATGGATAATTTAGCAGTTCTGATACCGTGCTATAACGAGGCTCAGACCATCGCCAAGGTTATAGGGGATGTTAAAAAAGTCCTCCCCGAGGCGGTTATTTACGTATATAACAACAATTCCACCGACGATACGGCGAAGATCGCCGAGGAGTGCGGGGCGGTTGTCAGGAACGAATACAAGCAGGGCAAGGGAAATGTCATCAGAAGAATGTTCCGCGAGATCAATGCAAAGTGCTATCTCATGATCGACGGTGACGACACTTATCCCCTTGAGAGTGCTCCTGAGATGGTAAAGCTTGTTCTTGAGAAGAATTCCGACATGGTTGTGGGCGACAGGCTTTCATCCACTTACTTTACGGAGAACAAGAGACCATTCCACAATTTCGGAAATTCCCTCATGAGATGGGGCATCAATCATCTCTTCAGGGCCGATATCCGCGACATCATGACAGGCTACAGGGCGATGTCATATGATTTCGTCAAGACCTTCCCCGTCTTTTCCAAGGGATTTGAGATAGAGACTGAGATGACCATCCATGCGGTCAATTACGATCTTCAGGTTGACAATGTTGTTGTCGAATACCGTGACAGGCCCAGCGGAAGCGAAAGCAAGCTCAACACACTTCCCGACGGCTTCAAGGTCATCCGCAAGATGATGTCCCTTTACAGAAATTACAGACCCATGCATTTCTTCGGAATCATTGCCTGTGTGCTCATGCTTGCGAGCCTGGTCTTCATGGTTCCCATCATAAGCGATTATGCGACCACGGGCCTTGTTCCCAGATTTCCGACACTGATCACCTGCGGTTTTGTATTTATGGCCGGACTCCTTTCCCTGTTTACCGGAATGGTGCTTAAGGTGGTGGATTCCAAGGACCGCAAGGATTTCGAATACAGACTTACCCGTATCCACGACAGATTTAACGAAGCAAAATAATGCTTACCGGAAAGCTTCCGGATGAGCGGAAAAACACAGGCACATATTTATGGAAAAGATCAGCTTTATAATTCCCTGTTACAGATCCGAGAATACTCTTCCTTCGGTTGTGGAAGAGATCAGGACCACCATGTCCGGAATGAGTGACAGGTACACATTCGATATATTTCTCATAAACGACTGCTCGCCCGACGGAACCGCGGAGACGATAAAGAAGCTCTGCGAAGAGGACGAAAGGATCAGCGGTATTTCCTTTGCGAGGAATTTCGGACAGCATGCGGCACTCATGGCAGGCTTCAGGTATTCCGACGGAGACATCTGCGTATGCCTTGATGACGACGGACAGACTCCCGCTGACCAGGTCGGCAGACTCCTTGAGAAGATCGACGAAGGCTATGATGCCGTCTATGCAAAGTATGACCACAAGAAACATTCCGGATTCAGGAATTTCGGAAGCCGTGTAAATGATATGATGCTCCGTGTGATGCTCTCAAAGCCCAGGGAGCTTTTCGTGTCGAGTTATTTTGCCGTAAAGCGTTTTATAGTGGAGGATATGATCCGGTATGAGAATTCGTATCCCTACGTCATCGGACTTGTGCTCCGTTCAACCACAAGGATCACAAATGTTTCCATCGATCACAGAGACAGGATGGAGGGAACGAGCGGCTATAATCTCAAAAAGCTTCTGAATCTGTGGTTCAACGGCTTTACCGCTTTTTCCGTAAAGCCATTAAGGATCGCGACCTTCATCGGAGGCTTTTCAGCCGTTGCCGGTCTTTTGTACGGACTCTTTGTCATCGTAAGAAGACTTCTTTTCCCGGAAAACGCTGTGATGGGTTATGCGGCGATAATGAGCTCAATAGTGTTTTTCGGCGGTATGATCCTTCTTACTCTCGGACTTATCGGTGAGTACATCGGAAGAATGTACATCAGCATGAACAATTCTCCCCAATATATCATCCGTGACAGTTGGAATATAGATAGATGAAGAAGGATTTTTTAAAGAACCCCAAGGTTATAAATCTCATATGCATCGCGGCTTTGGGACTCCTTCCCTTTATTTATGTACTCGTAAAAGTGATCATCGATCCGACTCCGGTCTCACTTATAACGAGCGAGTGGAATGATGAGCTCTTTTATTTCAAACAGGTGGAAGCGATCATCGACCACGGATATCCTATGGGTTATTACGGCTTCAATGACGGACACGCGCTTTCGTTAAGCTTTGCCGCATGGAGCCCCGTACTTGTCTGGCCCTGGGTTTTACTTGGGATTATTTTCGGATGGACGATGAAGTCCGTATTTGTCTATAACGCGATCATCTATTCGTCAGCGCTTATCCTCTTCGGCATTATGACAAAGCCGTCGGTAAAGCAGACAATGGCGATCTCAGTCTGGTTCTTCGCATTTTTCCTCAACCTCAGATATATCTATTCATGCATGCCCGAGGTCATATGCTTTGCGCATCTTCTCGTTTTCTGGGGATGCATGCTCGGTTTTTTCAGGACATCGAAAAAAGGATATCTGACCGGTGCGATCGTGCTCGGATCTCTCATGACATGGATGAGACCGTACATGATACTGTTCCTCGTATTTGCACTCCTTGTGATGTTCGTTAAGGCCTCCGGCAAAAGGAATAAGTTCATCGCTTTCTTCATTTCATTCGGTGTCATCGGAGTTACGGCATTTATCTACTACCTGCTGAATCACTTCCTTTCCGCGGAATACTTTATGCCGTTCTTCTATACCGATTTCATCACGACTTTCTTTACCGCCGGATTTAAGGCAGGCGTACATAACCTGTTCGGAACGCTTTATTACAAGGGAATGGATTTCTTCAGATTCATGAAGGATGCCTTCTATATCGACAGCGCACCCGGAATGTTCTTCGACATCTATCTGTTCATGATGGCCGTGCAGGGCATTCAGCTTATAGCCCAGAGAAGAGCTGCAGGAAAGAGTATTGCTGCGGAAGCAGATGCTGTGACGGAAAAAGCAGCCGGAAAGAGTGTTGCCGCGGAAACGGAGTCTGCGCCTGAAAATGCTGCAGAGAAAGCGGACAGGAAAATCCTTCGCAGGAAGATCGCAGATAACCTTGGCGGCTCCTTCTATTGCAGGCTCTATATGCTCTTTGCCGACTTCGCACTCCTTGTCGCGATCCTTCTTATGTACAAGCTCATCGAAGGAAGCAAGCATCTTCTTACGTTTATTGCCGTAGGTGTCATCCTCATGATCGCAAAGAAGGAAAGATCATGGATCTGTGCCCTGCTCATGAGTATATGCCTTATCTATTTCGGTGTTTTCCATGCGGTGGGCAATGATTACGATTTCGGGATCCCTAAGCAGACAGCTCAGTCCGAGGCGAGATACGAATATTTCAGAAGTGCGTTTGATGAGGGGATAAAGCTCGATCCTGCGAGTGTTCCTTCATACGACAATGCCGTGATATGGGAGTTCAGGGATATTGTTGACGGTGAAAGCGTGACAACCGACTGGCAGATGCTCTATGCGGTTCCTTCGGGAACGGGCATCAACTGCTGCTTTGATTATTCCTATGATAATTTCGATGATCTGAAGACCAGATACATATCCGCTCCTTCCGGCGGAAGGATAGAGGAGCGCTGTATCGAAGCAGGATACAGACTTGTCGCAAAGGATGAGAGGTTCTGTGTATATGCAAGGTATTAAGTCCGGAAAATTAAAGGATATTCTTTTATATTCCGTGATCCTGTGGATGGCGGCGCACGGTTACAGATTCATGAACAATCTGTACACTGCCGATACTCTTGCGAGTGTTTTCCAGGATGACATTCTCTGGCAGCGTTCTCTCGGAAGATTCATGCAGACCTTCACCATGATCTTCCGCGGCTGCATTGTTTCACCCTGGCTTGTCGGAATCATCTCGATGATCATTTTTTCTTTTTCGGTTTATCTTATTTCCGAGATCCTTAAGATAGAAGACAGGGTTCTTCTGTTCATGATATGTGCGGTGCTTTCATGCAACGTTACGATCACCTGTGCGATGGCGGCATATACTCCCTGGATCGATGTTTATATGTCCGCATTTTTCTTCGCGGTACTCGGAGTGTATCTGTTCACCAAAGACAGGATAGTCTGCTATATTCCCGGTATTGTCTCTCTTGCGGTGAGCATGGGATTTTATCAGATGTATATCTGTGTTGCATTCATGCTCTTTGCGATCATTTATATCAGGGAGCTTTCGGAAAAGAAACCTGACAAAGCCTTCCTCATCAGGGCCGGAAAGACGGTCATCGGAGTTGTTCTTTCGGGCGGATTGTATTTTGCGCTATATAAACTTGTTCTTGCGGTTCATCATGTCGTTGAAGCGATGAGCTATAACAGCCTTGCCAATATGGGCGGGGTGGAAGGCCCCGGTTTCGGAAGCCTTCTTGCCGGGACCTATGAAAGATACATATATTACCTTACGCATCAGGGCACGTTTGTTTCCACTTATCTTCTCGGAAGAAAGGTAAGCGATGCCTGGGATATACTTATTGTTATCTGCGTCATGGCTGTTGTCCTGATATTGCTTGCCGGACTTGCGATCATTAACAAAAGGAACGGATCCTCAGTGCTTCAGATGGTGCTTCAGGCGGTCCTGGTTCTGTGCATTCCGCTTTTTTCCAATGTGATCTATATCATCTCAAACGGCTTTGAATATGATGTTATGATCTACGGCATCTATTTCATTTATGTACTCTTTGCGGTGATCCTTGCGAAGGCCGCAAGCACAAGGAAGATGATGTTTATCGCGCTGATCCCCGTATTTGTCATTGTATGGCATTCGGTCGTATTCAGTAACCAGGTTTACATGAAGTTGGATATGGAGGACAGAGAGGCACTTTCGATATGTACCAGGATTGCGGATGATGTCTGTGAAACGGAAGGCTACGAGCCCGGTGTGACTCCCGTTAAGATCGTCGGATCGCTCGAGTTCAATGAACACCACGGTCCGGTCATTTATCTGAAGGATGTCACTATTCACGGAAATAATAATACTCCTTTCAACTATATCAGGTCCTTCCCGTTCTATATGAATTACTACCTGAATGAGGATATGAACTTTACCACGCAGGATGTTTCTGAGGAGATCACTGACCTGATGCCCGAATATCCCGAAAAAGGATCCATCGCATTTGTTGATGATGTGCTTGTTATAAAACTTTCGGATTAACGGTATGAGCTTTGTCCATCTGCATACCCATACCCAGTATTCACTTCTGGACGGGTCCAACAGAATAAAGGATTACGTGGCACGGGTTAAGGAACTCGGCATGAATGCTGCGGCTATAACCGATCACGGCGTAATGTACGGCGTGGTCGATTTTTATGATGAATGTAAAAAGCAGGGCATCAGACCGATCATCGGATGCGAGGTTTATGTCGCTCCGGGTTCGAGATTCGATAAGAATGCCAGGGATGAAAAATATTATCACCTCGTTCTTCTTGCCGAGAACAATACGGGATACGGAAATCTGTTAAAGCTGGTCAGCCGCGGATTTACGGAAGGCTTCTACTATAAGCCGAGGATAGACAAAGAGCTTTTGAGAGAGTGTCACGAAGGACTCATCGCATCGAGCGCATGCTTAAACGGTGAGGTGGCATCCCTCATCACGCACGGCTTTAACGAAAAGGCGCTTGAGACGGCACTTGAATACAGGGATATTTTCGGTGAAGGCAATTTCTTCCTTGAGCTTCAGGATCACGGCATCCCGGAAGAAACCCTTGTCAATACCGAGCTTTTATCGATAAGCAGAAAGACAGGAATTCCTCTCATATGCACCAACGACTGTCACTACACATATGCATCGGATACTGATGCACATGACGTTCTCCTTTGTCTTCAGACGGGTGCACGTATTTCCGATGAGGACAGAATGAGATATAAGCCCGGGGAGTTCTTCGTCCGTTCGGAAGAGGAGATGAAGGCGCTCTTCAGGTATGCTCCCGAGGCGCTTGAAAACACGCAGAAGATCGCCGACAGATGTAATGTCGAGATGCAGTTCGGAGTAACGAGGCTTCCCGACTATAAGGTTCCTGACGGCTTTGACGGATATTCCTATCTTAAGCACCTCTGCTATGAGGGACTTACATGGCGCTACGGCGCGGAGCATTCGGAGATCAGGGATTCCTCCGGCAGGTCGCTCGAAGAAAAGATGGAATATGAACTCGGTGTCATTTCCGATATGGGATATGTCGAGTATTTCCTGATCGTCTGGGATTTCATTAACTATGCGAGAAAGAACCATATAAGTGTAGGTCCCGGCAGAGGAAGCGCCGCAGGCAGTATTGTTTCGTATTGCCTTGGTATCACGGAGATAGATCCGGTCAGATACGATCTTGTATTCGAAAGATTCCTAAACCCCGAGCGTGTATCGATGCCCGATATCGACGTAGACTTTGCACCCGAATCCCGTCAGGAGATGTTCGATTACGTTTCCCGCAAATACGGCAAGGAAAATGTGGTCCAGATAGTCACCTTCGGAACACTTGCGGCGAAGGGTGTTGTAAGGGATGTTGCCAGGGTGATGGATCTTCCCTATGCGTTCGGTTCCGAGATCAGCAACCTCATTCCGAGGGAACTGGGCATAACACTTGATGAAGCGCTCGAATCAGTTCCCGAGCTTAAGAAAAGATACGACGAAGATCCGGATGTTAAGAAGGTCATCGATATGTCGAGGAAGCTCGAAGGACTTCCGAGGCATTCGTCCACCCATGCCGCTGCCGTCGTCATATGCCGTGACGAAGCGGAAAAGTATGTACCCCTGTGCCTGGGCACCGAGGATAATATCCAGTCTCAGTACACCAAGGAGCCTCTCGAAAAGCTGGGGCTTCTAAAGATGGATTTCCTGGGACTCAGAAACCTTACCGTAATAGAAGATACGATCGAAAAGGTCCGTGAAAATACGGGCACCGAGATTGACTTTTCCAAGATGGATTTCGATGACAGAAAGGTTTTCGAATCCCTTTGGGAAGGTGCGACAGACGGTGTGTTCCAGCTTGAATCCCGCGGCATGAGGATGTTCATGAGAGCGCTCAGGCCCGAGTCGCTTGATGATGTCATCGCGGGAATAGCACTTTTCAGACCCGGTCCCATGAAGTCCATTGACGATTACATCCGAGGCAAGGAAAACAAGGCGTCGGTCTCATTCCTTTGTCCCGAACTAGAATCAATCCTCAGGCCAACGAACGGCTGCATAGTCTACCAGGAGCAGGTAATGCAGATCGTTGTCAAGCTTGCGGGCTACAGTGTCGGCAGGAGTGACATCGTACGCGCGGCCATGAGTAAGAAGAAGGCATCCCTTATGGAATACGAAAGGGATATCTTCATTAACGGTAATGAAAGGGAGATCGCGGAAAAGAAAGCGGCGGGCACTCCCGAAGACAAGCTTCCCGCATATGTTCCCGGATGCATTAAGAACGGGATAAAGCCTCAGATTGCGGAGGAGATATATAACAGACTCATGGAATTTGCCAGCTACGGCTTCAACAAGTCGCACGCTGTATGCTATGCATATCTCGCATATGAGACCGCATGGCTCAAATATCATTATCCGCTCGAGTTCATGGCATCCCTTCTTTCATCCGAAATAGGAAATGTCGGAAAGCTCAGCGGTTACCTCTTTGCCGCAAGGCAGCTCGGTATTAAGATCCTTCCTCCCGATGTGAATAAGAGCTCGGGATTTTTCGAGACCGAAAACGGATGCATAAGATTCCCTCTGACCGCCATCAAGGGAATAGGTTATCCGGTAGTCAGCGCGATCGCAGGCATCCGCTCTCTTGGCGGGGACTTTACCGATTACAGTGATTTCCTTCGCAGGATCTCGGGAACCCAGGTTTCCAAGAATGCGGTCGAAGCGATGATCAAGGCGGGCGCACTTTCGGAGATCGCTCCTAACAGAAAGCAGTGCCTTGAAACCTTCGAGAGCATCATGGATTCTTTTGTAAATATCAAGAGGGGACAGATCGAAGGACAGATGTCACTCTTTGATCTGGATGATGCGACTGACGGAAGTGACAAGGATGTCTCAGATATGGGCTCACTTCCGGACATCCCCGATTACGACAACGAAACAAGACTCCTTCTGGAAAAGGAAGTACTCGGCATCTATGTGAGCGGTCATCCTCTTGATGAGTGGGCGCCCCTTATAAAGAAATACATAACCGCGGATTCTTCCGCTTTCGGCGCATCAAACGATGACGAAGAGGATGAGGACGGAAGCGAAAGAAACGTAAAGAACGGCGACTTCCTAACCGTCTGCGGAATGACCCGTGACGTTACCTTGCGCACCACCAGAAACGGGGATGTGATGGCCACATTCGTGCTTGAAGATCTGAACGGCGACATAAGTGCCGTTGCTTTTCCCAAGACATATGAAAAGTACAGCACCCTTATAAAGGATGACGAGAAGCTCTTCATAAGAGGAAGATTCGATGATACCGATGACAGGGGCTCCAAGCTGATCGCATCAGACATCGTTTCCTTCGAAGAGGCATCGCAGCCGGGCTTCAGGGGATTCGGAAGGCAGAATTACAGCCGGGGCAATACCTTCGGAGCATACAAAAAGCAGGGCGGCAGTCAGAATCAGTCCGCGGCGGCGGATCAGCGGCAATCTGAAGGCGACCGGAATAGAAGTGCACAACAATCAGCTACGGAAAAGCCCGTCGACATGCAGGCTATCGCAGATAAGGCTTTCGGCAGAGCTCCCGGCAAATCTGCAAGTGCAAGCGTCGTTCCCTCGAAGGGTCTTTTTATCCGCTTCGAAAACAGGAACGCCTGCACCTCGGGTCTGTCAATGCTGCGTGAGACCCTTAAGGCATATCCCGGTGAAGAGCCCTGCGTGATCTTCATCAAAGAGGAGAAACTCCTTAAGACCCTTGAAGAAAGAGTGGGCATCACTGATGACCTCCTTCAGAGCTTATATGTATGCTTCGGCAAGGACAACGTGGCCGTTAAGTAAACGGATGAGGCTGAAAAATCGTTTTTTTGCTTTGCAAATTAAGCATTTTCCCTATTTTTTCATTGATTTACGCGGAAAATGATAATAAAATATTTTGGGTACAGTTGGAGAACTATGGGGATATCGTTAATACCCGGAGGAATATATGGCTAAGGAAGTTAAAACAATCGGCGTACTTACAAGCGGCGGTGACGCGCCCGGAATGAACGCAGCCATCAGAAGCGTTGTCCGTGTTGCTCTTGCAAGAGGACTTAAGGTAAAGGGAATCAAAAAGGGATATCAGGGCCTTTTGAACGAAGAGATCTTCGATATGCAGGCTCATGATGTTTCTGATATCATACAGCGAGGCGGTACCGTACTCGGAACCGCAAGATGTCTCGAGTTCAAGACTCTCGAGGGACAGCAGAAGGGTGCCGATATCTGCCGTAAGCACGGAATAGACGGAATAGTCGTTATCGGCGGAGACGGTTCATACAGAGGAGCTCAGGCTCTTTCGAGACTCGGCATCAACACCATCGGACTTCCCGGAACCATCGACCTTGATATTTCCTGCACCGATTACACCATCGGTTTCGATACCTCCGTTAATACTGCAATGCAGGCTATCGACAGGGTCAAGGATACTTCCTCATCCCACGAAAGATGCTCCATCATCGAGGTCATGGGAAGAAATGCCGGCTACATCGCTCTCTGGTGCGGAATCGCCAACGGCGCAGAGGACATCCTCATCCCCGAGAAGTACGATTTCGATGAGCAGAAGATAATCAACAACATCATCCTTTCGCGTAAGAAGGGTAAGACCCACCACCTCATCATCAACGCTGAGGGAATCGGACACTCCGCATCAATGGCAAGACGTATCGAGGCAGCTACCGGTATCGAGACCAGAGCTACCATCCTCGGATACATGCAGCGTGGCGGATCACCCACCGCAAAGGACAGATATTATGCATCCATCATGGGCGCAAGAGCCGTTGATATCCTCATCGAGGGTAAGACTAACAGAGTCGTAGGCTACAGGGACGGTAAGTTCATGGACGTAGACATCGAGGAAGGTCTTGCAATGACCAAGAACATCGATGAGTACGAATTCGAAGTGGCAAGACTTCTTTCACTTTGATCTTTCATTAATTGAATATGAAGGGAATGGTTCCGAAAGCCATTCCCTTTTTTTAACAAAAGGTAAAAGGAGGGCAGATATGGCTAACACGGTTTCACCGGCATCTCAGTCGGCATGGTTTTCGCAGTACGAAAAGGAAGTAAACGCAAAAAGAAATACGAGTAACGGAAACAAGAAGATCCTTGTCATCATCCCCGTACTTCTCATCGGTGCGATGATCTTCATGATGATCAGAAACGGCGCACTTGCCGATGAACAGGCCAAGGGCGGACTCTATGCCCTCATCGGAATCGCGGTATTTATCGTTCTTCTTGTACTTATCCTTACCGGAAAAGGAAAAAAGATCGATGCCGCAGCTGTCACCAGAAAGGATCTCGATGATCTTTTGAAGACTCCCGAGGATGCGAAGGAGTTTGATGCCCAGATGGGAGCGGCGCCTGCTTTCAAGGTTGAAAATTCCAAGGACGAGTACATCTTTGCGACCAAGGATTATTTCGGAAGCAGATTCACTTATCTCGGAGATCTTACATACAGATTCATAAGGATAAGCGACGTGACTCTTCTTCATGCGATCCTTTACAAGAAGGGGTCCTGTGATGTGGAGTTCAGGGACGGCAACGGAGATGTGCTCCTTACCTGGGTTGCGGATGATAAGTCAAAGGTTGACGAGCTCAAAGCCGCAATGCCAAGTATCAATGTCGAACTCATACCTGCAAAGGAATAAACAATGGGAAGTGGGGACATATCAGATGTCCCCGCTTTTTTTATGTTAAATTTCATATATTAATGATATTATGGAATAGTGTGAAATCTTGTCCGGAGGATACAAAGCAAAATGGAAATCTATCCCAGACTCAGAAAAGAAAGCGCAAGGGACTATGCCCTGAAGGTTCTCAAGGGAAACATCACTTCCCTCGATCTTGCTCCCGGAACTCCCATTTCCGAAAATGAACTTGCCGCGGAACTCGGTATTTCGAGAACGCCGGTAAGGGAAGCGATAATCGAACTTGCCAAGGTATATCTCATTGAGATCTATCCCCAGAGGGGAAGCTTCGTTTCGCTGATCGATCCGAAGATGGTTGAAGAAGCAAGATTCCTGAGAAGAGTAATGGATGTTGCCGTTATCCGCGAAGCTTGTGACGTAGCGGGTGAAGAAGGCATCGCAAAGCTCGAGGAGAACGTATCCCTCCAGGAGTTCTATCTTTCAAGGGAGATGACCGACAAGATCTTCGATCTTGATAACAAATTCCACCGTGATATATACAGGGTCGCACAGAAGGACATCATCTACGAGATCCACTCGACCATGATGATCCACTTCGACAGGGTAAGAAATCTTTCCGTTGAGACGGTCAAGGATCTGAAGGTCGTAAACGACCACCGTGCGATGCTCGAAGCCATCAAGGCAAAGGATAAGGACACCGCATCTGCACTTGTCGAAAAGCACCTGAACCGTTACAGGATCGACGAAGGGCAGATCCGCAGCGGAAGACCCGAATACTTCAAAGCTTGATTCTTTTCAAAGGAGATAAAGAAATGAAAATAGGATTCATCGGACTCGGAAATATGGGCGGCGCCATCATCGGCGGAATAATCAAGAGCGGACTTTTTGCTCCCGCGGATATATACGGATTTGATAAGTCTGCGGAAATGGCTGCAAGCGTCAGGGATAAGTACGGCATCAATATAGGAAAGAACAATCCCGATGTTGCGGGGAATGTTGATGTGCTTGTTCTTGCCGTAAAGCCCATCTTTGCCAAGGAAGTGATAACAGAGATCGCTGATGCTACGAGTGAAAAGACACTTATCTTCAGCATCATGGCAGGCAAGACCCTTGACTTCATAGAGAAGGCATTCGGCTCAAGCAAGGCCAAGATCGTACGTGCAATGCCCAATACTCCCGCACTTGTGGGAGAAGGCTGCACTGCGCTCAGCCCCAACCGAAATGTTACCGAAGAAGAGACCGAGCTTGCCCTTAAAATCGCAAGGTCATTCGGAAAGGCATCCGTCGTTCCCGAAAGACTCATGGATGCGGTTGTTGCCGCAAGCGGTTCATCACCCGCATTCGTATTCATGTTCATCGAGGCTCTGGCAGATTCCGTTGTGGAAGCGGGAATGCCCAGAAGCCAGGCATATATGTTCGCAGCTCAGACCGTTCTCGGAAGCGCAAAGCTCATGCTCGAGACAGGACGCCATCCCGGAGACCTCAAGGATATGGTCTGCTCACCCGGAGGCACCACCATCGAGGGTGTCAGAGTCCTTGAAGAGAAGGGATTCAGAGCCGCAGTCATCGACGCTGCCAAGGCAGTTGCTGAAAAGTCCGCCAAGCTCTGATATGAGAGAGATCACTTCTCCTTCCAATGAAATAATCAAAAAGACCGTTCAGTACGCATCGAAAGCTTCCGCCAGAAAAGAAGACGGAGTATTTGTTGCGGAAGGGACCAAGCTTGTGACCGAAGCGCCTTCTTCATCCGTAAGAAGGCTCTTTGTTTCTGAAAGCTGTCTTTCCGCTCTGCAAAAGGAAAAAGGAAAGCTCTTCGAAGCCTTCGAAAACCTTTCCGCTTCACTGGAAAGTGACGATGTAATAAAGCTTCCCGACCATATCTTCGAAAAGATCTCCACAATGAAGACTCCCCAGGGCATGCTGGCGGTGCTTGATGCTCCTTCCTTTTCGGAAGAGGATGTCTGCGGAAAAGGAGTGCCCCTTATCCCGGTCCTTGAAGATATCCAGGATCCCGGGAATGTGGGAACGATATTCAGGACGGCGGAGGCAGCAGGCGTAAGCGGAATCATCCTTACTCCCGGATGCGCCGATCCCTTAAGCCCCAAGGTGGTCCGTTCATCAATGGGTGCGATATTCAGGATCCCCTTCATAATAGAAGATGACCTCCCCGGATGTATATTGCGTCTCGAGGAAAAAGGAATAACCTGCTATGCCGCAAGACTGGATGCTGCGGAGAGCTACGATAAGTGTGATCTGACCGCGCCCTGTGCCCTTCTTATAGGAAATGAAGGGAACGGATTGTCCGGGAACGTTGTTGACAAAGTGTCAAAAGGTATTTTTATCCCGATGAGCGGCAAAACGGAGAGTCTGAACGCCGCGGTATCGGCATCCATCCTTTCATATGAAGCAAGGAGGCAGAGAAGCAATGACTAAGGAAGATAAGCAGCTTCTTGAAATGGCTAAGGTTTTCCATATGCCGAAGCTCAGGATCTTTAAGTACATAATCCTTCCCGCCCTTTTGAGAAAGAAGGGAGGGGAGTCATGACGATCGAAGTGGAAAATGTCAGCCTTCAGATCGATGGTAAAGATATCCTGAAGGATATTTCCTGGGAGATCTCCTCGGATGATACCTGGCTGCTCACCGGACCTGCGGGTTCCGGAAAGAGTGCTCTTATATCCATAATAATAGGAATACTTAATCCGACCTCCGGAAGGGTAAGACTCCTCGGCGATTATAAATATGACAGGGTCAATGCCGGAGTCGTTTTTCAGGAGGACAGACTTATCGAAAATCTCACCGCAGCGGAAAATGTTGCGGTCATAAGGCCCGAAACTTCCCCCGCCGTGGCAGCGGAAGAGCTTGAGAAATTCCTTGACAAAGAGTCAATAAACATTCCCGTAAGTGAGCTGGATCCCGTAAAACGCCGTATTACAGCCATTGTCAGGGCATGTTCGGTGCCTTCCGACATCCTTATCCTGGACGAACCCTTCCTCGGAATGGATGAAAATACACGGAAAAAGGCATTTTCTTACATAAAAGAGACCGCCGGACACAAGGGAATCGTAATATCTACGCGGGTTCCGGAGGGTTTGCCCCCTCTTAGGACCTTCAGTTTGACATAATATTTCTATTTTGCTATCATACCTTCGCCGTAACAATTCCGTAATAATTCGGCATGAAAGTATGAGCAGAAGAAAACTTTCCAAGATCATAATTTCATCACTTACGTTTGTAACCGTCCTCTTTTCCGGGAAGGCTTCTTTTGATGTGTGTGCGAGTCCTTTGGAAGATGCAAGGGGCGGCGCTTCGGGTGTGCTCAATTCCTATAACGCATCACAGGTGATCGACAACACCATCGCGGAGCTGGGAATTGTTTTCCCCGATGAGTTCGATATAGACTCAATTGTCATGGTCGACATCAGGAACTATGTAAATGTAAGAAGCGAAGCTACGGTTGATTCCGAGAAGATGGGTGTTCTCTACAAGGACTGCGGCGGAACCCTTATCGAAGAGGGTGAGGAGTGGTCGCTCATTCAGTCGGGTGAACTTGTGGGATGGGTCGAGAATTCCTACCTCCTTTTTGGAGACGAGGCTAAGGCAATGGCATCCGATGTCGGAATGACACTTGCGGTCGTCAACACCAGATCGCTCAGACTTCACACCGAGGCATCACTGGACAGTGAGGTTCTTGCGATAGTTCCCGAAAATGAGATCATGGAAGTCGTGGATCAGTCCGATCCCGACTGGATATATGTTGACTACGGCGAGTGGGACGGATATGTCTCCGCCGAGTACGTCGATATCAATTTCGAGGTCGATGCAGGAGAGACCATGACCCAGATAAGGGCCAGGGAAGCTGCCGAAGCCGAAGCAAGAAGACATCAGAACTACGGAGCATACATGACCGATGCCGACGATCTCCTTTTGCTTGCTGCGCTCATCCAGTGCGAAGCCGGCGGAGAGCCTTACGAAGGTCAGGTTGCGGTCGGTGCCGTCGTTATGAACAGAGTCCGTTCCGCTGCATACCCGAACACCATTCACGGTGTCATCTATGCATCGGGTCAGTTCACTCCCGCGATGACCGGAAGACTGAACCAGGTCTACAATTCCGGAAACATTCGCCCGAGCTGTATCCAGGCGGCGCAGGAAGCATTGAACGGAACCTCGAATGTCGGAGCGTTCACCCACTTCCGTACCAACAACGGTGCGCACACGGGCATCGCAATCGGACATCATATTTTCTATTAAGGCTGTTTGCCGCAATGTGATATGATCATGCAGAAACAAACCCTCTTTTCCGGGCGACCGGGAAGGAGGGCATTTTTTATTTCATTCAACATATATTTGTAGAAATATGGTAAAATATATCTGATTTTTATTTAGGAGGAATGACTATGAACACACAGTTTATTTTCTGGCTTGTGATCGTGGCGGCCTGCGCTATAGTCGAACTGCTTACCATGGGTCTTACCAGCATCTGGTTTGCGGCCGGCGCTCTTGTAGCTGCGATCTGTTCACTCTTTGTTCCCTATTTCTGGGTTCAGCTTGTGATCTTTGTGGTCGTGAGCGTTCTGCTCCTCGTATTCACCAAGCCGATAGCGGTCAAATTCTTAAATGTCGGCAAGTTCAAATCCAATGCCGAGAGCCTTGTCGGAAAACGCGCGATCGTCACTTCCGAGATTGATAACCTCAAGGAGATCGGAGAGGTTACCGTTTCGGGTCTCGACTGGAGTGCAAGGACCGAAAATGACGGCGTGGTCATACCGAAGAATGCCGTTGTCGTGATCAAGAAGATCGAGGGGGTAAAACTCATCGTAGATCTCGATGAATCACTCAAGAATGTCATCACGCTTGAAGAGTCGGATGCAATGCTTAATCCTGAGATGATCGAAGATCAGGATGACTGAAACTAATAATATTTTTTGCAAAGGAGAAATAATATGCCGGTTTTAGTTGGAATTCTTGTTGTTTTATTTCTGGGAGTACTTGTCAGCTGCATCAAGGTCGTACCTCAGGCAAATGCTTACATTGTTGAGAGACTCGGAGCATACCAGTCCACATGGTCCGTAGGTCTTCACCTCAAGCTGCCCTTCTTCGATAAGGTTGCAAGAAGAGTCAACCTCAAGGAACAGGTTGCGGATTTCCCTCCCCAGCCCGTTATTACCAAGGATAACGTTACGATGCGTATCGATACCGTTGTCTTCTATCAGATCACCGATCCCAAGCTCTATGCATACGGCGTAGAGAATCCCATGCAGGCTATCGAGAACCTCACCGCAACGACCCTTCGTAACATCATCGGTGACCTCGAACTCGATGAGACCCTTACCTCCCGTGAGACCATCAATACCAAGATGAGAGCAACCCTCGATGTTGCGACCGACCCTTGGGGAATCAAGGTTAACCGTGTTGAGCTCAAGAACATCATTCCTCCCGCTGAGATCCAGAATGCGATGGAGAAGCAGATGAAGGCAGAGCGTGAAAGACGTGAAGCCGTAACAAGGGCAGAGGGTGACAAGAAAGCAAGGATCCTCGAGGCAGAAGGTAACAAGGAATCCGCAATTCTTAACGCAGAAGCTGAAAAGCAGGCAATGATCCTTCACGCAGACGCTCATAAGCAGAAGATGATCCTCGAAGCGGAAGGTCAGGCAGAAGCTATCCTTAAGGTCCAGCAGGCTAAGGCAGACGGTATCAAGCTCCTCAGAGATGCAGGCGCAGATGCCGCAGTACTTAAGCTCAAGAGCCTCGAAGCATTTGAGAAGGTTGCAGACGGACGTGCCACCACGATCCTTCTTCCTTCCGATCTTCAGGGTATCGCCAGCGTGGGAACCGCTCTTTCACAGGGAATGAAGGCTACCGCCAATGCACAGCCCGGCCCCGGATACAAGGATGCTTGTGCACCCGATACAGGATATGAGGATTGCCCCGCTGAATAAGGAAGTTTGAAATGGTAAATTTAAAAGGCCGTGATCTGCTCAAGATGAAAGACTTTACCGCAGAGGAGATCGAATACCTCGTCGATCTTGCGGCAGATCTCAAGGATAAAAAGAAAAAAGGGATATCGGTCGCTGACCGTCATCCCGGCAAGAACATAGCTCTTATTTTCGAAAAGACAAGCACCAGGACCAGATGCTCCTTTGAGGTCGCGGCTCACGATCTCGGAATGCATGTGACTTACCTCGATCCTGCGGGATCGCAGATCGGTAAGAAGGAATCCATCGCCGACACCGCAAGAGTCCTTGCGGGAATGTTCGACGGTATCGAGTACAGGGGATTTGAGCAGTCGATAGTCGAAGAGCTCGCTCTCTACTCCAAGGTGCCCGTGTGGAACGGACTTACCAACGAGTCACATCCCACCCAGATGTTTGCTGACCTTCTCACCATCCGTGAGCACTTCGGATATCTTAAGGGCATCAAGCTTGCATATATGGGAGATGCCCGCTATAACATGGGTAATTCCCTGATGGTCACCTGTGCGAAGATGGGAATGCATTTCGTGGCATGCACCTCTCCCAAGTACTTCCCCGATAAGGAGCTTGTAGCCGAGTGCGAGGCTATCGCAGCACAGACAGGCGGAAGCGTAACCCTTACATCCGATGCAATGGAAGGAACCAAGGGTGCCGATGTAGTCTACACCGATGTGTGGGTATCAATGGGAGAGCCTGAAGCCGTATGGGCTGAGCGTATCCCCGAGCTTTCACCCTACCAGGTTAATAAGAAGATCATGGACAATGCAGGTCCGAAGGCGATATTCCTTCACTGCCTGCCCGCGTTCCATGACCTCAAGACCAAGATCGGTGCGCAGATGGGGGCACGCTTCGGACTGACCGAGATGGAGGTTACCGATGAGGTATTCGAATCGCAGCAGTCACTTGTTTTCGAAGAAGCCGAGAACCGCATGCATACGATCAAGGCGATAATGGATGCAACTCTGTAATAATGAAAGCTAAGATATTGGAGCTCCTGCGCCGGAAAGGTGATTACGTATCCGGCCAGGAGCTTTGTGAATTGAATAATGTTTCGCGAACCGCTGTCTGGAAGGCTATCAAGGCTCTGGAAAAGGAAGGCTATCACATCGAGGCCGTAAGAAACCGCGGCTACAGGCTGGTGGAGGATGAAGATTCTCCGGGTGATGCCGATCCCGCTGATATCTTTTCAAAGAGTGAGATATCGAGCAGGCTTGACGAGGCAGCAGGCGTAAAGGAAGTCGTCTTTTTGCCCTGCATAGATTCGACCAATTCGGAAGCGGCAAGGCGTGCGGAAAATTCGGACGGAGGAGTACTCATAGTCAGCGAGGAACAGACGGCCGGAAGAGGAAGACGCGGAAGAAGCTGGAATTCACCCGCGGGCTCGAATGTTTATTTTTCCCTTATGATAAAGCCGGACCTGTCTACGGATGTCGCTCCGATGCTTACTCTTATCATGGCTCTTGCCGTGTGCAGGGGAATGGAGAAGGTGCTTACGGGCAAGGCCAAGAGTACTTCCGGCAGAAAGGGCACGTCAAGACCTGCCGATCTTCCCATGATCAAGTGGCCGAACGATATAGTTTTCGGCGGAAAGAAATGCTGCGGCATGCTGACGGAGATGAGCTGCGAGGAAGACCGCATAAGGTACGTTGTGATCGGTGTCGGCATCAATGTCAGGGAGCAGGATTTCCCCGATGAGATAAAGGAGACCGCCGTTTCGCTTGAAGGAGCCTGCGGAAAGAAGATCAAAAGAAGCCTTCTCGTGGCTGAGATAATGAATGAATTCGGCCCGCTTTACGAAAGCTTTCTTGAAGAAAGAGATCTTAATTTTGCGAGGAAAGCATATTTTGACCGCCTGATAAATTCCGACAGGAAGGTCAGGGTGCTCGATCCTAAGGGCGAATACGAAGGAACATGCAGGGGAATCAGTGAAAGAGGCGAACTGCTTGTTGAAGTTGAGGACGGAAATATTGTGAAGGTCAATTCCGGAGAGGTTTCCGTCAGAGGAGTATACGGATATGTCTGAAGAATTTGAAAACACGGTGATCGATGACGGCATGGACGGAGACCTTTACGTCCTTTGCGGTGCCAATTCATACGATAAGAAATATTATTACAACAAGAGATTTGAGAAGATTCCCGAGTCCATTCAGAAGGACCTTCATATCATCTGTGTCCTTTTCACCGAAGAGGTCGGCGGGATCTTTACTATAGAATTCGACGAAGACGGTGAGATCATCCTGAGCAACAGGCATGATGAGAGCGACATCGTATATGATGAGGTTTCCGCGGGACTCATGATAGGACAGATCCGCAAGAACAGGGCCGAACTCTTCGAATCACTCAAGGCATATTACAGGGTGCTGATACTGGGTGAAGACGTGGATTCGGTTCTTTCGGAGGAGTGATCCTTGAAGATCGGTAATGTTGAATTAAAGAACGACTATATCCTCGGTCCCATGGCCGGAGTCACGGATACGGCGTTCCGCATAATATGCTCTGAACTTGGTGCGGGGCTTGTGTGTGCGGAGATGGTCAGTGCAAAGGCTGTTTCCTTTCACAACAAGAATACCGTATCTATGCTTGAGACCGCTGAGAGTGAACATCCCGTCAGCATGCAGCTTTTTGGATCCGAGCCCGATATCCTCGGTGAGGTGACGGCCGGTCTGCAGGATCATGATTTCGAGATCATCGATTTCAATATGGGCTGTCCTGTTCCCAAGGTTGCCGGCAACGGAGAGGGAAGCGCACTTATGAAGGATCCCGAACTGGCCGGAAGGATCCTTAAGGCGATGGTAGACAACTCGCCGAAGAAGCCCGTAACGGTCAAGATAAGAAAGGGCTGGGATGCGGAACATATCAATGCGGTCGAGGTTGCGAAGATCGCAGAGGATGCGGGTGTGGCTGCCATCGCAGTTCATGCAAGGACAAGGACGCAGTATTATTCCGGCGAAGCAGACTGGGATATCATCAGGCAGGTCAAGGAAGCCGTGAAGATACCTGTCATCGGAAACGGTGATGTCGTAAATCCCGAAGATGCGCTCCACATGAAAAAAGAAACCGGATGCGACGGCGTTATGATCGCGAGGGCGACAAGGGGTAATCCCTGGATATTCAGACAAATATGCGACCTTGAAGCGGGAAGGGAAGTTTATATACCCGATAATGCGGAGAAGAGGCGGGTTGCCAGAATGCACGGCGAGCTTCTCCTTAAGTACAAGGGCGAATATACTGCTGTCAGGGAAATGAGAGCACATCTTGCCTGGTATACCCACGGCATGCCCGGTGCGTCGAAGCTCAGGGGCAGGGTGTCACAGATGCTTTCTATGCAGGATCTTTTTGATGCGATAGAGGAGATCTTTCCGGAGCGTTAGATTTGAAACAAGGGACGGCTTACGCTGTTTCG